>NZ_JBIBKC010000001.1:0-487715 GCF_042958985.1 Pseudomonas sp. NPDC007930
GCGATGGGCCCTAAAGCTCATGCACGAATTCAGCAGAGCTCACAGATTGATCCCCTCCATGAAGCCCTGAAATCGCTTAAGTGAACAGCATTACGGCACAGCCGGGCGAGAGGCCCTGAGGTCGCCCCCCGCTATTCCCCTACCCTTGCTGAGCGCCTTCCTGCACCACACGGATCACCCGCTGCGGGAACGGAATGTCGATGCCCGCCTCACGCAGGCGGTCGCGCACTTCGAGGTTCAAGCGGTTGGTAATCCCGCCCAGGTCGCCGGAATTCACCCACAGGCGCAATTGCAGCGTGATCGAACTGTCGCCCAGGGTGGTGACCACCGCCTCGGGGGCTGGGTCTTGCAGTACGCGGGGGTCCTGGGTGAAGGCCATCAGCACGTCGATGGCCTTTTGCAGGTCGGCGTCGTAGTCCACGCCCACGTTGTACATGATCTTGCGCGTGGCCTGGCGGCTGCTGTTGGTGATGATGCCGTTCGACAGCTGCCCGTTGGGGATGATCACCGTGCGGTTGTCGCCGGTGCGCAGCACCGTGTGGAAAATCTGAATCGCATCGACCGTGCCCGACGTGCTGGAGATTTCGATCCAGTCACCGATGCGGAACGGGCGGAACAGCAAGATCAGCACCCCGCCGGCGAAGTTCGCCAGGCTGCCTTGCAAGGCCAGGCCGATGGCCAGGCCGGCGGCGCCAAGGGCGGCGACGAACGAGGTGGTTTCGATGCCGATCATCGACGCCACGCTGATCACCAGCATCACCTTCAGGGCAATGTTGGCGATGCTGCTGATAAAGCCCTGCAGCGCCAGGTCAACGCTGCGCAGCGCCAGCAGCTTGCCCACCCGGTTGGTGAACTGGTTGATCAACCACCAGCCGATGGCCAGAGTGAACACCGCCAGCAGCACCCGGCTGCTGTACTGCATGATCATCGGGATCCAGCCTTGCGAGGTGCGTACCAGGTGGTCGACTTCGGCGTTCAGGTCCATTTACGTCTCCTTCAGAAAAACAAAAGGCCCATGTTAGCCCATGGGCCTTGGTTACAAACCGCTCCGACGCCGCCCTGCGGCGAGGGTTCCCGTCAATCGCGGAAGTTGTTGAACTGCAGCGGCATGCCGAAATCGTGGCCGCGCAGCTTGGCGATGGCCTCTTGCAGGTCGTCGCGCTTCTTGCCGGTGACCCGCACCTGCTCGCCCTGGATAGCCGCCTGCACCTTCAACTTGGCATCCTTGATATGGCCAACGATCTTCTTCGCCAGCTCTTTATCGATGCCCTCGCGCAGGGTGGCTTCCTGTTTCATTTCCTTGCCGGAGGCGTAGGCGTCCTTGACCTCCAGGCACTGCACGTCGATCTTGCGCTTGACCAGGCTCAGGCGAAGGATTTCCAGCATCGCCTCGAGCTGGAATTCCGCTTCGGCGGTGAGGGTCACGGTGAGTTCCTTGAACTCGAAACGGCCCTTGCCACGCAGGTCATAGCGGCGGTCGAGTTCCTTGATGGCGTTGTCTACCGCGTTGGTGACTTCGTGTTTGTCGAGTTCCGACACCACGTCGAACGAAGGCATTGAATTTCTCCTGATGATGAAGGTTAAAAGGTGCCGCTGGCCGCCCGAATCGACCATTGAGCGTTTCGCTGTTGCAGGCGGCTTGACGATACGAACACCGGCTCATTATAACGGGTGCCAGCATTACGATATGCCGGGGTTTCACGGCTCAGCGCGTGGACAGCGTCGTTTCCGAGTATTGCGGCGGTATTCTTCCATTCCTTGCGAGCACCACATGCCCACAGCCCACCTGAGCCTTTTGCTGGTCAACGACGACAAAGACTTCAACACCCCGATGGCTGCCGTGCTGTACAGCGGCGGGTATGAAGACATTCGCCACTGCGACCACAACGCCGCCGCCCGCCACCTCGAGCTGCGCGCCCCGGCCGTGGTGATCACCGCCGGCCGCCCGGGCCTGGCCCTGGCCGCGCAGATCCGCCAGCTCGACGAGCGCCACGACCGCTACACCTACGTGATCCTCATCGACGAGCGCTCGAGCAACGGCCTGCTCGACCCCGACTCTGACCTCGACATCGACGATGTGATCGCCCCCACGCAACTGGCCGACCAACTGCTGCCGCGGGTGCACGCCGCGGCCCGGCTGAGCAACGTACTGCAACGGCTGCAAGGCGAAAACCGCCTGCTGCGGGAAAACCTCGCCAGCCTCGAGCAGCGCAACCAGGTCGATGCCACCACCGGCCTGGGCAACGCCCGTTACCTCAAGCAGCGCCTGAACGACAGCCTGCGGCAGATCCAGGCCCGCGGCGGCGCGCTGTGCTACCTGTTGATCGGCCTGCGCAACGGCGAGCCGCTGCTGGCCGAGAACGGCCGCGCATTCTACGACGATTTGATGCAGTCGGTGGGGCGCCGCCTGCAACAAATGGTGCGGCCGCTCGACACACTCGTGCGCCTCGACGACCACCACTTCGTTCTGATGACCCTGCCACCAGACCTCCAGGAGTGCGCGCCGAGCAGCTTCAAGCGGTTGTACGAAGGCCTCAACCAGAAGGGCTTCCTGACCCAGGCCGGGGTGATCGACATCGAGGCCGGTATCGCCCTGGTCGGGGTAGACGCCGCCTGCCTGCCGCTGGAGCCGGGCCACCTGCAACGCGAAGCCGCGCAACTGCTGTGCCGTTCCCATGCCACCGGCGTGGTCACCGCCAAGCGCCTGGTGCCCAAGGGCTAAGCGATGAACGCCTGGCACGTGCTCGGCGCCGGCAGCCTGGGCAGCCTCTGGGCGTGCCGGCTGGCCGCCGCCGGGCTGCCGGTCACCCTGCTGCTGCGCAGCGCCGCGCGGCTGGCGCAGTACCACGCCGCCGGCGGGCTGGCCCTCGAAACCGCCAGCGGCACCCAGCGCCACGCGCTGCCCGCCGAAGCCCTCGCCAGCCCCGCGCCGATCAGCCACCTGCTGCTGGCCTGCAAAGCCTACGACGCCGAAGCCGCGGCCCGGGCCCTGGGCCCACGGCTGCAACCCGGCGCCCAGGTGCTCTTGCTGCAAAACGGCCTGGGCAGCCAGCAAGCGGTGCGCGCCGCGCTGCCCCAGGCGCGCTGCGTGGCGGTGTCGAGCACCGAAGGGGCGTTCCGCCGCGGTGACTGGCAGGTGGTGCAGGCCGGCGCCGGGCAAAACTGGCTGGGCGACGGCCGCGCCGCGCCCACCTGGCTGGCCGACCTGCAAACCGCTGGCATCCCCTGCCAATGGACCACCGCCATCAGCAGCCGGCTGTGGCGCAAGCTGGCGATCAACTGCGCGATCAACCCGCTCACCGTGCTGCTGGGCTGCCGCAACGGCGAGCTGGCGCACTACCCGGGCGAGGTCAATGGCCTCTGCGCGGAGCTGGCGCGGCTGCTGCAACGCTGTGGCCAGGCCGATGCAGCCCAGGGCCTGGCCACCGAGGTGTGGCAGGTGATCACCGCCACGGCGGCGAACTATTCGTCGATGTACCAGGACGTCGCCCGCGGCCAACGCACCGAAATCGCCTTCCTGCTCGGCTACGCGCACGCCCAGGCGCAAGCGCACGGCTTGCCACTGCCCCAGCTCGATGGCCTGCACCGCCGCTTGCTCACCCACCTCGGCGGCCTCGGCCTGCCGGTGAACTGACCCGCGCTTTTGTTACACTCAGTGCCTGCCATTTTTGCCTGCGGATACCCCGATGACCCTGCGCCAGCGCCTTGAAAACCTACCCGTAGGGCAAAAGCTGCTCGCCGCCCTGCTGGCGCTGATGGTCACCGTGCTGGTGGTGGCCAACCTCACGTTCATCAGCGCCGCGTACTGGATCTCCCAGGAGAGCATGGCGCCCCAGGCACTGCAGACCATCGGCCGGCTGAGCAGCAACCCGGCCCTGGCGCAGCGCGCCAGCCTCGACACCGACGCGGCCAACGCCCTGCTGCACGAACTCGACAGCTACGCCCCCCTGCGCGCCGCCGCGGTGTACGGCAGCAGCGGCGAGCGCCTGGCGCAACTGCAGCACGGCGCCAGGCTGAGCCTGCCGCAGCACCTGGGCGACGTCGACGCCTGGCGCACCACGGAATTTCGCAGCAACCAGTTGGTAAGCCTGCCCGGCAACGGCCACCTGCTGCTGGTGGCCAGCAGCGAGCTGCCGGTGGCGTTCTACACCGGCACCCTGACCGCCAGCCTGGGCATCCTGGTGTTCAGCGTGCTGTTGTGGATGGTCATCGCCCGGCAGATCCGCCGCCTGATCACCGCCCCCATCTACCAGCTCGAAGAGCTGTCGCGGCGGGTGACCCGCGAAGAGAACTACGCCCTGCGCGCCCTGCCCGGCAACCACGACGAAATCGGCAGCCTGGCCGAGGCGTTCAATACCATGCTGACCCGCATCGAAGCCCGCGAGCAGCAGCTCAAGCGCGCCCGCGACGACTCCCAGGCCGCGTTCAACGCCGCCCAGGGCCTGGCCGAGGAAACCCGCAACAGCAACCGCAAGCTGGAGCTGGAAGTGCAGGTGCGCAGCAAGATCGAGAAGAAACTCACCGGGTTCCAGAACTACCTCAACAGCATCATCGACTCGATGCCCTCGGCGTTGATCGCGCTCGACGAACAGCTTTACGTGACCCAGTGGAACCAGGAGGCCAGCGCGCTCTCCGGCACGCGCCTGGACGAAGCGCTGAACCAGCCGATCTTTCTCGCTTTCGAGCCGCTCAAGCCGTTCCTGCCGCAGCTCAAGGCCAGCGTGGAGCAACACAAGGTGGCGAAGATCGAGCGGGTGACCTGGCCGCGCGGCGAGCAGCCGCACCACTACGCCCTCACCTTCTACCCACTCACCGGCAGCGCCGGGCGCGGCGTGGTGATCCGCATCGACGACATCACTCAGCGGCTGTCGCTCGAAGACATGATGGTGCAGTCGGAGAAAATGCTCTCGGTTGGCGGCCTGGCCGCCGGCATGGCCCATGAGATCAACAACCCGCTGGGGGCGATCCTGCACAACGTGCAGAACATCCGCCGGCGGCTGTCGCCGGAGCTGCCGCGCAACCAGGAGGTGGCCAGCGAGGCCGGGGTGCCGCTGGCCCAGGTGAACCACTACCTGCTGCAGCGCGAGGTGCCGCAGTTGCTCGACGGCATCCACAGCGCCGGCGCGCGGGCGGCGAAGATCGTCACCCACATGCTCAGCTTCAGCCGCCGCAGCAACCGCCAGATGGCCCCCTGCGACCTGCCCGGGCTGATCGACCAGGCGCTGGAAATCGCCGGCAACGACTTCGACCTGGCGATCGGTTTCGACTTCAAGGGCCAGGCCATCGTGCGCCAGTTCGACCCGGCGCTGGGCCCGGTGATGGGCACCGCCAACGAGTTGGAACAGGTGCTGCTGAACCTGCTGAAAAACGCCGCCCAGGCCATCCACCAGCGCCCCGAGGGCAGCGAGCCAGGGCGCATCGTGCTGCGCACCCGGGCCCGCGGGCCGTGGGCGGAGATCCAGGTCGAAGACAACGGCGTGGGCATGCCCGAGGCGGTGCGCAAGCGCACCTTCGAGCCGTTCTTCACCACCAAGGACATCGGCCAGGGCACCGGCCTGGGGCTGTCGGTGTCTTATTTCATCATCACCAACAACCACAAGGGCCAAATGGAGGTGCACTCCACGCCGGGCGTGGGCACCTGCTTCACCCTGCGCCTGCCACTGCACCCGCCGGAGGCTGCGAGCAGCCTTCTGCCGAACCTGGCCAACTGACCGAACAGGGCACCACCATGGGCTTTCGCCTCTCGAAGATCTACACCCGCACCGGCGACCAGGGCCAGACCGGCCTGGGCGACGGCCGCCGCGTACCGAAAAGCCACCCCCGGGTCGACGCCATCGGCGAAGTCGACACCCTCAACAGCCAGCTCGGGGTACTGCTCGCGGGCCTGGCCGCAGAGCCGGCGCTGAGCGAGGTCAGCGCGGTGCTCGCGCCCTGCCAGCACCGGCTGTTCGACCTCGGTGGCGAGCTGGCGATGCCGGCCTACCAAGCGCTGAACCAGGCCGAAGTGGAGCGCCTGGAGGCCGCTATCGACCTGTGGAACGCCGAAGTCGGCCCGCTGGAAAACTTCATCCTGCCCGGTGGCAGCCTGCTGATCGCCCAGGCCCACCTGTGCCGCAGCCAGGCCCGCACCGCCGAACGCCGCTGCCAGGCGCTGCACGAGGTAGAGCCGCTGGGGCCGGTGGCGCTGGCGTATATCAACCGGGTATCGGACTTGCTGTTCGTCGCGGCGCGGATCATCGCCCGCCGCCAAGGGGTGGCGGAGGTGTTGTGGGAGGCAGAGGCAAGGGGCAAGCCGTAAGCGGTAAGCTGAAGCGCTGTGCACTTGCGGCTTGCTCTTTGCCCCTTGCAACTTCCTACGCCATCCCGCCGTTGACCCGCAGCACCTGGGCATTCACCCAACGCCCGTCAGGGCCGGCGAGGAACGCCACCGCGCTGGCGATTTCATCCGGCTGGCCGATGCGCTCCAGCGGCGCCAGCTTGGCGATCTGCGCCACGGTTTCCGGGCTTTTACCGTTGAGGAACAGCTCGGTTTCCACCGGCCCTGGCGCCACCGCGTTCACCGTGATGCCGCGCCCGCGCAGTTCGTTGGCCAGCACGTGCACCAGGCCTTCGACCCCGGCCTTGCTGGCGATATACGGCCCATAGGCGGGGAACGCCTTGGCGATCACGCTGCTCGACAGCGCGATGATCCGCCCGCCTTCGCGCAGCCGCTGGGCGGCCTCGGCCAGCACCAGGAACGCCCCGCGCAGGTTGACGGCGAGCATCTGGTCCAGCGCGGCGAGGTGCTCGCTGGCGATCGGCGCCATGCTCATTACCCCGGCGCTGTTGACCACCACCTGCAGCTCGCCCAAGGCTTGGGCGGCGTCGAACAGGCGCGCCACATCGGCTGGCTGGCTGATGTCGCCCTGGATTGCCTCGGCCTGGGCGCCGGCCGCCCGCAGGGCGCGAACGGCCTCTTCGGCCTTGGCGGCGTTGCCGGCGTAGTTCAACGCCACGCTGAAGCCATCCGCGGCCAAGCGCTGGGCGATGGCCAGGCCAATGCCGCGCGAGCCGCCGGTGACCAAGGCAACAGGGGAAGTAGAAGTGCTCATGGGCCTTACTCCTGAACGGTTTGAAGTTGAGACCATTCTGCAGGTTGCTTTTGGCTGGATAAACAGGCCTATTTGGCCAACTCTATTCAACAGGCATCAACAATCATGGACCGCCTCGCCACCCTCGAGCTGTTCACCCGCATCGTCGAAAGCGCCAGTTTCAGCCGCGCCGCGGCGGGCCTGAGCATTCCCCGTGCCACCGCCACCCATGCCATCAAGCAGTTGGAAAGCCACCTGGCCACCCGCTTGCTCGAGCGCACCACCCGCCACGTGCGCCCTACCCCGGAGGGCCAGGCGTTCTATGAGCGCTGCGTGTTCATTCTCGGCGAGCTGGCCGAAGCCGAAGGCAGCCTGCGCAACCTGGCGAGCAACCCCAGCGGCGCGCTGCGGGTCGACCTGAGCAGCACTCAGGCCGCGCGCATCGTGCTGCCGCACATCGATGACTTCCACCGGCGCTACCCCCGGGTGGCGCTGACGATCAGCTGCAGCGACCGGCTGGTCGACCTGGTCGGCGAAGGCATCGACCTGGTGATCCGCGCCGGCGTGCCGCGGGACTCAACCCTGATCGCCCGGCCGCTCGCACAGATGCCGCAGGTGGTCTGCGCCAGCCCGGCGTACCTGGCCGCCCACGGCACGCCACAGCGGCCCGAAGACCTCGCCGAGCACCAGGCGGTACGCTTCGTGGCCGCCAGCGGCCAGCTGGAGTACCCCTTCGAGCTGTGGGTCGAGGGCGAGCTCAAGCGCTTCCCGGCCAAGGGCTGGATGGCCGTGAACGACGCCGAAAGCTACGGCGTGTGCGCCCTGCGCGGCTGCGGGCTGGTGCAGATGCCGCGTTACCACGTCGAAGACGACCTGCGCGCCGGGCGGCTGGTGGAAGTGCTCAGCGGCTGGGCAAGCCCGGCGATGCCGGTGACGGCGCTGTACCCTTATCGCAAGCAGTTGTCGGCGCGGGTGCGGGTGTTCGTGGAGTGGGTGCAGGGGGTGTATGGGCTGAGGTTTGGGTAAGGCTTGCGGGCCCCTCGCCCGGCACAGCCGGCCTCCCACTGGCTTTGTATTGCCTCTTTAATCAATGACTTACACAAATCTGGTGGGAGGCCGTGGTCCGGCACTCCGGCTGTGCCGGGCGAGAGGCCCTGAAGCCCTACGGATAATTCGGCACCTCACCCAACCGCCTCAACCCATCGAAATGCCCTGGGTCTTCGAGGTAGCGCAGCAGCACCTGGCGCCAGGTGGGGTCGGCGAAGGTTTGCACGTGCCCGCCACGGGTGAGTTGCAGCACGCGCGGCGGCGGCAGGGCTTTGTACAGGGTGATGCCATTGGCCAGCGGCACGATGGGGTCGTCGAGGCTCTGGAACACCAGCTTGGGCACCTCGGTAAGGGCCGGGGCGCCGTGCACCGCGCTGTCGCCGTCGGGCACGGCCCAGGCCAGTGGCACCTGCAGTGGCCAGGTCAGCCAGGAGGTCGCCAGCGCGGTGCGGGCGGCGCCGCGGTAGCTGGCGGGGGCGTCATCGAGCACCAGGGCCTTGAACTGCCGCTGGCGCTCGGGGTGGCTGGCCAGGTAGTGCACCGCCAAGGCGCCGCCGATGCTCTGCCCCAGCAGCACCCGCGGGGTGCCTTGCACCTCGGGGGCGGCATCGAGCCAGGCCAGGGCAGCGTCGATGTCCTGATACAACGCCGGCAGCGTGGGCTCGCCCTCGGACTGCCCATAGCCGCGGTAATCGACCATCAGCACCTGGTAACCCTCGGCCGGCAACCAGTACACCCCGCCCAGGTGCCAGGCCATGTTGCCGCCGTTACCGTGCAACTGCAGCACCGTGCCCTTCACCGCCACCCCCGCCTTGGCTGGCAGCCACCAGCCGTGCAGGCGCAGGCCATCGGCGGTGGCCAGGGTGACGTCTCGGTACTCGAGCTTGGCCCGCGCTGGGGTTAGCGGCACCGCGCGTTCGGGGTAGAACAGCAGGCTGCTGCAGCCGCCCAGGCACAGCGCCAGGCTGAGCCAGAGGGCGTTAGAGAATATTCGCGTAGTCCGCTTCAATCCGGTCCAGGCTCAGGTGGTTGAGGAAGTTCGAGAAACACATCCACGCCGACAGCGCGTTCATGTCACGGAACTGCTGCGGCAAGTACTTCGGTGGCACCACCAGGCCCTCTTCGACCAGTTGGCGCAGGGTGCGCATGTCTTCGAGGGTGGTTTTACCGCAGAACAGCAACGGTATCTGCTCAAGCTTGCCTTTGCGCACCGCCAACTGAATGTAGTTGTAGATCATGATAAAGCCCTTCAGGTACGACAAATCCTTGGTGAAGGGCAGCCCGGTCGGGGTAGAGCCGCGGAACACCCGGCTGGCGTTGCTGTAGCTTTGCGCCATGTCGAAGCCTTGCTCGCGGAAGAACTCGAACACCTGAAGAAAATCCGCGCCTTGCTCGACCATGTGGATCGCCCGGGTGCGGTTGGTGAGCTTGCGCAGGCGGCTGGGGTAGGAGGCAAAGGCGATCACTTCCATCAGGATGGCCAGGCCTTCCTGGGTCACCGTCGACGACGGCGGGCCCTTGGCCAGGAAGGTGCAGATGGGCTGGTTCTGGCCGTTGAGGGTGGTGCCCACGTGCACCAGGCCTTCGTGTACTTCCAGCGCGCGCACGTCGCGCTCGTTGAACATCGCGTCGCTGCGCACCTTGATGTAGTCCGCGCCGGCGGCGGCGTCAGCGACGATGCCGTCGGACTCGAACACCCGGATGGTGTCTTCCGCTTCGCCAAAGGTGCGGTTCAGCCGGCTTTGCAGCATGGCCACGGCGTCTTTGGCGGTGAGGTTCTTGGGCTCGTCCTTGAGGTCGCCACGCCCGGCAATGTTGTTGAGGTAATCCGAGAGCATCAGGCCAAGGTCGGCCAGGGTCGGGTCACCGGCATGGAAGGCATCCGAGGCGGCGCCGTACAGCTCCTGGGAGATCAAGCCGAAGTCCTCGGTGCCGCGCGCCTCGAGCATGCGCACCACCATGCGGTACTCCTTGCACATGCGCCGCATGATCTGCCCCACCGGGTTGAACTGCCCCAACTGGCGGGTGATGTCGCGCTCGATGTTCTGGAATTCGAGCTTCACCGCCGGGCCGTCGAAGGCCAGCGGGCGGTTTTGATAATAGGCGCGGTCTACCTCGGGCAGTGCCTTGCCCGTGGCCTTTAGAAAGCCCTGCTTGATCTCATCGCCCCACTTCACCGCGTCGAGTACGCGGATCGGCGTTTGCGCCGCGACGATGCGGTCAGACAGGCTGCGCACGGTTTGCTGGTACTCGTCCACGTGGGGCTCCTTGTTTAATTGCGCCCGGCGCGGCGGTAGCGGGCGATTTCCGTGAAGGCATCGGAATGGGCGGGGTCATCGAGCCAGGCGAACACCTGGCCGGGGGCGCTGCGCACGGCCACGCCCTGGCCCTGGTCGGTGTCGAAGCGCTCGCCGGCCAGCTCGTGGGCGGCGATGGCTTGCTGCACGGTGGCGAGGTCCAGCGCGTAGATCACCAGTTCGCCCTGGGCGGTGAGTTCGAAGCCCACCAAGCCATGGCGGCCGCCCAGCGCCGCCGGCAGTGGCGCGCTGGCGTACCAGCGCTCGCCGTGGCGGCTGACGCGAAACAGTGCTTCGTCGCGCGGGCCCTGGGTGCCTTGTGGGTAACTGATGGCCGCGTAGTGCTGCGGCCCGGTGCGGCGCACTTCGAGGTTCAGGTGGTCGCCCCAGGCGTTGCGCGCGACCCAGCGGCCAAGCAAGCCAGGCGGGGCTTTTTCACCCTCGCCGAGCAGGTCATCGAAGGTGGCCAGGCAGCCGCTGAGCAGTACGCTGAGCAGCACGCCGATCAGCGCGGCGCGGGCCATTCGCCAGCCGGTCATCCGGGCCTCCTTGGGTGTGGGCGCTTCAGGCCGCCGCCAGGATCAGGTGCATGAAGCGGGTCAGGGTTGCCAGCAGCGGGTCTACCGCCGGGCCATCGCCGGCGGCGGGCAGCTCGGCGCCGAGCAAGGCCTGATATTCCATCCGGCCGATGATCGCCGTCAACACCTGGCCATCCTGCTCGGGTTGGCGCGAGCCCAACACCTGGAGGATGTGCACCGCGCCGCGCAGCAGAATACCTTCGTGGTCAGCCACCAGCGCCGCCAGCCGTGGGGTGAGCAAGGCCTCTTGGCGGAAGGCCTGCTCGGCCATCAGGTAATCGCGGCGGGTGAGCACTTGCTTGTGCACGTAGTCGGCGACCATCTGGGCGATGTCGTCGGCCAGCCGCGAGCGCGCCGCCGGGCTGCCGTCGCCTTCGGCGATCAGGTCGCGGAGGATGTCTTCGGTGGTCGCCCAGAGCTTGGCCAGATACGCCGCGCTGCGCTCCACGTAGCGGGCGAAGGTGTCGGCGAGGAGGTCTTCGATGTCTTTGAAATAGTAGGTGGTGGCCGACAACGGCACTCCGGCTTCGGCCGCCACCGCGCGGTGGCGCACGCCGCGTACGCCGTCGCGGACCACGATGCGCATGGCGGCATCGAGGATTTCCTGGCGGCGCTGCTCGCTGCCCTGGCGGCTGGCCTTGCGGCCGTGATAACGCACGCTGCTGGCGACAGCGCTGGCGATGTTGGCTGCGCCCGGTTGGGTTGCGACGTTCACGTTCCGATAGCCCCTGTGCTGTAGTGCCTGTCCATTTATGGCACTACGCCATTTTGCCACAGAAACCCGCCCCACGGGGCCTCAGGCCGGCCAGAACGCGCGGATCCCGGCCACCCCTTGGGCACCGGCGGCCCAGGCGCGCGCTTGGTCCTCCGGCCCTACCCCGCCGAGCAGGAACGCCGGCCGGTCGAAGCCGGCCAGCAACTGCTGCGCGGCATCCCAGCCCAGTGGCGTGGCCTCGGGGTGGGTCTGGGTGGGTTGCACTGGCGACAGGGTGACGAAGTCGACGTCCAACTGCCGCGCCAGTTGCAGCTCCTCGGCGTTGTGGCAGGAAGCCGCCAGCCAACGGTGCTTGGGGAACGGCCGGCCCAGCGGGGCGTACTTGCGCAGTTGCTCGGCGCTCAGGTGCCAGCCGGCGGCGGGGAAGTCCCCGGTCCATTCCAGCGGGCCCTTGAGCATCAGCAGCGCCTTGCCTGCGCACAGGCCCACGGCGTCGACCGCCATGTCGCGGTATTTAGGGTCGTACATGTTCGGCGCGCGCAACTGCACCAGGCCAATGCCATTGGCCAGGGCGGCTTGCAGGCCTTGCAGCAAGGCGGGCACTTCGAGCCCGTCTGGGGTGATCAGGTACTGCGCCGGCAAGGTGGCGGCGGCGATGATCGGCGCGTTGGCGGCCGGGAAGTCGTAGTTGGGCAGTTCTTTGGGCAGCACCCAGGCCAGCGGCTGGCCCTCGGCGCCGTGGGGCTCGCCGCTGAACGCGGTGACTTCCCAGACATCCAGCAGCACGTGCTTGTCGGGGTAATCGTGGGGGATGGTGATCAGTGGCCGCGCCTGCTCCACGCGGATGCCCAGCTCTTCGGCCAGCTCCCGCGCCAGGCCGGCGCGGGGGGCTTCATCGGCTTCGAGCTTGCCACCGGGGAATTCCCACAGGCCGCCCTGGTGTTGGCTTTCGGCGCGGCGGGCGATCAGGATGCGCCCGCCTTGGCCGCGGATCACCGCGGCCATGACATGAATGCGTTTCACACTTCCTCCAAGCCAGCTTGCCGCCAGGCCTGGAAGGCCGGCCACTGGTAGATGGTCTCAACATACGCCGCCGCCTCGGGCGGCAGCGCCACCTGGTAGGTGCGCAGGCGCACCGCGACCGGGGCAAAATAGGCGTCGGCCAGCGACAACTGGCCGAACAGCCACGGGCCGTCGCTGGTTTTCAGCGCGCGGCATTCGCCCCAGAGGGCGAGCATGCGCTCGATGTCGGCCTGTACGTCAGCCGGCATGGGCTCAAGCGCCTGGTCGCGGCGCAGGTCGAAGGGCATCGCCTGGCGCAGCGCCATGAAGCCGCTGTGCATCTGCTCGCAGGCCGAGCGGGCCTGGGCGCGGGCGGCCACGTCCCGCGGCCAGAGGCCGGGGTGGTGGTCCGCGAGGTATTCGGCAATCGCCAGGCTGTCGGCGATGGTGCCGTGCTCGGTCACGAGCACCGGTACCTTGCCGGCGGGCGAGTATTGAAGAATGCGCGCGCGAGTGCCGGGCTGGAACAGGCGTACCATCACCTCTTCGCAGGGCACCGCGGCCAGGCGCACGGCCAGCCAGCCACGCAAGGACCAGGACGAGTAACGTTTATCGGCGATGATCAGTTGCATGGCGGGCTCCTTGCGCGCGTGGGCTTACGTACGGTATTCGGCGTTGATTTTCACGTATTCGTGGGAAAGGTCCGTGGTCCAGATGGTCTCGGCGCAGTCGCCGCGGCCCAGCTCGATACGGATGCTGATCTCTTCACGGGCCATCACCGCCGCGCCTTGCGCTTCGGTGTAGCTGGCGGCGCGGCCGCCCTGCTCGGTGATGCACACATCACCCAGGAATACGTCGATTTTGCTCACGTCGAGGTTCGGCACCCCGGCACGGCCCACGGCGGCGAGGATGCGCCCCCAGTTCGGGTCCGAGGCGAACAATGCGGTCTTGATCAGCGGCGAGTGGGCCACGGCGTAGCCGACGTCCAGGCATTCCTGGTGGTTGCCGCCGCCGTTCACCTGCACGGTGACGAACTTGGTGGCGCCTTCGCCGTCACGCACGATGGCCTGGGCCACCTCCATGCACACCTCGAACACCGCTTGCTTGAGCGCGGCGAACAGCTCGCCACGGGCTTCGGTGACTTCCGGCAGGTTGGCCTGGCCGGTGGCGATCAACATGCAGCAGTCGTTGGTCGAGGTGTCGCCGTCGATGGTGATGCGGTTGAACGACTTGTTCGCGCCGTCGCGGATCAGGTCTTGCAGCACGCCTGGGGCGACCTTGGCGTCGGTGGCGATGTAACCGAGCATGGTCGCCATGTTCGGGCGGATCATCCCGGCGCCCTTGCTGATGCCGGTGACGGTTACGGTCACGCCGGCGTGGGTGAACTGCCGGCTGGCGCCCTTGGGCAGGGTGTCGGTGGTCATGATGCCGGTCGCGGCTTCGGCCCAGTGGTTTTCCGAGAGGTCGTCCAGGGCGGCCTGCAGGGCGCTTTCGATCTTCTCGACCGGCAGCGGCTCACCGATCACGCCGGTGGAGAACGGCAGCACGGCGCTGGCGTCTACGCCGGTCAGGGCGGCGAGGCTGGCGCAGGTGCGCTCGGCGGCGGCCATGCCTGGGGCGCCGGTGCCGGCGTTGGCATTGCCGGTGTTGGTCAGCAGGTAGCGCACGGTGCCGCTGGCGCGCTGTTTGGCGATGATCACCGGGGCCGCGCAAAAGGCGTTGGTGGTGAACACACCGGCCACGCTGGAGCCTTCGGCGCAGCGCATCACGACCACGTCTTTACGGCCTGGGCGCTTGATACCGGCCGAGGCGATACCGAGTTCGAAACCGGGGACCGGATGCAGGGTAGGCAGGGGGCCAAGACCGACAGCCATGGAAACGCTCCTCTGAAGCAGTGCTGATAATGGTAAAACGCCGCGGCGGCATAACCGGCGCGGCGCGATGATCAAGGCAAGGCCAGGCGCTTATTCGATGCGGCCGTGGCAGTGCTTGAATTTCTTGCCCGAGCCGCACCAGCATAACTCGTTGCGGCCGAGTTTCTGGTCATTGCGCACCGGCGCCGGGGCCAGCGCCGCGACCGCGGTGTCACCGCCCTCTTCCAGCGCTTCGGGCTGTTCCAGGCCGGGGGCTTCGGCGTGCTGGAACTGCATGCGCTGGGCCAGCTCTTCGGCTTCGCGGCGCAGCCGGGCTTCTTCTTCGGCAGGGTCTTCGCGGCGTACCTGCACGTGCGAGAGCACGCGGATGGTATCGCGCTTGATCGAGTCGAGCAGCTCCTGGAACAGCGCGAACGACTCGCGCTTGTACTCCTGCTTGGGGTTCTTCTGCGCGTAACCGCGCAGGTGAATGCCGTGGCGCAGGTGGTCCATGGTGGAGAGGTGGTCTTTCCACAGGTCGTCGAGCACGCGCAGCAGGATTTGCTTCTCGAAGGTACGCAGGGCGTCGGCGCTGGCTTGTTCTTCCTTCTCGTTGTAAGCAGCGAGAATTTCCACCAGCAGTTTTTCGCGCAGGGTTTCTTCGTAGAGCTTTTCGTCGTCGTCGAGCCATTGCTGGATCGGCAGCTTGACGGCGAAGTCGCTCAGCAGGGCAGCTTCGAGCCCGGCGATGTCCCACTGTTCAGGCAGCGACTGCGGCGGGATGTACTGGCCCACAGTGGTGTCGAGCACTTCCTGGCGGAAGCCTTCGATGGTGTCGCCGATGTTCTGCGCCGCCAGCAGGCTGTTGCGCATGTGGTAGATCACCTTGCGCTGCTCGTTGTTGACGTCGTCGTATTCGAGCAATTGCTTGCGGATGTCGAAGTTGCGCCCTTCGACCTTGCGCTGGGCCTTTTCGATGGCGTTGGTGACCATGCGGTGTTCGATGGCCTCGCCAGACTGCATGCCCAGGGCCTTCATGAAGTTCTTCACGCGGTCGGAGGCGAAGATGCGCATCAGCGGGTCTTCGAGCGACAGGTAGAAGCGGCTGGAGCCGGCGTCACCCTGGCGGCCGGCACGGCCACGCAGCTGGTTGTCGATACGCCGCGATTCGTGGCGCTCGGAGGCGATCACGTGCAGGCCACCGGCCTCGAGCACTTGCTGGTGGCGTTTTTGCCACTCGGCCTTGATCTGCGCGACCTGTTCGGCGCTGGGGTTTTCCAGCGCCGCCACTTCGACTTCCCAGTTGCCGCCGAGCAGGATGTCGGTACCACGGCCGGCCATGTTGGTGGCGATGGTCAGCGCGCCGGGGCGGCCGGCCTGGGCGATGATCTCGGCTTCCTTCTCGTGGAACTTGGCGTTGAGCACCTTGTGCTCGATGCCTTCCTGGCGCAGCAGCGCGGCCATGTGCTCGGAGGTTTCGATGGTGGCGGTACCCACCAGCACCGGCCGGCCCTTGGCCATGCTCTCTTTGATGTCGGCGACGATCGCGGTGTATTTCTCGTCGGCGGTCAGGTACACCAGGTCGTTGTGGTCCTTGCGCGCCAACGGCCGGTTCGGCGGCACCACCACCACCGGCAGGCTGTAGATTTGCTGGAATTCGAACGCTTCGGTGTCAGCCGTACCGGTCATGCCCGAGAGCTTGTTGTACAGGCGGAAGTAGTTCTGGAAGGTGGTCGAGGCCAGGGTCTGGCTCTCGGCCTGGATGTTGACGTTTTCCTTCGCCTCGATGGCCTGGTGCAGGCCCTCGGAGAGGCGGCGGCCCGGCATGGTGCGGCCGGTGTGTTCGTCGACCAGTACGATCTGGCCGTCTTGCACGATGTATTCGACGTTGCGGTTGAACAGCTTGTGCGCGCGCAGGGCGGCGTACACGTGGGTCAGCAGGCCCAGGTTGTGCGCCGAGTAGAGGCTCTCGCCCTCGGCCAGCAGGCCGACCTGGGTGAGCATTTCTTCGACGTACTGGTGGCCGGCTTCGTTGAGCTCGACCTGGCGGGACTTCTCGTCGATGGTGAAGTGGCCTTCGGCGGTCACCTGGCCTTCGACTTCCTCGACGTGCTGCTTCAGGCGCGGGATCAGCTTGTTGATCTCGATGTACAGCCGCGAGCTGTCTTCGGCCTGGCCGGAGATGATCAGCGGCGTGCGCGCTTCGTCGATGAGGATGGAGTCGACTTCGTCGATCACGGCGAAATTCAGCTCGCGCTGGAATTTGTCTTCCAGGCTGAAGGCCATGTTGTCGCGCAGGTAGTCGAAACCGAATTCGTTGTTGGTGCCGTAGGTGATGTCGCTGCCGTAGGCGGCGCGTTTTTCTTCCGGTGGCTGGAACGGCACGATGATGCCGACCGACAGGCCGAGGAATTCATACAGCGGGCGCATCCAGTTGGCGTCGCGGCGGGCCAGGTAATCGTTCACCGTGACCACGTGTACACCCTTGCCAGCCAAGGCGTTGAGGTACACCGCCAGGGTACCCACCAGGGTTTTACCTTCACCGGTGCGCATTTCGGCGATGTTGCCTTCGTGCAGCGTCATGCCGCCGATCAGCTGAACGTCGAAGTGGCGCATGCCCATCACGCGCTTGCCGGCCTCACGGCATACGGCGAAGGCTTCAGGCAGCAGTTGATCGAGGGTTTCACCCTTTGCCAGGCGCGCCCGGAATTCTTCGGTCTTGGCCCGAAGCTGTTCGTCCGACAGGGCCACCATCTTCTCTTCGAAGGCATTGACGGTGGCGACCGCCTTGAGCATGCGCTTGACCTCGCGCTCGTTCTTGCTCCCGAAAAGTTTCTTCAACAAAGGCGAAAACATATTGGCTGGATCTTCCACACATAGGGATGGAGGGCGGCCCCAAGAGTCGCCCGAGCAGCCCTCATGGCCGCACGCGAACGAGCATTCTACCCGGAAACGATGGTGAGGAAAGTGGTGATGTACCACGATACTGGCATAGCGCTTTTACGGGGCCGATACACAATAGGGGCATATTTTCCAACTTCAAGGCGGCTGAAACAATCGTCATGAAGCCCTGTTCAGGCTTGAGGGCGTGCCTGCGGTTTCTGTTACCATCGCCGGCACTCTCCCTGCTCCCCGAGCGCCCATGGCCTTTCGTCCTCATTTTGCCCGCGAGCCCCTGGTGGTGTTGCGCGAGGCCCGCCCGTTGAAGGCGTTGTTCAGCCAGACCGTGCGGCTGTCGCACCTGCAGCGGCTGCTCGATGGCCAACTGCAACCGGCGGCGCGGCCCCATTGCCGCCTGGCCAGTTGGCGCGAGGGCACGTTGTTGCTGGTTGTAACAGACAGCCAGTGGTCCACCCGCCTGCGCTACCAACAACGCCGCCTGCAGCGTGACCTTCAGGCCCTGCCGGAATTCGCCGGGCTGATGCGCATCCTGATCAAGGTCAAGCCTTCCCAGGAAGGGGCCACCCGCGCCCACACCGGCACGGTGTTGTCGGCCGAGGCGGCCGAGACGTTGCAGGCGACCGCCGAGGGGATCACCGACCCCGCGTTGCGGGCGGCGCTGGAGCGCTTGGCCCGGCATGGGAAGAAGTAGGCAAAGGGCAAAAAAGCCTGGCGCCATTTTCTGGCGCGCAAAATAAAAAAGGCCACCTTGCGGTGGCCTTGAATAATAGAGAAGAGACTGTTCGAACTTATACGGCTGCTACAGGCCGCATGTACGAGATCGGCGCGGTGCTCGCGTCTTCGAAAGTGACCACTTCATAGGCGTCCGGGTGCTCGATCAGCTTGCGCAGCAGCCGGTTGTTCAGCGCGTGGCCGGACTTGAAGCCGCGGTACTCGCCGATCAGGCTGTTGCCCAGCAGGTAGAGGTCGCCGATGGCGTCGAGGATCTTGTGTTTGACGAATTCGTCTTCGTAGCGAAGCCCGTCTTCGTTCAACACGCCTTCCTTGTCGACCACGATGGCGTTCTCGACGCTGCCGCCCAGCGCCCGGTTATGCTTGCGCATGTATTCCAGGTCACTCATGAAACCGAAGGTGCGGGCCCGGCTGACTTCCTTGACGAAGGAAGTGCTGGAGAAATCGACACTTGCGGTTTGGGTACGGTCCTTGAACACAGGGTGGTCAAAGAAGATCTCGAAACTGACCTTGAAGCCTTCGAACGGTACGAAGGTGGCGCGCTTGTCGCCCTCTTCCACCGTGACTTCACGCAGGATGCGGATGAACTTCTTCGGCGCGTCCTGTTCTTCGAGGCCTGCCGATTGAATCAGGAATACGAAGGGGCCGGCACTGCCGTCCATGATCGGTACTTCAGAGGCCGAGAGCTCGACGTAGGCGTTATCGATCCCAAGGCCTGCCATGGCCGACAGGAGATGCTCGACGGTGTCGACCTTCACGTCGCCGTTGAACAGCGTGGTCGACATGGTGGTTTCACCGACGTTCAGGGCATGGGCCGTTACCTTGACCACTGGGTCAAGGTCGGTCCGCAGGAACACGATGCCGGTATCCACGGGCGCGGGCTTGAGGGTGAGGTAGACCTTTTCCCCCGAGTGCAGGCCGACGCCGGTGGCACGGATGATGTTCTTCAGAGTGCGTTGTTTAATCATGGCAGTGGCCGCTTCAGCGCTGGTGCGAACTGGTATCAACAAAGGCTGGGGATCATAGCAGACCCCGCCTTTGCTGAACACCAATCACCCTAATACTCCTGATAAATAAAATTAATCAGCTTGGCGACGCAGGAATGCCGGGATGTCCAGGTAGTCCAGGTCGTCATGCGGATTCATTTTAGCGGCGGCCGCGGCACTGGCGTGGGCCTGGTTGCGCATCACCGTCGGGCGGTCGAGGTCACGGTAGTTCACCGCCGGTTGCTCGGGGCGCTGCGAGGCCGGAGCCTGGGCGGCCTGAGACGGCACGCTGGCGGTTTGCAGGGTGTTGTCGACCACCTTGGTGGGTTTTTCCAGGCGTGCGCCCAGGCCGGTGGCAACCACGGTCACGTGCAGCTCGTCGCGCATGTCGGGGTCGATCACGGTGCCGACCTTGACCATGGCCTGGTCGGAGGCGAACGCTTCGATGATGTTACCCACGTCGGAGTATTCACCCAGCGACAGGTCTGGGCCGGCGGTGATGTTCACCAGGATGCCGCGGGCGCCCTGCAGGTTCACATCTTCGAGCAGTGGGTTGCGGATGGCCGCTTCGGTGGCTTCGCGAGCACGGTTCGGGCCGCTGGCCGCGCCGGTGCCCATCATCGCCATGCCCATTTCGCTCATCACGGTGCGCACGTCGGCGAAGTCGACGTTGATCATGCCCGGGCGCTTGATGATGTCGGAGATCCCGCGCACGGCGCCGGCCAGCACGTCGTCAGCCTTGGCGAACGCCGACAGCAGGCTGGCGTCTTTGCCGAGGATGGTCAGCAGTTTTTCGTTCGGGATGGTGATCAGCGAGTCAACGCTGTCTTGCAGCGCGCGGATGCCTTCGTCGGCGATCTGCATGCGCTTGCGGCCCTCGAACGGGAACGGGCGGGTGACCACGGCCACGGTCAGGATGCCCATTTCCTTGGCGACTTCAGCGATGATCGGCGCCGCGCCGGTACCGGTACCGCCGCCCATGCCGGTGGTGATGAACACCATGTTGGTGCCCTGCAGCACTTCGGCGATGCGCTCGCGGTCTTCCATCGCCGCCTGGCGGCCGATTTCCGGGTTGGCGCCAGCGCCCAGGCCCTTGGTCACGCCGGTACCCAGTTGCAGAATGGTGCGCGCACCGATGTTTTTCAGGGCCTGAGCATCGGTGTTGGCGCAGATGAACTCAACGCCCTCGATGTTGCTCTTGACCATGTGGTTCACGGCATTGCCACCGCCACCGCCCACACCGATCACTTTGATGACCGGGCTTTGTGGAACGTTATCTACGAGCTCGAACATGTTCCCTCTCCTTATTTCTCTATTAGTTTTTCGCCTACTGCTACTGCTGAATCTGAATCAGAAATTGCCTTGCACCCAACGCTTGATCCGCTCGAACACCGGAGCCTTGGGTTCCTCGCTGGCGTAGTGATGGCTGTTACCGGTCAGGCCGGTGAGCGTCACGCCCTCGGATTGCTTCTGCAGGCCGTAGGTCAGAAGCCCTACGCCCGTCGAATAGATAGGGCTGCGGATCACGTCCTCGAGCCCACGCACGCTGTGCGGCACGCCCAGGCGCACCGGCATGTGGAAAATCTCTTCGGCCAACTCGACCGCGCCTTCCATTTTCGACGTGCCGCCGGTGAGCACGATGCCCGCCGGGATCAGGTCTTCGTAGCCGCTGCGGCGCAGCTCGGCCTGGATCAGCGTGAACAGTTCGTCGTAGCGCGGCTCGACCACTTCGGCCAGGGCCTGGCGCGACAGTTCGCGCGGTGGGCGGTCGCCCACGCTCGGGACCTTGATGGTTTCACCGGCGCCGGCCAGCTTGGCCAGGCAGCAGGCGTAACGCACCTTGATCTCTTCGGCGTACTGGGTCGGGGTGCGCAGCGCCATGGCGATGTCGTTGGTGACCTGGTCGCCGGCGATCGGGATCACCGCGGTGTGGCGGATCGCGCCTTCGGTGAAGATGGCGATGTCGGTGGTGCCGCCGCCGATATCGACCAGGCACACGCCCAGCTCTTTTTCGTCATCGGTGAGCACCGAGTAGGCCGAGGCCAGTTGCTCGAGGATGATGTCGTCGATTTCCAGGCCGCACCGGCGCACGCATTTCTCGATGTTCTGCGCGGCGTTTACCGCGCAGGTGACCACGTGCACCTTGGCTTCGAGGCGCACGCCCGACATCCCCAGCGGCTCGCGCACGCCCTCCTGGTTGTCGATCACGTAGTCCTGCGGCAGGGTGTGCAGCACCCGCTGGTCAGCCGGGATGGCCACGGCCTGGGCGGCGTCGAGCACGCGCTCGAGGTCGGCGGTGCTCACTTCGCGGTCGCGGATGGCGACGATGCCGTGGGAGTTCAGGCTGCGGATATGGTTACCGGCCACGCCGACGAACGCCGAGTGGATACGGCAGCCGGCCATCAGTTGGGCTTCTTCCACAGCCCGCTGGATCGATTGCACGGTGGATTCGATGTTCACCACCACGCCTTTTTTCAGGCCACGGGACGGGTGCGTACCGATCCCGACGATTTCCAGGGTGCCATCGGCCGCGACTTCGCCTACCAGCGCCACCACCTTGGAGGTGCCGATATCCAGCCCGACGATCATTTTGCCGCTTTGCGCGTTTGCCATTGTGCTGCCTCTTGTCAATTCTTCGCCACGGCCGCAGGGCCCGGCGCCGCCGCTGCCGGATCACGCCACCCCACGGCCAGGCCGTTGGAGTAGCGCAGATCGACGCGGGCAATATTCGTGATCTGGTCTTTCAGGGTTTTGTCGTAAATGGCAATGAACCGGCGCAACTTCTCCACCAGGCGATCACGCCCCAGCAGCAATTCGATCCCCGGGCCGGCGTTGGTCGCGCCGGTGGTCAGGAACCAGCTGCCGCGTTCACGCAATTCAAGCCGTGCGATGGAGAAGCCCAGGGGCCGAAGCATCTGGCTAAGCACTTGATACTGCTGCATGACCTGCTGTTGCGCCCGCTGCGGCCCGAACAGCTGCGGCAGGCGCTCATAGTTGGCCAACTCCCGTGGCGCGAACGCCTGGCCCTGGTTGTTCAACAATTGGTCGTCGCCCCAGCGCGCGACCGGCAGTTGCTCTTCCAGGCGGATCACCACCTGGTCGGGCCACACCCGCCGCACTTCGGCGTGGGCGATCCACGGCATGGTGGAAAGGTCCGTGGCCAGGCTGTTCAGGTCGATGCTGAAGAAACGCTGGTTCACGTACGGGCCGATGCGCTGCTGGATCGACTCCTGGCTGATGTAGCTGAGGTCGCCCTGCACGTTGATGCGGGTGATCGGGCGGTCGACGTACGGCATCGCGTACTGGGTGCCGTACCAGGTGCCCACGCCGAGGCCGACCAGCACCACCGGCCACAGCAGTTTTTTCAGCCAGCCGGTGCCCGGCTTGGGCAAGCGCACGGACAACGGCTCCTTGGCCACCATACGGCTGGCACCGCGCGGCGGTACCTTGCGGCTGGGGAGCGGTTGCTGATGACGGATCGACGCGCCACGCATGTCGTTAACCTCGGGCCGCTACGCTGGCGGCCAGGATGGAAAGCACCAGTTGTTGGAAATCCAGGCCGGCGGCACGTGCGGCCATCGGCACCAGGCTGTGATCGGTCATCCCCGGCGCGGTGTTCACTTCCAGCAGCCAGAAATCGCCCGCGGCGTCCTGCATCACGTCTACCCGGGCCCAGCCAGCGATGCCCAACGCATCGCAGGCGCGCTGGCACAGCGCGGCCAGGGCCTGCTCTTGCTCGGCGGGCAGGCCACAGGGGATGCGGTACTGGGTGTCGGAGGCCAGGTACTTGGCGTCGTAGTCGTAGAACGCGTGGGGGGTGCCCAGGGCAATCGCGGGCAGGGGCTGGTCACGCAGGGTGGCCACGGTGTACTCCGGGCCGCTGATCCACTGCTCGACCAACACTTGCGAATCGTAGGTGCTGGCGTCTTTCCAGGCGTCGACCAGTTGTTCAGCGCTGGTCACTTTCGCCATACCGATACTTGAACCTTCATGGGCCGGTTTGACGATCAAAGGGAAGCCCAGTTCCTCGGCCGCGGAAAAACAATCGGCGGCGCTGGCCAGCACCGCGTGGCGCGGGGTCGGGATGCCCAAACTCTGCCACACCTGCTTGGTGCGCAGCTTGTCCATCGCCAGCGCCGAGGCCAGCACGCCGCTGCCGGTGTAGGGGATGCCCAGCACCTCAAGCAGGCCCTGCATGCTGCCGTCTTCGCCGCCACGGCCGTGCAGCACGATGAACGCGCGGTCGATGTGTTCACGCTGCAGCACCGCCAGCAGGTCGTCGCCCACGTCGATGCCGAAGGCGTTCACACCCGCGGCCTGCAATGCGCCCAGCACCTGGGCGCCCGATTTCAGCGACACCTCGCGCTCGGCGCTCTTGCCGCCATACAGCACGGCCACGCGGCCGAAGTCCGAGGGCATCAGGGTGCTGCGCAGGCTGTCGTACTGGGCCATGTCAGTTCCCCTTGCCGCTGGTGAACAGCGGGCTTTTGATCAGTTGCGGGGCGATCGAGCCGACGTCGCCGGCACCCTGGCAGAGCAGGATGTCGCCGGCGCGCAGCAGCGGCTTGACCAGCGGCGCCAGCTCGGCGCCACGCTCCACGTAGATGGGGTCGAGCTTGCCGCGCTGGCGGATGCTGTGGCACAGCTGGCGGCTGTCGGCGCCCGGGATCGGCTCTTCGCCGGCCGGGTAGACTTCCATCAGCAGCAGCACATTGGCGTCGCCCAGCACCTGCACGAAATCGTCGTACAGGTCGCGGGTGCGGCTGAAGCGGTGCGGCTGGTAGACCATCACCAAACGGCGCTCCGGCCAGCCGCCACGAATGGCGTTGATCACCGCGGCGACTTCGCGCGGGTGGTGGCCGTAGTCGTCGACCAGCATCACCTCGCCGCCTTCGACCGGCAGCTCGCCATACACCTGGAAGCGCCGGCCCACGCCCTGGAAGCCCGACAGCCCCTGCACGATGGCTTCGTCGCTGATGCCCTCGTCGGTGGCGATGGCGATGGTGGCCAGGGCGTTGAGCACGTTGTGGTTGCCCGGCATGTTGACCGACACCTCCAACGGCTCGCGGTCAGGGCGCAGCACGGTGAAGAAGGTGCGCATGCCCTGCTGGCGGATGTTGATCGCGCGCACGTCGGCCGCTTCGCTGACGCCATAGGTGAGCGTGGGGCGGGCCACCTGCGGGAGGATCTCGCGCACCACCGGGTCATCCAGGCACACCACCGCCAGGCCGTAGAACGGCAGGTTGTGGAGGAACTCGACGAAGGTTTTCTTCAGTTTGTTGAAGTCCCCCTCGTAGGTGGCCATGTGGTCGGCGTCGATGTTGGTGACCACCGCGACCAGCGGCTGCAGGTGCAGGAAGCTGGCGTCGCTCTCGTCGGCTTCGGCGATCAGGTAGCGGCTGGTGCCCAACTGGGCGTTGGTACCGGCGGCGGTCAGGCGGCCACCGATCACGAAGGTCGGGTCCAGCCCGCCGGCGGCGAACACCGAGGCCAGCAGGCTGGTGGTAGTGGTTTTGCCATGGGTGCCGGCCACGGCGATGCCGTGGCGGTAGCGCATCAGCTCGGCGAGCATCTCGGCGCGCGGCACCACGGGGATGCGCCGCTCCAGGGCGGTGGCCACTTCCGGGTTGCTGGCGTTGACCGCGCTCGACACCACCAGCACATCGGCGGCGGCGGCGTTCTCGGCGCGGTGGCCGACGAAAATCTGCGCGCCGAAGCGCTGCAGGCGGTCGGTCACCGGCGAGGTTTTCAGGTCAGAGCCCGACACCTGGTAACCCAGGTTCAGCAGTACTTCGGCGATGCCGCACATGCCCACGCCGCCGATCCCGACGAAGTGAATGTGGCGGATACGGCGCATCTCCGGTTGCGGCATGGCCTTCTGGTTTTCAACCATGGGCCACCTCCAGGCAAACGTCGACCACCGTGCGCGTGGCATCGGGTTTGGCCAGGCGCCGCGCGGTGGCGGCCATGGCGCTGAGTTTTTCCGGTTGCATCAAAACCTCTTTCAGGCGCGCGGCCAGTTCCGTGGCGCCCGTCGTCGCTTGCGGCATCAGGAAGGCAGCGCCCTCCCGTGCCAGATAATCGGCATTGCGGGTCTGGTGGTCGTCGATCGCGTGCGGCAGCGGCACCAGCACCGACGGCAGGCCGGCGGCGGCCAGTTCGCTGACGGTGAGCGCGCCGGCGCGGCAGATCACCAAGTCGGCCCAGGCGTAGGCCTGGGCCATGTCATCGATGAACGGGGCGACCTTGGCCTCCACGTTCGCCTCGCTGTAACGCTGCTGGGTCACATCACCGTGCTGCTTGCCAGCTTGGTGGAACACCTCGGGGCGATACTCGCCGGGCACCTGTGCCAGCGCCTGCGGCACCAGCTTGTTCAACGGCTCCGAACCCAGGCTGCCGCCCATCACCAGCAGCCGGGTACGGCGGCCACCGAGCACTTGCCGTGGGGTTTCGAGGAACAGCTCCGGGCGCACCGGGTTGCCGGTGGTGCGGCGCTTGGCCAAGGCCTTGAAGGTATCGGGGAAAGCTTCGCAGACCCGGCTGGCCAAAGGCACCAGCAACCGATTGGCGGTACCGGCCACGGCGTTCTGTTCATGCACCACCACCGGCACCCCGGCCAACCGCGCGGCCAGGCCGCCGGGGCCGGTCACGTAGCCACCAAAGCCGACCACGCACACCGGTTGCAGCTCACGCATCAGCCGGCGCGCCTGGCGCAGGGCGTTAAGCAGCACGAACGGCGCCTTGAGCAACGCCGCCAGGCCCTTGCCGCGCAGGCCGCTGACGTTGATCAGGTGCAGCGGCAGGCCGGCGCGGGGCACCAGGTCGTTCTCGATGCCGCGCGGGGTGCCGAGCCAGTGCACGGTGTAGCCACGGGCCTGGAACTCGCGGGCGCACGCCAGCGCCGGGAACACATGGCCTCCGGTGCCGCCAGCCATGATCAGCACGTTAGCGCCCATGGTAGGCCTCCTCGGCGAAGTCGCTTTCGCTGAACTCCACCTCCTCGCTGCCCAGCGCATGGCGCGCCTCCCACTCGATGCGCAGGAGCAAGCCCAGGCAGGCGCAGCAGATCACCAGCGAGCTGCCGCCATAGCTGAGGAACGGCAGGGTCAGGCCCTTGGTCGGCAGCAGGCCGACGTTCACACCGATGTTGATCAGGAACTGGCCGATCCACAGGAACGACAGCCCATAGGCCACATAGGCGGAGAAATACTGCTTGGCGCGCTCGGCCCACATGCCGATGTACATCCCGCGGATGCACACGAACACGAACAGCGCCACGGTGCACAGCGAACCGATCACGCCGAGCTCTTCGGCCAGTACCGAGAAGACGAAGTCGGTGTGCGCTTCGGGCAGGTAGAACTGCTTCTGCACGCTGTTGCCCAGGCCCACGCCGAACCAGCCCCCACGGCCGAAGGCGATCAGCGCCTGGGTGAGCTGGTAGCCCGAGCCAAACTGGTCGGACCACGGGTCGGTGAAGGTTACCAAGCGGGCCATCCGGTAGGGCTGGGCATACACCAGCGCCACTACCGCGAACACCGCGCCGGCCACCAGCAGGCTGAAACGGAACAGGCCCACGCCACCGAGGAACAGCATGGCGCCGGCCGCGCCCATCATCACCACGGTGGCGCCGAAGTCGGGCTCCATCAACAACAGGAAGGCCATCGGCAGCAGCACGATCAGCGGCTTGAGAAAGCCCATCCAGCTTTCGCGCACTTCGGTTTGGCGGCGGATCAAGTAGCCACCGAGGAACATCACCACGAACACCTTGGCGATTTCCGAGGGCTGCACGTTGAACGCGCCAAAGCCGATCCAGCGCATCGAACCGTTGACCTCGCGGCCCAGCCCCGGCACCAGTACCGCCAGCAGCACGCCGAAGGCGCACAGCAACAGCCACGGGCCCAGGCGCTGCCAGGTGGCGATGGGGATCATCATGGTGATGCACGCCGCGCCCAGGCCGATCACCAGGTACACGATGTGGCGGATCATGTGGTAGAGCGGGTTGCCCATTTGCGCGGCGGCCACTTCCGAGGAGGCGGAAGTGATCATCACCAGGCCCAGGCCCAGCAGCGCCAGGCAGCCGGCCAGCATCGGGAAGTCGATATCGACGCCGCGGTTGCTGATCAGCGGCGACGGGAACGGCTTGATGACGTTGAAGATCATGGCAGCGCCCTCACCGCTTCGGCGAACAGGCGCCCGCGTTCTTCGTAGTTCTTGAACATGTCGAAACTGGCGCAGGCCGGCGACAGCAGCACCGCGTCGCCCGGCTCGGCGAGCTCGGCGCAACGGGCGATGGCCTCGGCCAGCGAGCCCACCCGCACGCGCGGCACGCCTTCGCCCAGGGCTTCGCCGATGGCCGGGCCGTCACGGCCGAGCAGCACCACCGCGCGGCAGTGCTTGGCCACGGCGTTTTTCAGCCCGGAGAAGTCCGCGCCCTTGCCGTCGCCGCCGGCGATCAGCACCAGCTTGCCGGCGATGTCGGCGCCCAGGCCTTCGATGGCGGCCAGCGCGGCGCCGACGTTGGTGGCCTTGGAGTCGTCGTACCAGGCCGCGCCGTTCAGCTCGCGCACCCACTGGCAGCGATGCACCAGCCCGGTGAATTCACGCAGGGCCTGCAGCATCGGCGCCATCGGCAGCCCGGCGGCGTGGCCGAGCGCCAGGGCGGCCAGGGCATTGGCCTGGTTGTGCGCGCCGCGCACCTTCAGTTCGCTCACCGGCAGCAGCAGCTCGAAGGCGCGCGCCAGGTATTTTTGCCCGCCGTCTTCACGCAGGCCAAAGGCGTTGAAGTCCGGCGCGTTGAGGCCGAACGTCCAGCACGGCACACCCTCGCCCAGCAACGGCCGCGACAGCGCGTCCTGGCGGTTGACCACCACCTGGCGGGCGCCGCGGAAAATCCGGTGCTTGGCCAGGTGGTAGGCCGGCATGCCGCTGTAGCGGTCCATGTGGTCTTCGCTGATGTTCAGCACCGTGGCCACCGCCGCGCCCAACTGGTGAGTGGTTTCAAGCTGGAAGCTCGACAGCTCGAGCACGTACAGCTCGGCGTCGTCGGCGAGCAGATCGAGCGCCGGGGTGCCCAGGTTGCCGCCTACCGCCACGCGCTTGCCGGCGGCCAGGGCCATCTCGCCGACCAGGGTGGTCACGGTGCTTTTGGCGTTGGAGCCGGTGATCGCCACGATCGGCGCGCGCGCGTGGCGCGTGAACAGCTCGATGTCTCCAGACAGCACCACGCCGCGCGCGGCCGCCTGCTGCAGCGCCGGGGTGGCCAGGGCCAGGCCGGGGCTCACGTACAGCTCGCTGGCGCGGCAGAGGAAATCGACGTCGAGCTCGCCGCAGCGCACCTCGACCTGCGGGTAGTCACGGCGCAGCGCCTCGAGTTCTGGCGGGTTCTCGCGGGTGTCGGCCACGGCAAAGGGCACGCCCCGGTTCGCCAGGAAGCGAACCAGGGACATGCCGCTCTTGCCGAGGCCGACAACGATGCGGAACTGGTCAGAAGCGATCAGGGACACGGCGCCTACCTCAGCTTCAGCGTGGCAAGGCCGATCAGCACGAGGATCACGGTAATGATCCAGAAGCGCACGATCACCCGGGGTTCGGGCCAGCCTTTGAGTTCGAAATGGTGGTGGATCGGCGCCATGCGGAACACCCGCCGGCCGGTCAGCTTGAACGACGCGACCTGGATCACCACCGACAGGGTTTCCATCACGAACACACCGCCCATGATGAACAACACGATTTCCTGGCGCACGATCACCGCGATGGTGCCCAGCGCGGCGCCCAGCGCCAGCGCGCCGACGTCGCCCATGAACACCTGGGCCGGGTAGGTGTTGAACCACAGGAAGCCCAGCCCGGCGCCGATCAGCGCGCCGCAGAACACGATCAACTCGCCGGCGCCCGGCACGTAGGGGATCAACAGGTATTCGGCGAACTTCACGTTACCCGACAGGTAGCAGAAGATCCCCAGCGCGCCGCCAACCATCACCGTGGGCATGATCGCCAGGCCATCGAGGCCGTCGGTGAGGTTGACCGCGTTGCTCGAACCGACGATCACCAGGTACGCCAGCACCATGAAGCCAGCGCCCAGGGGGATGCTGGCGTCCTTGAGCATCGGGATGATCAGCACGGTGTCGACCGGGCTGTTGGCGGTGACATACAGAAACACCGCGGCGCCCAGGCCAAACACCGACTGCCAGAAGTACTTCCAGCGGCTAGGCAGGCCACGGGAGTTCTTTTCGATCACCTTGCGGTAGTCGTCGACCCAACCGATGGCGCCGAACAGGAAGGTCACCACCAGCACGGTCCAGACATAGCGGTTGGTGAGGTCAGCCCAGAGCAGGGTGCTGATGCCGATGGCCGACAGGATGAGCGCGCCGCCCATGGTCGGGGTGCCGGATTTCGACAGGTGCGACTGCGGCCCGTCATTACGCACGGCCTGGCCGATCTGGCGAATCTGCAGGGTACGGATCATCCACGGCCCCAGCCACAGCGCGAGAACCAGCGCAGTCAGCACACCCAGGATCCCGCGCAGGGTCAGGTACTGGAAGACCGCGAAGCCCTTGTAGAACTGCTGCATGAATGTGGCCAACAGCAAAAGCATTAATGTTTCTCCCCGCCGGCACCGCAGAGTGCCGCCACGACGTGTTCCATCGCAGCGCTACGCGAGCCCTTGATCAAAATAGTGGTGTCACTGGCCAACTCGCCGCGAACGGCGTTGATCAGCTCAGCTTGGGTATCGAAATGGCGGGCCTGGGGGCCGAATGCGCTTACCGCGTTGGCCATCAGCGGGCCTACGGCGTACAACGCATCGACGCGGCCCCGGGCGTAGTCGCCCACCTCGCGGTGGCCGGCTTCAGCCCAGGCGCCCAATTCGCCGATGTCTCCGAGCACCAGGACGGTGCGGCCGGAAAAGCCGGCGAGTATATCAACGGCAGCGCGCACCGAGGAGGGGTTGGCGTTGTAAGTGTCGTCAATCACCCGGGTGCCTTCGGCGGTCAGGCTGGCCACGGTGCGGCCCTTGACCGGTTGCACCGCGTTCAGGCCGGCGGCGATCAGCGCCAGCGGCACGCCCAGCGCGCTGGCGGCGGCCGCCGCGGCGGTGGCGTTGGCCACGTTGTGGCGGCCCAGTACGTTCAGTTGCACGGCCACCGCGCCGGCGCCGCTGGCCAGCTCGAACGCCGGGCAGCCGCGGGCGTCGCTGCTGATGTTACGCGCGTAAAAGCTCGCCTCGGGGTTGCCGAGCGAGAAGCTCAGCACCCGGTGGGCGCCGGCGCGGGCCTTCCAGATCGGGAAGGCTTTATCGTCGAGGTTGAGCACGGCGGTACCGCCCTGCCCCAGGCCTTCGAGAATCTCGCCCTTGGCTTCGACGATTTTCTCCGGGCCGCCGAACTCGCCCACGTGGGCGGTGCCGGCGTTGTTGATCAGCACCACCTGCGGCGCGGCCAGGCCCACGGTGTAGCGGATCTCGCCAATGCGCGAGGCGCCCAGCTCGATCACCGCGTGCTGGTGCTCCGGCGCCAGTTCGAGCAGGGTCAGCGGGGCGCCGAGGTCGTTGTTCAGGTTGCCACGGGTGGCCAGCACCGGGCCTTGCTGGCGCAGGATGCTGGCGAGCATTTCCTTCACCGTGGTTTTGCCGCTGGAGCCGGTGATGGCCGCCACCGGCCTGGCGAAGCGGGCACGGTTGTAGGCGCCCAATTGGCCCAGCGCCAGGCGGGTGTCTGCGACCAACAGTTGCGGCAGCGGCGCACCCGGCACTTCACGTTGTACCAGCGCGGCCACCGCGCCCTTGGCGGCGACCTCGGCCAAATAGTCATGGCCGTCGAAACGCGGGCCGGCCAGGGCCACGAACAGTTGCCCGGCGCCGATCGCGCGGCTGTCGATGGCCACCCCGGTGAAGGTGGCGTCGGCGCCCAGCAGGCGGGCGTTGAGGGGGCTGGCGAGCTGGCTCAGCGAATAGGCTTCAAGCATGGGCCACCTCCCAGGTAGCCAGGGCCTTCTCGGCCTCTGCAACGTCGGAAAACGGCTGGCGCACGCCGTCGATCTCTTGGTAGTCCTCATGGCCCTTGCCGGCGATCACGATCAGGTCACCGGCGTTGGCGGCGGCCACCGCCTGGGCGATCGCCAGGCCACGGCCGGCCACGAAGCGCACGGCCTCGGGCTGGGCGAAGCCGGCGCGGATGTCGTCGAAAATGCCCTGCGGCGCTTCGCTGCGCGGGTTGTCGTCGGTAACCATCACGCGGTCAGCCAGGCGCTCGGCGATGGCGGCCATTTCCGGGCGCTTGCCGCGGTCGCGGTCGCCGCCGCAGCCGAACACGCAGAGCAGTTCGCCCTGGGTGTGGGGGCGCATGGCCTGGAGGATTTTTTCCAGCGCGTCAGGGGTGTGGGAATAGTCCACCACCACCAACGGCAGCTTGCCGCCGCCGACCTGCTGCACACGCCCGGCGGGGCCGTGGAAGCGCGCCACCACCTTGAGGGTTTCGTCCAGCGGGTGGCCCAGGGCAACCAGCACCGCGACCGCCGCGAGGATGTTGCTCAGGTTGAACGGGCCCAGCAGCGGGCTGCGCAGGGTGTATTCGCCTTGGCCGGTGACCAGCACCGCCTGGATGCCATGGTCGCCGAAGCGCGCATCGCGGCAGTACAGGGTGGCGCTGGGGTGTTCGCAACTGTAGGTGATCAGCCGCGAGCCGTGCTCGCGCCCGGCCAGTTCGCGGCCGAAGGCGTCGTCGAGGTTGATCACCCGGCAGGCCAGGCCCGGCCAGGCGAACAGGCGCGCCTTGGCCTCGCCATAGGCCTGCATGCTGCCGTGGTAGTCGAGGTGGTCGCGGGTGAGGTTGGTGAACACCGCGACGTCGAATTCCAGCGCCGCCACCCGGCCCTGCTCCAGCGCGTGAGACGACACTTCCATGGCCACGGCCTGGGCACCGGCCTTGCGCAGGTCGGTGAGGGTGGCTTGCACGGTGATCGCATCCGGCGTGGTCAGCTTGCCGGCGGCGATGGCGCCGACGAAGCCACTGCCGAGGGTACCGAGGGTGCCGCAGCGCTCGCCCAGCGCATCGAGGCCCTGGGCGATCAATTGGGTGGTGGTGGTTTTACCGTTGGTGCCGGTCACGCCGATCATCCGCAGCAGCCGGCTGGGCTCGCCATAAAAGCGCCCGGCGATCGCCGACAACTGGCTGGCCAGGTGCTTGACCGGGATCAGCGGCACGTCGGTGAGCGGCAGCACGGTGGCGCCTTCGGCTTCATAGGCGATGGCCGCGGCGCCGTGGGCCAGGGCGTCGTCCATGTGGTCGCGGCCGTCTACCCGGGCACCGGGCACCGCCAGGAACAGGTCGCCGGGGCGCACGTTGCGGCTGTCGAGGGTCAGCTCGCGGATCAGCGGGTCTTGGCTGGCCTGGGTGAACAGGCGGGTCAGGTTCGCGCTCATCAGCCGCGCCCTCCCTTGACCGGTACCGGGGTGTTCACTGCCTGCTGCTGCGGCGTGGCCTGGAGGTTATCCGGCGGCACGTTCATCAGGCGCAGGGTGCCCGACATCACTTTGCTGAACACCGGCGCCGAGACCAGGCCGCCGAAGTAACCGCCGGCGCTGGGCTCGTCGATCACCACCACCACCGCGTAGCGCGGGTCGCTCATCGGGCCGAAGCCGGCGAACAGCGAGCGGTAGGCGTTTTCGGTGTAACCACGCGAACCCACGGTGGCCTTACGCGCGGTACCCGACTTGCCCGCCACGTGGTAACCCGGCACCTGGGCACGGTACACACCGCGCGGCGCTTCGATCACTTGCTGGAGCATGCCCTGGATGGTGTCCGCCACGTTTTGCGGGATGACCTGAGTGCTGGCCGGCGGGCCGTCGACCTTGAGGATCGACAGCGGCACCAGCTTGCCGTGGTTGGCCAGGGTGGCGTAGGCGTGCACCAACTGCAGCGCGGTGACCGACAACCCGTAGCCGTAAGACAACGTCGCGGTTTCGGCCTTGTGCCACTCGCGGTGGTTAGGCAGGTTGCCCACGCGTTCGCCCGGGAAGCCCAGACCCGAATACTGGCCCAGGCCGACCGAGGCCATGACCCGGTAGATGTTTTCGCCACCCACGTCGAAGGCCACCTTGCTCATGCCGACGTTGGAGGAGTTGATCAGGATGCCGGTGAGGTCGAGCACCGGGCCCTCGGACTTGGACACGTCCTTGATGGTGTAGCGGCCCAGTTGCAACGAACCGGGGTACACCTCGACCTTGTCCGATGGCTTCCAGCGGCCGGTTTCCAGCGCGGCGCTCATCGACAGCGGCTTCATGGTCGAACCGGGCTCGAACACGTCGATGATCGCCCGGTTGCGCATGGCGGCGGGGATCATCGTGCGGCGGTTGTTGGGGTTGTAGGTGGGCATGTTGACCATGGCCAGCACTTCGCCGGTTTTCACGTCCATGATCACCAGGCTGCCAGCCTTGGCTTGCTGCTCCTGGATGGCCTTGCGCAGCTCGCGGGTGGCCAGGTATTGCAGGCGCAGGTCAATGGACAAGGCCAGGGTTTTCCCGGCCTTGGCATTCTTGGTCACCTGGATGTCGCGGATCAGATGGCCGCGCCGGTCCTTGAGCACCTGGCGCCGGCCGGGCACGCCAGCCAGCCAGTCTTCATAGGCCAGCTCGACCCCTTCGCGGCCGTGGTCGTCGAGGTCGGTGAAGCCGACCATGTGCGCGGTGGTGTCGCCGGCCGGGTAGAAGCGGCGGAATTCTTCGAGGCTGTACACGCCCGGGACTTTCAGGTCCATCACGCCCTGGCCTTGTTCAGGCGTCAGCCCGCGCACCAGGTAGATGAACTCCTTGCCGGCGTTGGCTTCAAGGCGCTCGCTGAGCTGGGCAGGGTCTTGCCCGAGGGCGCGGGCGAGGTCTGGCCAGCGGTTTTTGTCGCCTTGCATTTCCTTGGGGTTGGCCCACAGGGTGCTGACCGGGGTACTCACCGCCAGCGGCTCGCCGTTGCGGTCGGTGATCAGCCCGCGGTGCGCCGGGATCGGGATATGCCGCAGGCTGCGGGCGTCGCCCTGGCCCTTGAGGAAGTCGTCGTCGATCAACTGCAGGTAGATGATTTGCGCGCTGATGCCCAGCACCATCAGGCCGAGCAGGCCCAATACCAGGCGAAACCGCCAGGGGAAGAGTGCGCCGTCGAGCTTCATCATGGCTTCACCATGCGAATTTCAGCGGCGTCGGGCACGCGCATTTTCAACTGCTCGGAAGCCAGCGCCTCGATGCGGCTGTTGGCCGTCCAGGTGCTTTGCTCGAGGATCAACCGGCCCCATTCGGCCTGGGCCTTGTCGCGGTCGTTCAGCTCGGTGTACAGGCTGTTGAGCAGAGTGCGGTTCAAGTGCGCGCTGTAGGCCACGGCCACGGCCGAACCGAGCACGCCAACAAACAGCATCAACAGCAAGGTGCTGCCGGTAGGCAGTGGCTTGAAGAACAGCTTGCTCATCGCAGCTTCTCCGCCACGCGCATCACCGCGCTGCGCGCACGCGGGTTGGCCGCGAGCTCGGCGTCGGAGGCGAACTGCGCCTTGCCGAGGGTCTTGATCACCGGCTTGAACGGCTCGACCCGCACCGGCAGGTTGCGCGGCAGGTTGTCGGCTTCGCCCTTCTCGAGGCGGCGCATGAACAGCTTGACGATGCGGTCTTCGAGGGAGTGGAAGCTGATCACCACCAGCCGGCCGCCCACTTCGAGCACGTCGAGGGCGGCCGCCAGGCCTGCCTCGAGGTCGGCCAGTTCGTTGTTCACATGAATGCGCAGGCCCTGGAACGCACGGGTGGCTGGGTGCTTGTGTTTTTCCCAGGCGGGGTTGGCGTCTTTAAGAACCTGGGCGAGGTCGGCAGTGCGCTCGAACGGCTGTTGTTCGCGGCGCTGCACCACGGCGCGGGCCATGCGCTTGGCGAAGCGCTCTTCGCCGTAATCCTTGAATACCCGGGCGATCTCTTCTTCGCTGGCGCTGGCGATGAACGCCGCCGCGCTGACGCCGCGGGCCGGGTCCATACGCATGTCGAGCGGGCCGTCGTTGAGGAAGCTGAAACCGCGTTCCGGGTCGTCGAGTTGCGGCGACGACACGCCGAGGTCGAGCAGCACGCCCGCCACCTGCCCGGCCACGCCGGCCTCGGCGGCTTGCGCGGCCATCTCGGCAAAACTGCGCTGCACAATGACGAAGCGGCCGTCTTCGGCCGCCAGCGCTTGCCCGGTGGCAATGGCTTGGGGATCTTTGTCGAAGCCCTGCAGGCGGCCACCCGGCCCCAGCCGGGCGAGGATCGCACGGCTGTGTCCGCCGCGGCCGAAGGTGCCGTCCATATAGCAGCCATCAGCGCGCACAGCCAAGGCCTCGACGGCCTCGCCCAGCAGAACGGTGATGTGGTTAAAGCCGCTATTCATGGTCACAGGATCAAATCACGCAGTTCATCAGGCATCGCGCCCGGTTGTTTAATTGCTTCGAGGTCCTCGGCGCTCACGGCATTCCAGGTGTCCTCGTCCCACAGTTGAAACTTGTTCAACTGGCCCACGAGCATTGCCCGTTTGTCCAGCTTCGCGTAATCGCGCAAACGCGGCGGCACCAGGAAGCGACCGCTCGAGTCGAGTTCCAGATCCACCGCATTACCAATGAGCAAACGCTGCAGCCGCTTGACCTCGTCTCGCAACGAAGGCAGGGCACGCAGCTTGGTTTCGATGATTTCCCATTCGTCGAGCGGGTACACGTTCAGGCAGGGGTCGACCGTATCGATGGTGATGATCATTTGCCCGGAGCTACGCGAATTCAGCTCGTCACGGTACCGGCTCGGCATAGCGAGACGACCCTTGGCGTCGAGACTGATGGCATTGGCTCCGCGAAACACTCTGCGCTACCCCGATTAGGTTCCTGTTCTGCCTGTTTTTCCCACTTCGTGCCACTTTCCACCACTCGCGCACACTATAGGAACCCATTCCCTGCACCGTCAAGGCGCGTTCGTAAGGAAAAGCCTTATAGAACGGTGATTTAGGAGGGGAATACTGAGGAAAGGCCTGATAAAGGAGGGGCTTTGACTGGCAGACGGGCCGCAAGTCAATGAAATACGGAGAAAAGTTAAAGTAACTTCTGAGGATTAAGATTCTTTCGGTATTAAAAAAATGTTTCTGCTATCGAAGCAGCAGAAGGAAGGAGGTGGAGAGTCGATCTATAAGCCGGGTTCTGTCGAGGACAGTCATTCCTCTACGATGGCCATCACTGGACATCTTTAGCAACCTACCCGGTTCCAGCGCGGGCCACGCCCATGGAACCCTATTTGGTCTTGCTCCGAGTGGGGTTTACCTTGACCACGAACTGTTACCAGCCGCGCGGTGCGCTCTTACCGCACCTTTTCACCCTTACCGGCGCCGAAGCGCTTAGGCGGTTATTTTCTGTGGCACTTTCCGTAGGCTCGCGCCCCCCAGGCATTACCTGGCACCCTGCCCTATGGAGCCCGGACTTTCCTCCCCCGCTGTTTGCGGAACAAACGGCGGCAGCGACTGTCCGATCGACTCTCCGCCGGCAAGGTTACCGGATCCCCCCCGCTGCATCAACCGCCGGCCGGCTCTTTGCGCGCCAGGCCCGCCTGGTACAGCGCATTCTTGCGCTCGCCGGTAATGCTCGCGGCCAGCGCCGCGGCGCGCTTGAGCGGCATCTCTTCAAGGAGCAGGTCGAGCACCCGCAGGCCCTCGGCGCTCACCGCCTCGCCGCCTTCCGGCGCGGTGAAGCCGGCCACCAGCACCACGCACTCGCCGCGCTGCTGGTTGCTGTCCTGCTCAACGAACCCGCACAGCTCAGACAAAGGCAGGCCCTTGAGGGTTTCGAAGGTCTTGGTGATCTCCCGCGCCAACAGCGCCGGGCGCTCCGGGCCAAAGGCCGCGGCCATGTCGCGCAGGCTGTCGAGGATGCGGTGCGGGGCTTCATAGAAGATCAAGGTGCGTGGCTCTTCATTCAGCGCTTGCAGGCGCGCCTGGCGGCCGGCGGCTTTGGCCGGCAAGAAGCCCTCGAAGATGAAGCGATCGGACGGCAGGCCGGCGGCGGACAGCGCGGCGATCAAGGCGCAGGCCCCCGGCACCGGCACCACCCGGATACCGGCCTCGCGCGCTTGGCGCACCAAGTGGTAGCCAGGGTCGGAGATCAACGGCGTGCCAGCATCGGAGACCAGCGCGACGTCATCACCGCCGCGCAGCCGGGCGAGGAAGCGCCCGCCTTCTTCGCGCTCGTTGTGGTCGTGGCAGGCGGCCAGCGGCGTTTGAATACCGAAGTGCTGGAGCAGGCGCTGCGAGTGGCGGGTGTCTTCGGCGGCGATCAGGGCCACGTCTTTGAGCACCCGCAAGGCGCGCACGCTCATGTCGTCGAGGTTCCCGATAGGCGTGGCGACAACATAAAGTGTGCCAAAAGTTGAATCTGTAGCATCGGAAACAGTCACAGCACACACCTTGGGGTCAGCAAAAGCGGCCATTGTAACGCGCCTGCGGGCGCGGCATTGGTTTACCACCCTGCCGCGGCTTTCATGCCCTTGCCATCGCGCCGGCGCCCACCCTTGGTTACAATCCAATGCCAATGCTCTCGTATCAGGAAGATGTACATGACAGGTTGTTTGCGGCCGTTATGGGCCCTTTGCCTTGCCGTTCTGCTGGCTGCCTGCGCCAGCAGCCCCACTTCCCGGCTGGGCGAGCTGCCGCGAACGCCAGACGCCAGCGTCGAGCAACTGCTGCAGCAGGCCAGCAGCGCCGGCTCGCCGCAAGACGCCGCCCTGCTGCGGCTGAGCGCCGCCGATAAGGCCGCGCAGCAAAACGATGCCGCCCGCGCGTCGCAAATCCTTGCCCAGGTGCCGCTCGAGCAGCTCAAGCCCGCCCAGCAAGTGTTCGCCAGCACCCTGGCCGCCGAGCTGGCCCTGGGCCGCAACGACGCCAAGGGCGCCCTCAGCGCGCTGCAACACCCCAGCCTGCAACACCTGGGCGAGCTGCCGATGGACCAGCAAGTGCGCACCGGCAGCGTGCGCGCCCGCGCCCTCGAGGCCGACGGCCAGGCCCTGGCCGCCGCCCGCGAACGGGTGTTCTACGGGCCGATGCTCAGCCCGGAGCAAGCCCAGGCCAACAACGAGGCCATCTGGCAACTGGTGATGGGCCTGCCGGCCGACCAACTGCAACCCAGCGGCAATGACGACCTCGCCGGTTGGCTGAGCCTGGCCGCCACCGTCAAGACCGCCGGCACCCTCGAGCAACAAAAGGCCTCGATCAGCGCCTGGCAGGCCCAGCACCCGAACCACCCGGCCGCGCGCCAACTGCCCGAGCAGCTCACCCAACTGATGGCCCTGACCAGCCAGCCGCTCGACAAGATCGCCCTGCTGCTGCCGCAACAGGGGCAACTGGCGAGCGTCGCCAAGGCCCTGCGCGACGGCTTCATGGCCGCCCACTTCCAGGCCCTGCAAAGCGGCCAGAAGGCCCCGCAGATCCAGGTGTTCGACAGCTCGCGCATCACCAACATCGACGACTTCTACCGCCAGGCCCAGGCTGCTGGCGTGCAACTGGTGGTCGGCCCGCTGGAGAAAAACCTCGTCAAGCAGATCAGCAGCCGCCCGCAACTGCCCATCACCACCCTGGCGCTGAACTACAGCGACAACGCCCAGGCCGGCCCGGCACAACTGTTCCAGTTCGGCCTGGCCGCCGAAGACGAAGCCCACGAAGTGGCGCGCCGCGCCCGTGCCGATGGCTATACCCGCGCCGTGGCGCTGGTGCCCCGCGGCGAGTTCGGCGAGCGCGTGCTGGCGGCGTTCCGCCAGGCGTGGACCGCCGAGGGCGGCACTCTGGTGGGGTATGACCAGGTCGACCAGCCGGTGGCCATGGCCGCGCAGATCGGCAAGTTGCTGCAAGTGCGCCAGGGCGCCGACAACAGCCAGGGCAGCTATCGCCAGGATGTCGACTTCCTCTACCTCACCGCCACCCCGCAGCAGGCCCAGCAGATCAAGCCCACGCTGAACTACCAGTTCGCCGGCAAGCTGCCGGTGTACGCCACCTCCCACGTGTACAGCGCCACCGGCGACAGCGCCCAGTACAACGACATGAGCGGTATTCGCTTCTGCGAAACCCCGTGGCTGCTCAACCCTGGCGACCCGCTGCGCCAGGCCGTGGTCAAGCAGTGGCCACAGGCCGCTGGCAGCCTCGGCCGGCTCTACGCGATGGGCGCCGACGCCTACACCCTGGCGCCGCGCCTGGGCCAGCTGAAGGCCTTGCCGGATAACCGCGTGGAGGGTGAATCGGGCAGCCTGAGCATGAACGCCAACCAGCGTATCGAGCGGCAACTGCCGTGGGCCGAATTCAGCAACGGCCAGGTCAGCCGGCTGCCGGACACCGCCCGTTGAGCAGCGGCCCCAGCCATCTACGCGCCGGCCGCGAGGCCGAAGCCACCGCGCTGGCGCACCTGCGCCAGCACGGTTTGCAGCTGCTGGCGCAGAACTGGCGGTGCCGCGGTGGTGAACTCGATCTGGTCATGCTTGATAGCGATACAGTAGTATTCGCCGAAGTACGCTATCGCCAGCATCGGCAGTGGGGCGGCGCACTCGAAAGTATCGACCCGCGCAAACGCGACCGCCTGATCCTCGCCGCACAGCACTTCCTCCACGAACAACCGCGCTGGGCCGAACAGCCCTGCCGTTTCGACGTGATCGCCATTGAAGGCAACGACCCGGCACGCCCGGGCCTGAATTGGGTGAAGCATGCATTCGATAGCGATTGACCGCGCAGTTTTGCGGCGCCCCGCCCACGGGCGCCTTCAATCAAGGTTTTTCTGATGGACATGCAATCCCGTATCCGCCGCCTGTTCGAGGCCAGCATCGACACCAAGCTGCGAGCGATCGACGCCCTCGCCCCCCATATCGAGCTGGCGGCCCAGGTGATGGTCAATGCCATGCTCAGCGAGTGCAAGGTACTGGCCTGCGGCAACGGCGGCTCGGCCGGCGATGCCCAGCACTTTTCCTCGGAGATGCTCAACCGCTTCGAGCGCGAACGGCCGGGCCTGCCCGCCATCGCCCTGACCACCGACACCTCCACGCTCACCTCGATCGCCAACGATTACAGCTACAACGAGGTGTTCTCCAAGCAGATCCGCGCCATCGGCCACGAAGGCGACGTGCTGTTGGCGATTTCCACCAGCGGTAACTCGGCCAACGTGATCCAGGCCATCCAGGCGGCCCACGACCGCAACATGACCGTGGTCGCCCTCACCGGCCGCGACGGCGGTGGCATGGCCTCACTGCTGCTGCCAGAAGACGTAGAAATCCGCGTGCCTTCCCAGGTCACCGCACGCATCCAGGAAGTTCACCTGCTGGTGATCCACTGCCTGTGCGACCTGATCGACAGCCTTATTTTCGGGAGTGAAGAATGATCCCCAGCCGTTTTGGCCTCATGGCCCTGACCCTCTGCCTCGCCCTCGGTGGTTGCAGCTCGGTACTCACCGCAACCCGCGAAGACGGCATCACCGACGACCGCGGCACCCGCACCCTGGGCAGCAAGATCGACGACTCGTTGATCGAAACCAAGGTCTCGGTAAACATTTCCAAGGCCAGCCCGGACCTCGCCCAGGGTTCGCACATCGTGGTGACCAGCTTCAACGGCGTGGTGCTGGTAGCCGGGCAAACCCCGCGTGAAGACCTCAAGCAACTGGCCGGGCAAACCGCCTCGCAGGTGCAGAAGGTCAAGACCGTGCACAACGAAATCCAGGTGATCGAACCCTCCTCGTTGCTGGCGCGCAACAACGACGCCTGGCTGACCACCAAGATCAAATCGCAGATGTTCGCTGACAGCACCATCCCGGGGGCCCGCATCAAGGTGGTCACCGAGAACGGCATCGTTTACCTGCTGGGCCTGGTGACCCAACAGGAAGCCACCCGCGCCACCAACCTGGTGCAAGGCGTGGGCGGGGTGCAGCGGATTGTGAAGTTGTTCGAGTATATCAACTGAAGTTTCAAGCTTTCAGCTGCAAGCGGTAAAGCGGTAAGCGGCAAACAAAAAGGCCAGTCAGGTTAACTGACTGGCCTTTTTGTTTTGCCTGAACTTACTGCGGCTGCTGCCCCGGCTGGTTCTGGGTCAGCACCAGTTGGCCCTGCGGGTTCACCGGGATGCTCGAACCTGGGTCGTGGTCCATGCGCACCTGGCCAACCTGGCCATTCAACTGATACTTCACGTTGTAACCCACGACCTTGTCGCTGATGTCGTTCACAGTGTTGCAGCGAGTTTGGGTGGTCTGGTAAGTATCGTTGTTCTGCATGTGCTCCTGCACTTTGTTACCGGCGTAGCCACCGCCGACGGCGCCTGCCACGGTGGCGATCTTCTTGCCGCCACCGCCACCGATCTGGTTGCCCAGCAAGCCACCGGCCACCGCGCCGAGCACGCTGCCCACGATCTGGTGTTGATCCTGTACGGGGCGCTGGCGGGTCACGGTGACCTCACGGCATTCCTGCCGTGGGGTTTTGATCTGTTCCTTGATCGGCTCGGACGCCAGCACAACGGCATTCTCAGGGCCTTTTTTTACGAGGCTGTAGGTCGCGACAGCACCCCCGGCGGTCACACCGACAGCACCCAGCACTGCACCAATCAGCAACGATTTATTCACGTTTATGCTCTCCTGAATTCGGTCTCGCGCTAGCGCGTTAACCTCCTAGCCTTGGAGCAACAAAAAAGGCGCAAGTTCAATACTTGCGCCTTTTCAGCGGCTTAGCGGTAGGGCCCAGGCGTTACGGGCGGTCGTCTACCGTGTCTTTGGCCGCGGGCGGGATCAGGTCTTCGCTGTTCAGGTTCAGCCAGATCAGCACCACGTTGGCGATATAGATCGACGAGTAGGTACCGGCCATCACGCCGATGAACAGCGCCAGCGAGAAGCCGAACAGGTTGTCGCCACCAAACAGCAGCAGCGCGCCGATCGCCAGCAAGGTCGACACCGAAGTGGCGATGGTCCGCAGCAGGGTTTGCGTGGTCGAGACGTTGATGTTCTCGATCAGCGAGGCCTTGCGCATCACCCGGAAGTTCTCACGCACCCGGTCGAATACCACGATGGTGTCGTTGAGCGAGTAGCCGATGATCGCCAGCACCGCGGCCAGTACCGTGAGGTCGAAGGTGATCTGGAAGAACGACAGGATACCCATCGTCACCACCACGTCGTGGATCAGCGAGACGATGGCGCCCACGGCGAACTTCCACTGGAAGCGGAACGCCAGGTACACCAGCACCCCACCCAGGGCCAGCAGCATGCCCAGGCCGCCCTGGTCACGCAGCTCTTCACCGACCTGCGGGCCGACGAACTCGACGCGCTTGACGGTGGCCGGGTTGTCGCCGCCGAACTTCTGCAGGGCCGCGGCTACGTCGTTGCCCAGCTTGGCGTTGTCGCCCGGCATGCGCACCAGCAACTCGTTGGCCGCGCCGAAGCTCTGCACGATGGCCTCGTGGTAACCGGCCTTGGCCAGCTCTTCACGGACCATGCCCAGGTCAGCCGGCTTTTGGTAGGTCAGCTCGATCTGGGTACCGCCAGTGAAGTCCAGGCCGAAGTTGATGCCTTTATGGAACCAGCTGAACAGCGCCAGGATGGTGAGGAACACGGTCAGGGCAAACGCAACGTTGCGCACGCCCATGAAGTTGATCGTATTGAGTTTCATGGTTGCCCCTTAGATCCACAGCTTCTTGACGTCACGGCCGCCGTAGATCAGGTTGACGATCGCGCGAGTCACCATGATGGCCGTAAACATCGAGGTGAAAATACCGAGCGACATGGTCACTGCGAAGCCTTTGACCGGGCCGGTGCCCATGGCGAACAGGATGCCACCCACCAGCAGGCTGGTCAGGTTGGCGTCGATGATCGCGGTGTAGGCGCGGTTGAAACCTTCGTGGATGGCGCGCTGCACGGCCATGCCGGCGGCGATCTCTTCACGGATACGCGAGAAGATCAGCACGTTGGCGTCGACCGCCATGCCCATCGTCAGCACGATACCGGCGATGCCTGGCAGGGTGAGCGTGGCGCCGAGGATCGACATCAACGCCAGCAGCACGACCATGTTGAACGCCAGCGCAACGGTGGCGATCAGGCCGAAGAAGCGGTAGATGGCGATGATGAACAGCGACACGAACAACATGCCCCACAGCGAGGCGTCGATGCCCTTGTGGATGTTGTCGGCGCCCAGGCTCGGGCCGATGGTGCGTTCTTCGGCGAAGTACATCGGCGCGGCCAGGCCACCGGCGCGCAGCAGCAGGGCCAGTTCGGACGACTCACCCTGGCCGTTCAGGCCGGTGATGCGGAACTGGTTGCCCAGCGGCGACTGGATGGTCGCCAGGCTGATGATCTTCTTGTCTTCGGTGAAGGTCGGCACGGTGACGTCTTTTTCAACGCCATCGACCACCTGGCGCACCGTCTTGGTGGTTGGCTTCTGCTCGATGAAGATCACCGCCATGGAGCGGCCCACGTTGGAGCGGGTGGCGCGGCTCATCAGGTCGCCGCCGTGGCCGTCGAGCTTGATGTTCACTTGCGGGCGGCCGTGCTCGTCGTAGCTGGCCTGGGCGTCGGTGACCTGGTCACCGGTGATGATCAAACCACGCTCAACCGGTGCCGGCGGGCGGCTGCCATCACGGAACTCGAAGGTTTCGGTGCTGGCGCGGGTGTCGTCGGGGCCAGCGCCCAGGCGGAACTCGAGGTTGGCGGTTTTACCGAGGATGCGCTTGGCTTCGGCGGTGTCTTGCACGCCCGGCAGCTCGACCACGATACGGTTGGCGCCCTGGCGCTGCACCAGCGGTTCGGCCACGCCCAGTTCGTTGACGCGGTTGCGCACGGTGGTGAGGTTCTGCTTGATCGAGTACTCGCGGATTTCCGCGAGCTTGGCCTGAGTCAGCGCCAGGCGCAGCACCGACAGCTCGTTGCGGGTGCTGGTGGTGATGTCGAAATCGGTGAAGCTCTTGCGGATCAAGGCCTGGGCCTTGTCGCGGGAGTCGGTGTCGCTGAAGCCCAGCTGAATGGCGGCGCCATCCTGCGGCAGGCTGCGGTAGCGCAGTTGCTCTTTGCGCAGCGCGGTTTTGACTTCGCCTTCATACACCTGCAGGCGCGCGTCGACGGCTTTGTCCATGTCGACTTCGAGCAGGAAGTGCACGCCGCCGGAAAGGTCGAGGCCCAGCTTCATCGGGTGTGCACCCACCGAGCGCAGCCACTGCGGGGTGGTCGGGGCGAGGTTGAGCGCCACCACATAGTCGTCGCCCAAGGCGGTACGCACGATGTCTTTGGCCGGCAGTTGGTCTTCCTGTTTGACCAGGCGCAACAAACCGCCCTTGCCGTTTTCGGCAACGTTCGAGGCCTTGACCTGGATGCCCGCGGCAGTCAGTGCCTGGGTGGCCTTGGCCAGGTCGGCCGGGGTGACCTGCAGCGCGCTGCTGGCACCGGACACCTGGATGGCCGCGTCATCGGGATAAAGGTTGGGTGCGGAATAGATAAAACCGACCGCCAGCACCGCCACGATCAGAATGTACTTCCACAGAGGGTATTTGTTCAGCATCACGCCGCCCGTTCAAGACGCGGGGCGCGTTGCGCGCCCCGACGGTAAGGTAAAAAACTGCCGATCAGATCGCTTTGAGCGTGCCCTTTGGCAGGGTCGCCGCGACGGCGCCCTTCTGGAACTTGAGTTCGACGTTGTCAGACACTTCTACCACGATGAAATCGTCGGTCACCTTGGTGATCTTGCCGGCGATACCGCCGGTGGTGACCACTTCGTCGCCCTTCTGCAGGCCGCCGAGCAGGTTTTTCTGCTCTTTGGCGCGCTTGGCCTGTGGGCGCCAGATCATGAAGTAGAAAATGACCAGGAAGCCGACCAGGAAAACCCACTCGAAACCACCGCCCATCGGGCTGGCAGGTGCGGCGGCGTCGGCCGCTTGCGCGGTGGGGATCAGAAAGCTCAGCAAGCTCATGTAGCGCTCCAGTTGCTAATTATGTAATGAGGGAAAATCAGTCCAGAGGCGGCACGGGCAACCCGCGCTTGGCATAGAAGGCATCGACGAAGGCGGCCAATTTACCCTGTTGGATTGCCTCGCGCAAACCAGCCATCAAGCGCTGGTAATGGCGCAAGTTGTGGATGGTATTGAGCATGCTGCTGAGCATTTCGCCGCATTTGTCCAAATGATGGAGGTAGCCGCGGGAGAAATTCTGGCAGGTGTAGCAATCGCAGGTTGGGTCTAACGGTGAATCGTCATGGCGGTGCACCGCGTTGCGGATCTTCAGCACGCCGGTGTCGATGAACAAATGGCCGTTGCGCGCATTACGCGTGGGCATCACGCAGTCGAACATGTCGACCCCGCGGCGCACACCTTCCACAAGGTCTTCCGGCTTGCCAACACCCATAAGGTAACGAGGTTTGTCTGCGGGCATCAGGCCGGGCAGATAGTCGAGCACGCGGATCATTTCATCCTTCGGCTCGCCCACCGACAGCCCGCCAATGGCCAGGCCGTCGAAGCCGATCTCCTGCAGGCCATCGAGCGAGCGCTGGCGCAGGTCTTGGTGCATGCCGCCCTGAACGATGCCGAACAGCGCCGCGCTGCTGTCAGCGTGGGCGTTCTTCGAGCGCAGCGCCCAGCGCAGCGACAGTTCCATGGACTTGCGCGCGGTGTCGTGGTCGGCCGGGTACGGGGTGCACTCGTCGAAGATCATCACGATGTCCGAGCCCAGGTCGCGCTGCACCTGCATCGACTCTTCCGGGCCCATGAACACCTTGCTGCCGTCGACCGGCGAGGCGAAGGTCACGCCCTCTTCCTTGATTTTGCGCATCGCGCCCAGGCTGAACACCTGGAAGCCGCCGGAATCGGTGAGGATCGGCCCCTTCCACTGCATGAAGTCGTGCAGGTCGCCGTGGGCCTTGATCACCTCGGTGCCCGGGCGCAGCCACAGGTGGAAGGTGTTGCCCAGGATGATCTGCGCGCCGATGGCCTCGATGTCGCGCGGCAGCATGCCCTTGACCGTGCCATAGGTACCCACCGGCATGAACGCCGGGGTTTCGACCACGCCACGGGGGAAGGTCAGGCGGCCACGGCGGGCCTTGCCGTCGGTGGCCAACAGCTCGAATGCCATACGGCAGGTGCGACTCATGCAAGCTCCTCGGGCGCGCTGCTCGAGGGAGCCTCCGGCGCCGGATTGCGGGTGATGAACATGGCATCACCGTAACTGAAAAAGCGGTAGCCGTTGCCCACCGCCGCGGCATACGCGGCCATGGTTTGCGGGTAACCGGCAAACGCCGAGACCAGCATCAGCAGCGTGGACTCCGGCAAATGGAAATTGGTCACCAGGGCGTCGACCACGTGGAACGGCCGGCCCGGGTAGATGAAGATGTCGGTGTCGCCGCTGAACGGCTTGAGCACACCGCCACGCGCGGCGCTTTCGAGCGAACGCACGCTGGTGGTGCCCACCGCCACCACCCGGCCACCCCGGGCACGGCAGGCCTCGACCGCGGCGACCACTTCGGCGCTCACCTCGAGCCACTCCTTGTGCATGTGGTGGTCTTCGATGTTGTCGACCCGCACCGGCTGGAAGGTGCCGGCGCCCACGTGCAGGGTGACGAAGGCAGTCTCCACGCCCTTGGCGCGGATCGCCGCCAACAGCGGCTCATCGAAATGCAACCCGGCGGTCGGCGCGGCGACCGCGCCGGCACGCTCGGCGTACACGGTTTGATACCGCTCGCGGTCGGCGGCTTCGTCGGGGCGGTCTATATAAGGTGGCAGCGGCATGTGCCCGACCCGCTCCAGCAACGGCAGCACCGGCTCGGCAAAGCGCAGTTCGAACAGCGCCTCATGGCGGGCGACCATCTCGGCCTCGCCGCCGCCGTCGATCAGCAACCGAGTGCCGGCCTTCGGCGCCTTGCTGGCGCGCACATGGGCCAGCACCGCGTGGCTGCCGGTGACCCGCTCAACCAACACCTCGACCCGGCCGCCGCTGGCCTTTTGCCCGAACAGCCGCGCTGGGATCACCCGGGTGTTGTTGAACACCATCAGGTCACCGGGGCGCAGATACTCCAGCACATCGGCGAACTGCCGGTGCGCCAATGCCCCCGAAGGGCCGTCCAGCACCAGCAAACGGCTGCCCCGGCGTTCGGCCAGGGGGTGGCGGGCAATCAGGGAATCGGGCAGGCTGAAGGAGAAATCGGCGACGCGCATGATGGTTTCGGCTCAACAGGGCCGGAAATTCTAGCGGAAAATCAGCACATTGACTATGAAACCTGATTGACCGCCGCCCGGCGGCTCTCTATACTTCCGCGCCATTGCCCCGGTGGCGGAATCGGTAGACGCGGCGGATTCAAAATCCGTTTTCGAAAGGAGTGGGAGTTCGAGTCTCCCCCGGGGCACCAAACATGAAAAAGGCCCGCTGGTCTCTGACCAGCGGGCCTTTTTCATGTTTGGCCCGGCACTCCGGCTTGCGCGCGAAGGCGTATTCCAAGCCACCACCTGTGGTGCGCCTGGCCCTGTTGTTGCCCTTGGCACCTCCCCGCGCGCTTCTAACACCGCAAATTAATTTCCAGAAAATTCTCCATATTGCACCTTTGGATCCTGCTCATTACCTTCCTCGCGTCGCTGTAAAACCAGCGGCCAGGTTTGGCGACCTGAACAACCAAAGGCGCGTCAACTGCCCCACCTAGACTGCCGGCTCCCCTGCCAGCAGCCCAGTTTATGGCAGCGGTGCGTGGGAGACATTCGTGTCTGCCGGGTCCTTGGGTACCGGTTCGCCAACCTGCGCACAGCTCCCACCCTCTATCGTTTGGCGACGGTTTCTGGCAGCTCCGTGACCCAAGGAGCGTTGCGGCATGAACAATGAATTCGTTACCGCTGTGAACAGGTTTTGTCCGGTTGGGCCGGCGGCTCAGGAGCGGCCGCTGTTTCAGGTCGTGGAAGGTGTGAACGCGGCCGATGCGATCGGCCATGCGTCAGACTTGCTGGCTGAGGTGAATAGCCTGTTTACGAGGCGGCGATGGGGGATGGGTTGGTTGGACCGAGGGCGTGGTTGGTGTATCGGTCACTGGTGTGAAGGCGGTTGTGGATAGTTTGGGTGAGGCTAAGCACTCAAATGCCGGTGCTGCCGGCTCACTACAACAATCCATGGCATCAAAGGTGCTGAATTTGACAATCTGATCGCCTTATCCCTGCTTGATGGCATGGTTCCGCATCGGGCAGATCCCAAGCCGCTCGACAGCGCAAAGAAGCTTCTTTACGTCATATGTTCTAGGGCTAGGAAGAATCTATTTTTAATATCTGATACAGCTCGAGGAAAAGCAGCAACCCGCGAACTGGCGAGGACTAATTACTTATATGAAACCGTGCCTGAGCGTTGAGCTGATCGACTGCTGATTGTTGCTGGGGTACATCTGCAAACAATACTTATGGCCGGCGGAATGCCCACTGGATTCTTTGACAGGCTGACCGGCCGCGTTGGGTCCAGGCTGTGTTAAAACCCAAGCTTTACCTCGAAGAATGCGAGCGTACGTGAAATTTGTTAAAACATGGCTATTCATAGTTAGCGTAGAAGCGCGAAATTTTGATTGTTTTTAACCAGCCTCATCGCTTCGGAGGTTTTCACCCAATTTGGGTCGAAAGCGGCCGATCGCAGAGTGCCTGCTTTCGACCCATAGCGGATGCCATACTCATCAGAGATTGAGCCACCAAAGTGGACCTGAAGGCAGTACGACTGCGGCTACAACCAGTTCCTGTCTGGCAGGAGCCCAGGCAACTAAAAGTGGGAAGCTGTGCTGTTCAGGCGGTATCAGCCCGCTTGGTCAACAGCAGCATGCCCAAGGAGCGCCACGTCTGTCGTATCGGCAACCACCAGATCGGCATCGGTGATCAATCGCGTGTAGTCGAATCCGGCGAGTGTGACCTGAAAGGCGTGGCCATCGGGGCCTACCTCGTTACTACGCAGGTAGGTACGGTCGTTGACTTCATCATAGGCCATGCGCAAGGTGCCGTTACTGCCGTTGCCCAAACCGGTCACACCGAGCGCGGCGACATCGAGCTTGTCTTCGCCCCAGATGAAATCAGTGATCAGGTCGCTGCTGCCGGCATAGCTGTCGGCACTGCTCGTGAAGACGAAACGGTCATTGCCTGATCCGCCGGTGAGCTTATCGGCGCCCAACCCACCGGTCAGCACGTCATTGCCGGCGTTACCGTCGAGGGTGTCGTTTCCGGCGCCGCCGGCCAGGGTATCGTCGCCCCAATAGCCATAAAGGTGGTTGGCCTCATCATCGCCGGCCAAATTCACCGGGATGATCGGCTGCGGTGTGGTGACCGCTGTCGCGTCAATGGGCGGGGCAAACAGCACGCTGCTGGAGTTGAGCTCATTGACATGGTTCCCACTGAGCAGAATTTCGAAGCGGTTGCCATGGGTATCGGGCTCTAAGGATTTGAGCGCGGTAGCGTCGCCGGCAAGGTTTAGAACAACCTTCAGCGTACCGTTGTAACCATTACCCAGCCCGGTGAACCCCAATGCGGACACGTCAATCATGTCATGGCCGTTGCTACTGAAGTCGGTGATCAGGTCGCGGCTGCTGTAGCTGCCACTGGCATCGTTACGGTAGCTGTCGCTGAGCTGGGTATATACGAAGTTGTCGGCACCCGCGCCGCCGCTCAAGGTGTCGCCGCCCGCGCCGCCAAATAGGCGGTCATTCCCTGAACCGGCTTCGATAGTGTCGCGGCCCGCGCCGCCCTTGAGGGTTTCGCCGGCGTCGGTACCTGGCAGCAGATCGTCGTGCGAGGTGCCAGCGATCAGCGGTTGAAAGTTTGCATCGGTAATAAGGCCGCTGTTGGCTAAGAACTGCACGGCAAAACGTTGGCCGTTAGCATTCTGCTCGTAGCTTTCCAAAATGTATATGCCGCGCAGGGGCTCGCTGCGTATATGCAGGGTATCGCCATAGCCATTGCCTAAATGGCTATAGCCCAACGCCGACACGTCGAGGACATCATGTGCGGGATCAAAATAGTTGATGGCATCGGTGTACTCGCCTGAGGCTCTGATATAGCTGTCGCTGATTCGGTCGAACCGGAATACATCGCTGCCTGAGCCGCCGACCAAACTATCAGCTCCGGCACCGGGGACCAGCACATCGTTGCCACCCCCGCTGATTAGATAATCGTTACCGGCGCTGCCCATCAGCAGCTCATTGGCCAACCCACCGCGTAGGTAGTCGTTGCCGGGGCTGCCCTGCACGATGAGTTCGGCCGGGTTATTACTGACTTTGCTACCTGCGCTCGTGACCTGCAAATCGCCTAGCACCGTTTGATGGGTGATGTCTTGGGTGTCTGAAATCTGGGCCATGTCTGCTCCTTACCTACGGTCGGGCCAACGCGAGTGTGGTTCGCAGCAAATTAACGCCGCTTCGTTAATGGCAGTGGGCCTTGTCCGCTGAGAGGGCAGCTAAGCCGGTGCGATCCTGGGGATTTGATGCACATGTTGTGCGGGAGCTTTTGGCGTTCGCCATTCGGTGTGAAGGGCAATGCTGGGCATCGCTGGTAAGGATGCCGTATGGCAGTGGGTATGAGTGGCTATGCTTTACCAACGGCTGGAACCAATCAAACAGACTGCGCCGACCACCCAGGGTGTATCGCCCCCGTCAGCAGCCACCCACTACCACAGCCCTGGCCAACACCTGACCAAGGCCTATTACCCACCCAGCCCACAAAGCCGTTACCCCCCACTAGGGTCAATACAGCGTTAGGCCCAAAAAGGAGCCCGCCATGACCGTAGTCGATCGCCTCCGGTATCTGCGCGTAGTTCTAGTACTCGCCGGCCTCGCCTGCCTTGCGCTCTACCCCCTTATGCTGGTCTGGCCATCCGGCTGGGCGTGGCACACCGGCCACTCGGACTACCCGATGATGATCGTTGGCCTCTACGCCACACTGGGGGTGTTCTTGATCCGGGCCGCGCGTGACCCATTAGCCCACCTGAGCCTTATCTGGTTCACCGTGTGGTCCAGCGCCGTACACGGTGCAATCATGGCGGCCCAGGCGGTCACCCAGCCGGGGCAAATGGGGCATTTGATGGGTGACGTGCCGGCGCTGTTCATCGTGGCGGTTGCCTTGGCCATCGCCATTACCGCCCGGAAACCGCCATCCCCGGGGCGTCAGGCGCCGCGCTGAACCGCCACACACTTGATTTCAAGCAGCAGCGCCGGGTGCGCCAGGGCGCTGACGCCGATCGCCGTCCAGGCGCAGGTCGCCCTGGGGAACACCCGATCGCGGACTTTTTTATACAGCTCCATGTGCTCGGCGATATCCACGTGGTAGGTGGTCATCTCGACCACGTCGGCATAAGTGCAGCCGCCGGCATGCAAGACGATTTCAAGGTTTTTCCAGGCCGCGATGAATTGCTGTTCCGGGTCGACGATAACTTCCAGCTCAGCGGTCCGGCCTATTTGCCCCGAGCAAAACAGCAAGTTGCCGGCCTTCACTGCGGGGGCATAGCCGAGCCGCTCGGGGATCAACTTCATAGCTTCTGGAACGATGATTTCGCGATCTGGCATCAGGGTGCCCTCGAGCAACGGGTGGGTGAGCCCTATCATCATGCAGCCCGGCTATTCGTGAAAAGCACTGGCCGCCACCGCCGAGGAGGTATTCGAGTTTGCCAGCTTCCCAGGGTTTTGGCGGCCCCTCGCCAACCCTCTACGCTCCAGCTTGAGCGAAGCGAGAAAACCTCTCTTCAAACACGGCGATTGGCGGCAGTGCCAGTGCTACCAGATTGCCGCGGGGCGGCCGCATCGGTTTCGCGCAACAGGCAACGGCGAGACCCGCTACTTGCTTGTGCAGGGTGTAGGCGAATTCGACTTCATTCTCACGCAAGGCGAATAAACACGGCCCTAGTCCTGGTGGGGCCGGCCGTGCCGGGCGAAGGGCCGCTAAAGCCCTACACCGGCTTACTGCCCGACCATCAACCGCGCAGTCGCCAACCCCACCCCCAGCACCGCCACATACAGCCCCAGGCCAACCCAGGCACCTTGAACCAGCGCATTACGCATACACCCGCCTCCTCGAAACACGTTGATGTTCAGGATACGAAGCGCCACGGCACCGGTGAAATGGATAGGGGCAGTAGCGAGTATCACCGCGTTCGATGATCGACCTCAGGCGGTGGAGCCCAGGCCAGCATCATGGCATCATGCCACCTATCGCCGCTGCCCTGATGGCAGCCGCATTCCAGGAAGGAGCCGCAGTACATGAAGGCCGTTGTAGCGGGTTTGGCAGTTCTGAGCGTGGCCGTGTTGGGCGGCTGTACGGCGATTCAGGTCGAGCCACTGGGGGTGCGCCCCGCCAACATCTGCATTGAAAGCAACCCCAAGGTGCAGGTCAGTGATTTCGTCGACGTGATCCAGCGCGGCCTGGCCGCCCGTGGCATTACCTCCCAGGTGTATGCGCAGGTGCCGGCCAGCTGCGATTACCGCCTGACCTACGTGGCCTACCGCACCTGGGATGTGGTGCCGTACCTGAGCAGTGCGGACCTCGAAGTGTGGGACAGCGAACGCCGCCGAGTGGGCGCTGCCCATTACTACCTGCGCGGCAAGGGCGGGTTGTCGATGGCCAAGTGGCAAGGCACGCAGACCAAAATGGCGCCGGTGCTGGAGCAGTTGCTGAAGGATATGCCGGCGCGCTGAACGCGCGCCCTTGAGCGGCTTTATCGCGGGCTTGGCCACCCGCAACCCGCCTACCCCGGCCTTGATCCCAACCCGCCATCCATGTTACCCCTAAAAAGGCACTCTCATTTTCAGACAGGCCTTACACCACCCAATGCTCGGAACCACACGTATCCATCGCCCCTTCGGCCCATCGTCCGCCCCCCTGATCGCGGACCATGGGCCTGACCGACAAAACGGCCACCAAGCCGCCCCCGGGCTCACCCCTCTCCGCGCATCACCCCCCGCTTCGCCCCCAGGCTTTCCTAGCCCTCGCAACACCCCTGCCCTCACCGCTGGCCAGCCACCGAGCTGACCCGCTGCCGCTGCATTTGACTGGAACGCCACGCTGGCCCTGGCAGCCCCACCCAGCTTGCCGCCGTTCCCGCGACACAGGAGTCCACCCATGATTTTCTTTCAGGGAAAACGTATTTTCAGCGCCATCTTCGATATGGATGGCACCATGTTCGACACCGAGCGCCTGCGCTTCAAAACCCTCAAGCAGGCCTCTACGGAAATTTTCGGCAAGCCGCTCGCCGAGCACACCCTGGTCGGTTCGCTGGGCCTGAGCGCGAAAAAAGCCGAGGCCCTGGCCAAGGCGCACAACGGCGAACACTTCCCCTATGCGCAAATCCGCCAGCGCGCCGATGAGCTGGAACTGGAGTACGTGCGCAACCACGGCGTGCCGATCAAGGCCGGGCTGCTGGAGGTGCTCGAGCGCCTGCGCAAGTGCGGCCTGACCATGGCCGTGGCCACCTCCAGCCGGCGGGCGATCGCCGAGGAATACTTGATCAACGCCAATGTGCTGAAGTACTTCGACATCACCGTGTGCGGTGACGAAGTGAGCCAGGGCAAGCCGCACCCGGAGATCTTCCTCAAGGCCGCCAGCGCACTGAACTGCGAGCCGGGCCAGTGCTTCATGGTCGAGGATTCGGAGAACGGCATGCTCTCGGCGATCCGCGCCGAAGGCCAGCCGATCCTGATCGAAGACATCAAGCCACCGGCCGCCGAAGTGAAAGCTGGCGCGCTGAAGGCCTACACCAGCATGCGCGGGTTTCTCGCCGACCTCAGCGAGTGCATCCCCGCCCTTGGCATGCCGGAACTGGGCGAGCCGTTCCCGCAGTCACTGAACCAGTTCCGGGTGGGCATTCATGGTTTTGGCGCGATCGGCGGCGGTTACCTGACCCAGGTGTTCTCCCATTGGGACGGCTACACCCGCCCGTGTGAAATCATCGCCGCCAGCCGCTCGCGGATGCTCCGCGAAAGCGTTTCGGCGTTCGGCCGCTACAGCGTGCGCTACGGCGCCACCTCCTTCGACCAGACCATCGAGAACGTGCGGATGATCGACATGGACGACGCCACCGCGGTGGCGGCCATGTACGCCGACTCTGAAATCGTCGGCCTGAGCCTGCCCGAGCAAGCCATCCGTGACCAGGCCGAGACCATCGCCAAGGGCCTGCTGCGGCGCTTCGAGCGGCGCGGCCGCGAGCTGACGATCCTGATCGTGCTGAACAAGGTCGGCGGCGCGGCGTTTGTGCGCCGCCACGTGGAGGCGGAACTGGCGCTGCTGTGCCCCGCGGCCATTTGCGAGCAGATCATGGCCAAGACCCATTTCGCCGAAACGGTGGTCAGCCGGATCGTCTCCAAGCTCAGCAACGACGCGCTGCTGCGGCAGTTGCGGATCAAGTCGCAGATGTTCCAGAACAGCCTCGACGAAGAGCCGCCCACCCCGGCCAAAAGCACCCGCCCGGCGCCGGAGTACGAACGCCTGATCGGCCGCTTCCGGCCGTTTGCGCAGTCCAGCCACGCGCTCAGCCAGTTGCACTTGATCCTCTTCAACAGCGAGCCAGACATGCCCCTGTACGTGGAGCGTGGCAGCGACCTGCTCGAGCGCCTGCGCCAGGTGAAAACAGTCGATGACATCGGCCAGATCCAACTGATCAAGAACCGCCTGTGGAACGGCCCGCACGCGATCATCGCCTGGTACGCCAGCCTGCTTGGCTACTCGTGGGTAGGCCAGGGCATGGGCGACCCGCGGGTGAGCGCGCTCGCCGAACGGTTGATCCGCGAGGAGGTGGCCCCGGCGCTGCTGGCCGACAACGCGCAGATGAGCGAGGCGGTGGCGACCTTTGCGCAAACCTTTCTGGAGCGCTGCAAAACCTCGTTCAAAGACCCCTGCGCCCGAGTGGGCCGCGACCCACTGCGCAAGCTGCAGCGCAACGAGCGCATCCTCAGCAGCATCGACCTGGCCGGCAAGCACGCCATCGGCGCGCCGGCGCTGGCCTATGGCGCGGCTTTGGCGATCCACTACGCGCTGCGCTTCGCCAGCGCGAAAGACCCAGAAGCCGAGCGGGTGAAGCAGATTTACCACGACAGCGGCCACGTCAATGCCGTGCTCACCTACAGCGGCGACTACAACGGCCGCCCCTACCCGGGCATGGACCCGGTCAAGGACGCCGCGCTGATCGACAGCGTGGCCGAGCACTTCCACCGGCTGCAGCAGCCGGAGTCGAGCCACTGGGCCTGGCCGCTGACCAACGCCTGAGCCGGCGCGCGCCGCGGCCCGCCCGGGCCCGCGGCCGCCTGGCAGCCTCTCTGGCATCAAAGTGAACCGTTTCACCTGAAAAGGGGTCCACCCCTTACGGCGTCACATCACTGTGCCACCACCCCAGGAGCCCTCCCACCCTGCCTCCCTTGGTAAAGGAACCCGCATGTCTACCGCCAACCTTGCCTCCAGCACCTCGCTGAAGCCCCAAACCTACATGGCCGTGGTCGCCACCGTGGCCGCCATCGCCGGCGGCCTGTATGGCTACGACACCGGCATCATCTCTGGCGCCCTGCCGCAGATCGCCCATGACTTCCAGCTCGGCTACCGCGCCCAGGAACTGGTCACCGCGGCCATCCTGCTCGGCGCGGTGATCGGCGCCATCTGCTCCACGCGGCTGTCGGCCAGCCGCGGCCGGCGCACCACGATCATGATCGTCGCGGCGGTGTACTGCGTGGGGGTGGTGGCGGCGGCGTTGTCGCCCAACGTCTGGTGCCTGGCCGTGGCGCGGTTGGTGCTGGGCTTCGCGGTGGGCGGCTCGACGCAGATCGTGCCCACCTACATTGCCGAACTGGCCCCACCGGATAAACGCGGGCGGCTGGTGACCTACTTCAACGTGTCGATCGGCGTGGGCATCCTGATGGCGGCGGTGGTCGGCGTGGCCGGGCAGAACCTGTTCGACTGGCGCTGGATGATCGGCATCGCCCTGGTGCCATCGCTGCTGTTGCTGCTGGGCATGACCAAGCTGCCGGGCAGCCCGCGCTGGCTGGTGGAAAACGACCGCCGCCGCGACGCCGCCGCAGCCCTGGCGCTGGTGCGTGAAACCCGCCAGGAAGTGAAAGAAGAAATCGCCGACATCCAGGAAATCGTCGAACAGCGCGACCAGATGCCCAGCGTCGGCTGGGCGGCAATCAAGGAGCGCTGGGTGCGCCCGTCGCTGGTGGCCGGGCTCGGGGTGGCGGCGTTCACCCAGCTCAGCGGCATCGAGATGATGATCTACTACACGCCCACCTTCCTGAAAAACGCCGGCTTTGGCGCCTCGGCGGCGCTGTGGTCGGCACTGGGGGTGGCGGTCACCTACCTGGTGATGACCTTCATCGGCAAGCTGATCGTCGACCACACCGGCCGCCGCAGCCTCAGCCTGATGATGCTGCCCGGCGCGGTGGCCAGCCTGCTGGTGCTGGGCGCGGTGCTGCACTTCGACATGGCCGGGGATAACCAGGCGTGGTGGATCATCAGCTGCTTGATCGTGTTCATGATCTTCAACTCTGGCGGCATCCAGGTGATCGGCTGGCTGACCGGCGCGGAAATCTACCCCATCGCCATCCGCGACCAAGCCGCCGGCCTGCACGCCGCCATGCTCTGGGGCTCGAACCTGCTGCTCACCGGCACCGCGCTGACCATGACCCACTGGCTCGGTGTGGGCGGGGCGATGTGGGTGTACGCCGGGTTCAACGCGCTGGCGTGGGTGTTCATTTACTTTTTGGTGCCGGAAACCGGTGGGCGCAGCCTGGAAGACATCGAGCGGAGCTTGCGCGACGGGACCTTCTTGCCACACGCCAAAAAACACTGAGGGCTGGCCGTACTCGCGGTTTTGCCTAACAGCTTGCAGCGCTGGCGATGCTGCCTAAGCTGGTGTGCTTTGCCCAAACCGCAAGGCACACCATGAGCATCAAGCAACTGCGGGCCGATGTAGAAGCCCACTTCGACACCTTCGAAAAAGTCCCTCTGAACGCCGCGTGGCGGCGGCGCGACACGCGCATCTGCCTGCTGTGGATGTTGAGCTGCATCATCGCGATCAGCATCGCGTTGGCCGGGCTGCCGGCCACCGTGCTCACCGCCTGGATACCCGCGCTGCTGCCAGTGATGGCCATCACCCTGCTTTGTGCCCTGCACATGAGCGAGGTGTACGCACAATTGCGTGCCCAACGCCTGGGCGCGGCCGGCCACCTCTCCCCCAGCGAGCGGCTGCTGCTGCAACAGCACTGGTTGTGCGAGCGCTACGCCTGCCAGCCGGCGGAGTTGCTCGGCATCGCCCGGCAACTGCGCCACGCCTGGGAAGAGCGCAAGCAGCTTGAAAAGCTCGCCAGCACCGACACCATGGCGCCACGCTTCGTGGCGTTCTTCACCCTGCCGGACTCCGCGCGGCTGATCGGGCTGGTGGCGGCGGTGGCGGCGATCATCGCCACGCTGATCACCTTGGGCGGCAGCATCGATAACGTGTTTTCCGCCCTGGAAGACTGGCGGCCACTGGTGTTCGGTATCGTGCTGCTGACCTTTCTCGGCGCCGAGCTGGTGCTGCTGTGGATCATGGCCTCGGCGATGCTGCGGGAGCTGGGCAGCACGCTGCTGGAGCAACTGGGCTGGCTGCCGCTGAACCCGCGCCGCGTTTACGGTTACCTGCTCACCTTGCACATCGCCCATGAACCGGTCACACCCACCGGGCGCAAGATGACCACGCTGATCCGCGCGATTGCGCTGTGCTTCGAGCCGTTGCCGGTGGTGTGGGGCGTGGTGCGTGGGCGGTTGCGCGGGCCAGTGGGTGGGCTGGGGGCATGAGGGCGTAGCGGCCGGCCCCTCGCCCGGCACAGCCGGCCTCCCACCAGATTTGTGTAAGCCATTGATTTACGAGGCAACACAGAACCCGTGGGAGGCCGGCTGTGCCGGGCGATGGGCCCTCACGCCCGACCTACCACCACAGCTTCACCCCCACCACCAGCCGCGCCTCTTCCACATCATCGCCTTCCTCGCGCACATAATCGGCGCTGCGGCCGAACTGCTTGTTCCAGGTCACGCCCACGTACGGCGCCACCTCGGGGATGATTTCGTAGCGCAGGCGCAAGCCGGTTTCCACATTGGCCAGCCCTGCCCCCTGCTGGCGCTGGGGGTCGTTGCGGGAGAACAGGTTGGCCTCCAGCATCGGCTGCAGGATCAGGTTCTGGGTGATGTTCAGGTCGTACTCGGCCTCCAGCCGCAGCGCGCTCTGGTTGGCCTCGCCAAGGTAGGCGGTGGCCTTGGTGTCGAGCCCGCCCAGGGGTTCGCCCTGCAGGCCCAGCGCCGCCCAGGTTTGCGGGCTGGCGGGTTTGAAGTCCTGGCGCACGCCGGCGACCACGTCCCAATAGGGGCTGATGGCATGCCCGTAGAGGGCCTGCAACTCGGCCTCTTCGGTCAGGCCGTTGGTGCGCTCGCCCTCGGAGCGCAGCCACAGGCGGTCGATGTCGCCGCCCACCCAGCCTTCGAACTCCCAGGCCAGCGCGGTGCCGGCGTCGGCCTTCTGGTATTCGAGGCGGTCGAACGAGAAGTAGCTGTGCAGGTCGCTGTCGTGCATGCCCATCGCGCCCATGCTGGCGTCGGCCCAGGCGCCAGGGCTGCTGGCCAGCAGGCAGGCTGTGAATAACTTACGCATCAACGCGCACCTCGCGGAACATGCCCGCTTCCATGTGGTAAAGCATGTGGCAGTGGTAGGCCCAACGACCGAGGGCATCGGCAGTGACGCGGTAACTGCGGCGCGTGCCTGGGGGGATGTCCAGGGTGTGCTTGCGCACCTTGAACCGCCCGTGTTCGTCTTCCAGGTCGCTCCACATGCCGTGCAGGTGGATGGGGTGGGCCATCATCGTGTCGTTGACCAGCACGATGCGCACCCGTTCACCGTACTTGAGCAGGATCGGCGCGGCGTCGGCGAACTTCACCCCGTCGAACGACCAGGCGAATTTCTCCATGTGCCCGGTCAGGTGCAGTTCGATCGTGCGGCTGGGCTCGCGGCCGTCCGGGTCGGGGAAGGCGCTGGCGAGGTCGGCATAGGTGAGCACGCGGCGGCCATTGTTGCGCAGGCCGATGCCTGGGTCATCCAGGCGCGGCTGGGGGTTCATGGTTTGCATGTCGACCAGCGGGTTGTGCTGTTCCGTGGCCGGGTGGGTCACGGCCGCGGGCTGGGCGCCGTGGTCCATGGCCGGCATGGCCATGCTGCCGTGGTTCATCTTCGAGTGGTCCATGCCAGCCATGCTGCCGTGGTCCATCTTCGCCATGTCCATGCCCGCCATGCCGCCGTGGTCCATCTTCGAGTGGTCCATCCCTGCCATACCGCCTTGGCCCATCTTCGAGTGGTCCATGCCCGCCATGCCGCCGTGGTCCATGCCCATGTCCGCCATGCTCACCAACTGCCGCGCATCCAGCGCCGGCACCGGCGCGCTCAGGCCCACGCGCTGGGCCAGGGTGGCGCGGGCGTAGCCGCTGCGGTCCATGGCCTGGGCGAACAGCGTGTAGGCCGGTTGCTCGGCCGGCTCAACCAGCACGTCGAGGGTTTCCGCCACGGCCAGGCGGAACTCATCGACGCTGACCGGGTTCACGTACTGCCCGTCGGCCGCGACCACGGTCATCTTCAGGCCGGGAATGCGCACGTCGAAGTAACTCATCGACGAGCCGTTGATAAACCGCAGCAGCAGCTTTTCACCGGGCTTGAACAGGCCGGTCCAGTTGCCGTCCGGGGCCTGACCGTTGACTAGGTAGGTGTAGGTTTGCCCGGTCACGTCGGCGAGGTCGGTGGGCTGCATGCGCATGCGTGCCCACATGGCGCGGTCTTTCACGGTGGCGGCAAAGCCGTTGTCGGCCACGTCGTGGATAAAGTCGACCAGGGTGCGCGGCTGCTGGTAGTAGCCGGCCTGGGCCTTGAGGCGGGCGAACACCCGCTTGGGGTTCTCGTCGGTCCAGTCGCTGAGCAGCACCACGTGCTCGCGGTCGAAGCGGTACGGCGCTGGCGTGGCCGGGTCGATCACCAGCGGGCCGTACACGCCCAGTTGCTCCTGGAAGCCCGAATGGCTGTGGTACCAGTAGGTGCCGTGCTGGCGCACGGTGAAGCGGTACTCGTAGAGGCCGCCGGGGGCGATGCCGTGGAAGCTCAGGCCGGGCACGCCGTCCATGTTACTGGGCAGCACGATGCCGTGCCAGTGCAGCGAGGTGGCCTCGTCGAGGCGGTTGCGCACGCGCAAGGTCACCGTGTCGCCCTCGCGCCAGCGCAGCAATGGGCCGGGCAGGCTGCCGTTGATGGTTTGCGCCGGGCGCGAACGGCCGTTGAGTTCAACCGTGCTGGCGGCGATGAACAGGTCGAAATCGCTGCCCTGCAGCACCGCCTGTTGGCTGCCCGAGGCCGCCCAGGCCGGCTGCCGCCACAGCCCCAGGCCACCCAGTAAGGCGCCGCCGGCCAGGCCGGTGACGAAGGTTCTTCTGCTGTGCATGCCGCCTCGCTGCAAGGGCTCTATCGTGCCGCCCAGCATGGCGCCTGGCGGCTGTCAGTGTGCTGATCAGAACATTACAGCCACGTAAGGTTGCAGCGCCTGGGCATATCCATATACCCCTGGGTGGTTCTAAAAATAGAACCGTGGCGGTCAATATTCATATAAGAAAAGGTGATTTCATATTCTCCCGTTATTAAAACTAGGCTCGACTCCACATTCCGCCCCACACCAAGGAGTTGGCCCATGGCTCTCAGCATTGAACCGGTTGCCGGCCGCATCGGCGCACAAATCAATGGCATCACCCTGAGCGGCGACCTGCCCCGCGCGCAGTTCGAGCAGATCGAGCACGCCTTGCTCAAGCACAAAGTGCTGTTCTTCCGCGGGCAAAACCTCACCGACGAGGAACAGGAGCGCTTCAGCCGGCTGTTCGGTGAGCAGGTGCCGCACCCCACCGTGCGTTCGGCGAACAACTCCAGCGCCCTGCTCAACCTCGACTCGAAAGAAAGCCGCGCCAACTCCTGGCACACCGACGTGACCTTCGTCGCCAACCCGCCGAAAATCTCCATTTTGCGTGGTGTGGTGATCCCGCCCTACGGTGGCGACACCGTGTGGGCCAACACCGTGACCGCCTACGAAGAACTGCCCGCCCCGCTCAAGCAACTGGCCGACAGCCTGCGCGCGGTGCACAGCAACCTGTATGACTACGCCCCGCCCGCCCACGCCGCGGAAAACGCCCTGAAGCGCTACCGCGAAGAGTTCACCGCGCTGGAGTACGAAACCGAGCACCCGCTGGTGCACGTGCACCCACAAACCGGCGAGCGCGCGCTGGTGCTGGGGCACTTCGTGAAGCACTTCGTGGGCGTGACGCCGAATGACTCCAAGCAGCTGTTCCGGCTGTTCCACGACCGTATCACCCATGTGAACAACACCGTGCGCTGGCGCTGGCAGGCCGGTGACGTGGCGATCTGGGACAACCGCGCCACCCAGCACATCGCGGTCAACGACTACGGCGATGCCGAGCGCGTGGTGCGCCGCTCGACGCTCGACGGCGAAATCCTCATCGGCGTAGACGGCCAGCCCAGCCGCGCGCTGAAACCCAGCCCGGAAACGCGCTCGCCGCGCACCGAGGCCGACAAAACCCACCTGGCGGCCTGACCCGGAGCACTGCCCATGAAGCGCATAACCCTCAAACGATTTGCCGCCACCGCAGGCGCTACCATCGTGCTCGGCTGGCTGGCCGCGGGCGCCCAAGCCGACGTGCTGCGCATTGGCGTGGCCTCGGCCGGCGGCGGCGACCCGGTCACCTTCGGCGGCTCCACGCTGAGCGTGGTGCGCAACCAGCAACTGCTGGAGAAAGCCTTCGCCGGCAGCGGCACCGAGGTGCAGTGGTTCTTCTTCAAAGGCGCCGGGCCGGCGGTCAACGAGGCGTTGTCGAACCAGCAGATCGACTTCGCCTACGAAGGCGACCTGCCCCAGGTGGTCGCCCGTTCCAATGGCCTGGACACCCGCCTGCTGGCCTCGCTGGGCACCCGCGCGCCGATCTACATCGCGGTGCCGAAGGGCTCGAGCATCAAGACCCTGGCCGACCTCAAGGGCAAAACCGTCGGGCTGTTCCGCGGCACCAACCTGCACCTGCTGGCGATCAACGTACTGGGCAGCGCGCACCTCACCGAGCGTGACCTGAAAGTGATCAACCTCGACACCGGCAGCATCCAGGCGGCGCTGGTGTCGAAAGGGATCGAAGCCGGCGTGGGCGGCTATGAGCTGTTCAAGCTGCGCGACCAGGGCCTGGTCGACATCATCTATTCCAACGAGGAAAACGACCCGCAACAAACCCGCCAGACCAGCCTGCTGGTGCGCACCGACTACGCCAAGGGCCACGAAGCGCAAACGCAAAAGGTGGTCGACACGCTGGTGCAGGCCGCGCGCTGGAGCAGCGACCCGGCCAACCAGCCGGCGCTGTTCGACGAGTTCGCCAAAAGCGGCGTGCCGGTCAGCTCCTGGCAGGCCGAGTTCGCCCCGGGCAGCTTGCCGGTGCGGCTGTCGCCGCTGATCGACGACTACGTGATTGGCCGCTACCAGGCCACCGCCGACCAGGCCCTGCAGGAAAAGCTGATCCGCCGGCCGGTGAAGGTCGACGGCTGGTTCGACACCCATTACCTGAACAACGCCCTCAAGGCCCAAGGCCTGCAAGGCTACTGGACCGCCTACAAGGCTGACGGCAAAACCGCCGAGCAAAACGCGGCCACCGCTGCCGCGGCGCAGGAGCACAGCCATGAGCCAGGCTAGCGGCGCGGCCTTGGCGCGCGGCGCCAGCCTGGCGGGGCCACGGGCACCGTGGCTGCTCGACCGTGCGCTGCCGTGGCTGCTGCCGGTGGCGCTGTTCACCCTGTGGGCGGTGGGCGCGCAACGGGGCTGGGTGTCGCAGCAGGTGCTGCCGCCGCCCAGCTTCGTGTGGGAAACCCTGCGCGACCTCGCCACCAGCGGCGACCTCTGGGTGAACGCCAGCGCCAGCTTCCAACGGGTGGTGCTCGGCTATGCCCTGGGCGCTGGGCTGGGCCTGCTGCTGGGTGGGGCAATGGGCTTGTCGCGCAGCGTGCAGGCTTACCTGCTGCCCAGCTTCAATGCCCTGGTACAGATCCCGGTGCTGGGTTGGCTGCCGTTCGCGCTGTTGCTGTTTGGCATCGGCGAGCCACTCAAGTACGCCCTGATCGCCCACGCCGCGCTGGTGCCGGTGACCCTCGGCACCCTGCAGGCGTTCCGCCAGGCGCCGGCCAAGCTGCTCGAGGTGGGCCGCGCCTACGGCTTCAGCCAAGCGCAGTTGATCACCGGCGTGGTGCTGCCGGCGGCGGTGCCTACGCTGTTCACCGCGTTGCGGCTGGGCTTCACCAAGGCGTGGTTGTCACTGGTGGTGGTCGAGCTGGTGGCCTCCAGCGAAGGCCTGGGCTACTTGATTGTGTACGGCCGGCAACTGTTCCAGCTCGACCTGGTAATGGCCGCGGTGGTGGTGGTCGGCGCGGTGGGTTATGCCATCGACCGCGGCTTCGACTTGCTGGAGCGGCGCCTGAGCGCCTGGAGGCCACTATGAAGGATTACCGCGGCTGGGTACTGCCGATGCTCGCCTTGGGGGTATGGTGGCTGGCCAGCGCGCAGGGCTGGAGCCCGTCTGGGCTGTTGGTTTCACCGGAAAAAGTGTGGGCCACCAGCGTGCAGGAAGTCAGCAGCGGCCACCTTTGGGTGGCACTCGGTGCGAGCCTGGCGCGGGATTTGAGCGGGTTTTTCATCGGCGCCGGGCTTGGCCTGGTGCTGGGTGGCGTGCTCGGGCTGTCGCCCTTGGGCAACCGCTTGCTGGGGCCCAGCTTCAACACCTTCAAGCAGGTCTCGCTGTTCGCCTGGATCCCGCTGATCTCGGTGTGGTTCGGCCTGGGCGATGTGGCCAAGGTGGTGTTTTTGTCTTTGGCGGCGCTGGTGCCGGTGGTGGTGAACACCGCCGACGGCCTGCGCAACGTGCCGCTGCCACTGCTGGAAGTGGCCAAGGTGTATGGCTACAACCGCCGCCAAACCCTGCTGCTGGTGCGCCTGCCGGCGGCCTTGCCGTCGATCTTCACCGGGCTGTACCTGGGGCTGATCTACTCCTGGCTGGCGACCATCGGCGCGGAATACCTGCTGGTGTCGGGGGTGGGCATCGGCAACACCCTGATCGACGGCAGCGAACACTTTCAAATGGACCTGGTGCTGTTCGGCATGGTGGTGATCGGGCTGGTCGGCGGGCTGCTCAACAGCCTCGCGCGCCTGGCCGAAAAACGCTTGCAGCGCCTGTACGGCACGCCCTGAACCCAACGAGGCCTTAACGATGCACGCCAACAGCCTGGTGCTTGATCACGTCAGCAAACACTTCCATAACCCTCAGGGCGGCCCGGCACTGCAAGTGCTCGACGACATCGCCCTGGACATCGCCCCGGGCGAGTTCATCAGCATCGTTGGCGCCAGTGGCTGCGGCAAGTCCACCCTGCTGCGGATGATCCTGGGCCTGGAGCAAGACTTCGACGGGCAGATTCTGCTCGACGGCCAGGCCGTGAACGGCACGGGCCTGGAGCGCGGCATCGTGTTCCAGGACCACCGTTTGTTCCCTTGGCTGAATGTGCAGGCCAACATCGCCGTGGGCCTGAAAAACAGCCCACTGCCGGCGGCGGCCAAGCGCGACGCGGTGCGCGAGCATTTGGCGCTGGTCGGCCTGGAGCGCTTCGCCGAGGCTTACCCGCATCAGATCTCCGGTGGCATGGCCCAGCGCGTGGCGATCGCCCGCGGCCTGGTCAACCGCCCCAGCGTGCTGTTGCTCGATGAGCCCTTCGGTGCCCTCGACGCGCTGACCCGCGCGCGCCTGCAAAACGAACTGCAGCGCATCTGGGCACAGGAACGCATCACCATGGTGCTGGTGACCCACGATGTAGAAGAAGCGGTGCTGCTGGGTGACCGGGTGGTGGTGATGCAGCCCAACCCGGGGCGGATCAAGCGCATCGTCGAGGTCGATCTGGCGCACCCACGGCAACGTAATGACCCACGCCTGGTGGCCTTGCGAGACAACGTATTACAAGACTTCATTGAGCATTGAGGTGGGGGGCTGGCAAGCTAAATGCCAGTATGCTTCCATGGCGCTTCCCGCTTCGCTGGGCAAGCCCGATGGACGCACACCACTTTTTAAAGCTGCTGCGCAGTTGGCAGCACGGTTCGATCAGCCGCCGTGACTTTCTCGGCCGCAGCGGCCTTGGCGTGGCCGCTGCGGTGCTGGCCAGCCAGTTGCCCACCGCCCGCGCGCAAAGCGCCGGCAGCCTGCTGCTGGAAACCTGGCCGCACTATCACAGCCCGGCCACCCTGGAGCAGTTCCAGCAAAGCCATGGCGTGAAGGTGCTGCAGGCGGTCTCGGGCTCCAACGAAGAAATGCTCGCCAAGGTGCGCGCCCAGCCCGGCGAGGTCGACGTGCTGGTGGCCACCAACTATGTGATCGGCAGCTACGCCGCCCAGCGTTTGATCGAGCCGCTGAACCTTGCCCGCCTGCCCAACTTCGACCCGGCCGCCTACGACGGCCGCATGCTCGCCCAGGGCCAGTTGGCCAGCACCTTCTATGGGGTGCCGAAAAACTGGGGCACCACCGGCATGCTCTACAACGCCCAGCGCCTGGCCCAGGGGCCAGCGACCTGGAAGGCCTTCTGGCAATTGGCGCAAACCCGCGCCGACCGCCGCGCCGTGGTCCACGACTACCCGCTCACCGCCATCGGCAACGCGCTCAAGGCCTGTGGCTTCAGCTTCAATTCACTGGAGCCGGCCGAGCTGGACCAGGCCGAAGCCTTGATGCTGCAAACCAAGCCGCACCTGCTGGCGATCACCTCCGACACCCAGCCACTGCTGCGCGCCGGCGATGCCTGGCTGGCGATGGCCTGGACCGGCGACGCGCAGTTGCTGCACCGTGAAAACCCGGCCATGGCCTACGTGCTGGGCCGCGAAGGCGGCGAGATCTGGACCGACTTCTACTGCATCGCCCGTGCCAGCCAGAACAAAGACGCCGCCTACGCCTTGATCGACTACCTGCTCACCCCGGCGCACAACAAACAGGACGTGCTGGAAGTCGGCTACCCCTGCGGCGACCGCCGCGTCGACGCGCTGCTGCCGCCCGAACTGCTGCGCGACCCGATCATGTACCCGGCGGCCGAGGCGCTGTCGCCGCTGGAGTATGGCGCCGCGGCGACCTTGACCAGCCCGCGCCGGGCCGAGATCATGGCGCGCTTCAAGGCTTGAGGCCGGCTGTGCCGTAATGCTGTTCACTTGAGCAATCAAAGCGCTGATTCAAATGGTTTTATTGAGCGCATGACCTGCCCGGCCCTTCGCCCGGCACAGCCGGGATGCCGGACCACGGCCTCCCACCAGATTCGTGTAAGCCATTGATTTACGAGGAAACACGGACCCCGTGGGAGGCCGGCTGTGCCGGGCGATCTGCACAATCCTTCAATACACCCAGGCCCCACCCCGCCACACTGGCGCTTTGCACAACAAGACCGACCCCATGCACCCGAACCTTGCCCTGCCCACCCATGCCTTTCGCCAAGGCGCCCTGGCCATCGTGCCGCTGTCATTGGCCTGCGCCCCCTGGGGCCTGCTCGCCGGTTCACTGGCGATCGACGCCGGCCTCAGCCCCGCCCAAGGCCAGGGCTTGTCGGCTTTCGTGTTCGCCGGGGCGGCGCAACTGGTGGCCATCGGCATGCTCAAGGGCGGCGCCAACCTGCTGTCGATCCTGCTCACCACCGCCCTGCTCACCTCCCAGCACCTGCTGTACGGCCTGCACATGCGCGCCCACCTTGGCGGGCTGCCGGCCCGTTGGCGGCTGGGCCTGGGCTTTTTGCTCACCGACGAATTCTTCGCCCTTACCAGCCACCACACCCCGCAGGTGTTCAACCGCTGGTACGCGCTGGGGGTGGGGCTGACCTTCTACCTGGCCTGGAACGCCTTTACCCTGGCCGGCATCGCCGTGGGCAAAAGCCTGCCAGGGCTGGCCGGGCTGGGGCTGGACTTCACCATCGCCGCCACCTTCATCGCGCTGATCACCCCGCAGGTGCGCAACCTGCCCAGCGCCCTGTGCGTGGTGGTGGCCTTGCTCGGCTCGGTGCTGCTGAACTACTGGCACGTCGAGGCGGCGCTGGTGCTCTCGGGCCTGGCCGGGATGGTCGCCGGCTATGCCTGCAAACGTTTCCAGGAGGCGCGCTGATGTTCGTTTGGCTGGTGATACTGGGCATGGCCCTGCTGGTGTTCCTCAACCGCTACCTGTTCCTCGAGCCGCGCCTGCCCCTGAAGCTGGGCAAAGGCCTGCGGGATTTTCTCGGCTTTGCCGTGCCGGGCATGCTCACCGCCATCTGCGCGCCGATCATTTTCCTGCCCGATCACGCGCTAAACCTGTCGCCGGCCAACCCGTACCTGCTGGCCGGCCTGTGCGCGGTGGGCTTGATGGTGTGGACGCGCAGCGTGCTGGGCACGCTGGTGGGCAGCGCGTGTGTGTTTTATCTGCTGCGGTGGTGGCTGTGAGGGCCCTGCACGCCTGCGCAATCATCCCGCCGAACTCTGAAAAATCGCCTATGGTTGTGAGAGTCCACGACCTGAGGTGCCGTTATGGAAATCGCGTCCCTGTTTGACCAGCTACACACGTTGCCCAGCATTCCCAAGGTCGCCCAGGACCTGATCCTGCAGTTCGACAACCCCAATTCGAGCCTGGATGCCGTCGCCGCCAACATCGAGAAAGACCCAGTCATCTCGGCGAAAATCCTTCGCCTGGCCAACTCCGCGCGGTTCCGCGGCGCGCGGGAGTCCACCAGCATCCAGGACGCCGCCTCGCGGTTGGGCTTCAACACCCTGCGCACGCTGGTGCTGGCCAGTGCCGTGACCGGCGCGTTCAAGGCCGGGCCGTCGTTCGACCTCAAGGCCTTCTGGATGAAAAGCTTTGAAGTGGCGGGTATTTCCCGGGTGATCGCCAAGCAAACCGGCGCCGACGCCGAAACGGCGTTTACCAGCGGCATGATGCACAACATCGGTGAGCTGCTGATCCAGACCGGCGCCCCGGACGTGGCCGAGCGCTTCAACAGCAGCGCCAAGGGCAACACCGCCGGCCACGTGGCCAGCGAAAACCTGCGCCTGGGCTTTGGTTACCCGGAGGTGGGCGCCGAGCTGGCGCGCCGCTGGAACCTGCCGAAGGTGATCCAGGAAGCCATCGCCTACCAGGCGCGGCCGCTGCAATCGCCCGAGGGCAGCAGCCAGCCGACCATTCTCGCCCAGGCGATCCTGGTGGCCGACGCACTCGACAGCCACGGCGGCCTGACCGACGAAGCCAAGGCCGCGCTGGGCAACCCGCTGATCGAGAAGCTCGACCTCGATGCGCTGTTCACCGCCCTGGCGCCGGTGATCGAAGCCGACAAGGCGTTTGCCCAACTGCTCGCATAACCCCCTTGCATGCCAGGGCCTGGCGCGTTTGAATCACAGGCCCTGCGCAACCAAAGCCAAGCCCCCATGCCCAACCCTACCGGTCGCCGCCGTGATTTCCTGTTCGCGGCCTTTGCTTTTTCCGTGGCGATGGTCGGCACCACGCTGCCCACGCCGCTGTACGTGCTGTACCAACAACAACTGGGCTTCGGCCCCACCTGGCTGACGTTGATCTTCTCGATCTACGCCGCCGGGGTGATCGCCGCGCTGCTGCTGGTCGGCAGTTGGAGCGACCAACTCGGCCGGCGCCCGCTGCTGGCCGCCGGCATGCTGATGGGCGCGATCAGCGCGGTGATCTTCCTCTATGCCGGGTCGATCCCGGCGCTGCTGGTGGGCCGGCTGTTTTCCGGCTTCAGCGCCGGGATCATGACCGGCGCCGCCACCGTGGCGGTGATCGAGGCCGCCCCGGCCGCCTGGCGCCAGCACGCCACGCTGATGGCCACCGCCGCCAACATGCTCGGCCTGGGCCTGGGGCCGTTGCTCGCCGGGTTTACCTCGCAATACCTGCCCTGGCCACTGCACCTGGTGTTCTGGCTGCACCTGGGGCTGTTGGCGCTGGCGCTGCTGGCGGTCGCGGCACTGAGCGAAACCGCCCCGCGCCCGGCGCGGCCACGCTTGCGCATCCAGCGCCCGGCGGTGCCCAAGGCGGTGCGGCCGTGGTTCATTCCCGCGTCGATCGGCGGCCTGGCTGGCTTCAGCGTGGCCGGGGTGTTCACCAGCCTGGTGCCGTCGATTCTCGGCCAGGTGATCGGCGTGCACAGCGCGCTGCTGATCGGCGCGCTGATCGGGTTGTTCTTCCTCGCCTCGGTGCTCGGCCAGGCCGCCTTGAAGTGGCTGCCGGCGGCGCGGCACATGGCGCTGGGCTGCAGCGGCCTGTGCCTGGGCATGCTCGCGCTGGGGCTGGCGATCGGCTGGGCGCAGCTGTGGCTGTTGCTGGCCGCCGCGCTGCTGGCCGGCGCCGGCCAGGGCATGGTGTTCCGTGCCGGGATGGCGGCGGTGGCCCAGGCCAGCCCGGCCCAGGAAAAAGCCGCAATCACCTCAGCGCTGTTCGTGGTGCTGTACGTTTGCATGTCGCTGCCGGTGATCGCCCTGGGGCTGTGCATCCCGCTGTTTGGCCTGCGCCCGACCGGCGAAGCGTTCAGCGCGGTGGTGGCGGTGGTGGCGCTGCTCGCGCTGGCCAGCATGAAGCGCGCCGAACGCCGCCAGCAGGGGCTCAGCGCCGCGGGGTGAAGGTGTCGGCGTACTGCTGGCTACGCGGCAGCCCGGCCATGAACAGCGCGCGGGCAAAGGCCTCGACGCTGGCCGGGCCGCCGCACAGCAGCGCCACCGCGCGGCGTGGCACGCGCAGGCTGGCCGGGAGTTGCGCCAGGTACTGCACCTGCAAACCGGGGTGCTCGGCCTGCAGTGCCTCCAGCGCCGCGCGCTGGTAGTGCTCGCTGGCCACGTGCAGCAGCTGGATTGGCCCTTCGTGGCCCTGCCGCAAGGCCTCGCGCAGCACCCCGTACAACGGCGCGAGGCCGGTGCCGGCGGCCAGCAGCCACAACGGCTGGGCGTGCCAGGCCGGGTCGTAATGCAGGGCGCCACCGTGCAGTTCACCCAGGCCGAGGCTGCTACCGGCCACCAGGCCGCGGGCGGCGTCGATAAACGCACCGGGCTGGCGGCAGTCGAGGTGGAACTCCAGCGCGCGATCTTCACCCGGCAGGCTGGCCAGCGAATACGGCCGCGCCACCCCCTCGAGCCACAGCACCAGATGCTGGCCGGCGCGGTACGCCAGCGGCCGTTGCGGCAGCACGCGCAGGCGCAGCACGTGCGGCGACGGCCAGGCGGCGTCGATCACCTGCGCCTGCAGGGCGTCGCGGCGGGGGTCGAAGGTGGCCACTTGCAGGTCACTGACCACCTGGCACTGGCACGCCAGCCGCCAGCCCTCGGCGCGGGCTTCAGGGGCCAGTGCCTGGGGCTGGGCGTCGGCCGGTTCACCTTGCTCACAGCGCACCAGGCAGGCGTGGCAACTGCCGGCGCGGCAGCTGTAGAGCACCGCCACCCCGGCGGCGTTGAGGGCATCGAGCAGGTTGCTGCCCGGCGCCACCTGCCAGCGCCGCCCGCCTGCGGCCAGTTCAGGCATCGACGGCATTCCACGCCGGCAGGCACTGGTTGCGGCCGTTGCGCTTGGCTTCGTAGAGGGCTTTGTCGGCGCGCTGCAAGGCGTCGTCGAGGTCATCGCCGGGGGCGAGCAGGGTCATCCCCGCCGACAAACTCAGCGGCGCCACCCGCCCGGCCACCGGCGCGGCGTTCTGGTAGGCCAGGCGCAGGCGCTCGCAGCACAGGGTCAGGCGCTCGGTGTCCGAGCCCAGCAACAACAGCACGAACTCTTCGCCGCCATAGCGGGCCAGCACATCGCCGTCGCGCAGGCAGGTCGCCGCCACCTGGGCGAAGGCCTGCAGCACCTGGTCGCCAGCGGCATGGCCGTGCACGTCGTTGATGCGCTTGAAGTGGTCGAGGTCGATCAGCGCCAGGCCGTGGTGCAGCCCCGGGCGTAGCATGGACAGCTCGCGCGAGGCCAGGCGCAGGAAGTGCCGGCGGTTGAACAGCCCGGTGAGTTCGTCGGTGGCGACCAGGTCTTCGAGCTGGCGCATCATCCCGCGCAGGGTGTCTTGGTGGGCCTGCAGGGCGAAGCGCCGCTGGCGCATGCGGTGGCGCGAGGCCTGCACATAGCTGGCGTACAGGCACAGCCACAGCAACCCCACCGCCAGCACCCCGGCCTGCATCAGCGCCACGCGCTGGTCGCCCAGGCTGCCGGCCCACCCCAGCGCCAGCAGCATCGCGCAAAAACAGCCGAAGGCCACCACCGCGCAGCGCACGAACACCGGCCGGCTCAGGTGGAACAGGCCGAACAGCAATAGAATGAAGTAGAACACCATGAACAGCCCGCGCAGGCTGTCGGCGACTGCCAGCAGGCAGGTCAGCGCCACGGTCGCCAGCAGCACCTGGGGCTGGGTCAGGCTGGGGTCGGCAAAGCGATGGTTGGCCTGGCTGAGGAACATCGCCAGCAGCCCGCCCTGGCAGCCGAGCGCCACTGCGCTGCCCAGCACCGCGCAGCTCAGCGGCAGGTTCACCAACCCGGCGAACCAGCCCAGCCACGCCAGCGCCAGCACTAGCACGTAGGTGCCCGCCGCGAGAATGAACCGCTTGAGCAGCAATCCCTGCAGGCTTTTTTCAGTCACTCGTTGACTCACCGTGCTCAAGGCGACTCCATCCCTGGCCGATACCACTGGATATGGCAAGGTGCCACTTTAGTGATATGCATCAGAAATAACCATCCCCCAGCGTCTGGCACGGGCCAAAAAGTTGCCCGTTCGGTTGAAACGGCAGGCCGATCACCGACCAACGTTTAAAGCGCAAGCGCTGCGCCCCGCGTTTGCCTGCGGTATACTGCCGCGCCTTTTCGCGCGGCCTGGCCTGGCCGCGAACGATGCCTATGTTCCCGCCTGATAGAGGAGCGCGCTGCATGACCGTGATCAAGCAAGACGACCTGATTCAAAGCGTCGCCGATGCCCTGCAATTCATCTCGTACTACCACCCCGTAGACTTCATTCAGGCCATGCATGAAGCCTACCTGCGCGAAGAATCCCCCGCCGCACGCGATTCGATTGCCCAGATCCTGATCAATTCCCGCATGTGCGCGACCGGCCATCGGCCCATCTGCCAGGACACCGGCATCGTCACCGTGTTCGTGCGCGTGGGCATGGACGTGCGCTGGGACGGCGCCACCCTGAGCGTCGACGACATGATCAACGAAGGCGTGCGCCGCGCCTACAACCTGCCAGACAACGTACTGCGCGCCTCGATCCTCGCCGACCCGGCCGGCAGCCGCAAGAACACCAAAGACAACACCCCGGCGGTGATCCACTACTCGATCGTGCCGGGCAACACCGTCGAGGTCGACGTCGCGGCCAAGGGCGGCGGCTCGGAAAACAAATCGAAGATGGCCATGCTCAACCCGTCCGACTCGATCGTCGACTGGGTACTGAAAACCGTGCCGACCATGGGCGCGGGCTGGTGCCCACCGGGCATGCTCGGCATCGGCATCGGCGGCACCGCCGAGAAAGCCGCGGTGATGGCCAAGGAAGTGTTGATGGAGTCCATCGACATCCATGATCTGAAGGCCCGCGGCCCGCAGAACCGCATCGAAGAAATGCGCCTGGAGCTGTTCGACAAGGTCAACCAGCTGGGCATCGGTGCCCAGGGCCTGGGCGGCCTGACCACCGTGCTCGACGTGAAGATCATGGACTACCCAACCCACGCCGCCTCGCTGCCGGTGTGCATGATCCCCAACTGCGCCGCCACCCGCCACGCGCACTTCGTGCTCGACGGCAGCGGCCCGGCCAGCCTCGAAGCGCCGCCCCTCGACGCCTACCCGGAAATCGTCTGGGAAGCCGGCCCGTCGGCGCGCCGGGTGAACCTCGACACCCTCACCCCCGAAGAAGTGCAAACCTGGCAGCCGGGTGAAACCGTACTGCTCAACGGCAAGATGCTCACCGGCCGCGACGCCGCGCACAAGCGCATGGTCGATATGCTCAACAAGGGCGAGCAACTGCCGGTCGACCTCAAGGGCCGCTTCATCTATTACGTCGGCCCGGTCGACCCCGTGCGCGAAGAAGTGGTTGGCCCGGCGGGCCCGACCACCGCAACGCGGATGGACAAGTTCACCCGGCAGATCCTCGAGCAAACCGGCCTGTTGGGCATGATCGGCAAATCCGAGCGCGGCCCAACCGCGATCGACGCCATCCGCGACAACAAAGCCGTGTACCTGATGGCCGTGGGCGGCGCTGCCTACCTAGTGGCCCAGGCGATCAAGAAGTCGCGAGTGCTGGCGTTCCCTGAACTGGGGATGGAAGCGATCTACGAGTTCGACGTCACTGACATGCCGGTGACCGTTGCGGTCGACAGCAAGGGTGAGTCGGTGCACATCACCGGGCCTGCGATCTGGCAGAGCAAGATTGCCGAGAGCCTGGCGGTGGAAGTGAAGTAAGGGGGCCAGCCGCAAGGGTTGAGCTTCAAGCAGCAAGAGAGACCGCGGCGCCGGGTGCGCCGCGGTCTTTTTTTATGGCCGCAGGTTGATGGAAGAGACCAACCTGTGAGCGTTGCTGATGGTGTGCATGAGCTTACAGATTGATCCCTTCCTTAAAGCCGTGAAATGGCTTAAGTGAACAGCATTACGGCTGTGCGGGAGCTGAGCGCCAAGGCGCAGAACCTGGCCAACCACAAGTACATCAGTTGCCTGACCGCGTGCCGCTATGGCGACGAGCGCAGTGTGATCGGCGCGCTTACCTATCGCTGGTAAGCGCCGGCGGCGTGGCAGGCACCGGGCGGTGCCGCCACGCCCACACCTCAGTGGTGCTCGCGGGTGGCGCGAAATTTCACGTCCGGCCAACGCTCTTCCATCACCGCCAGGTTGACCCGGGTCGGCGCCAGGTAGGTGAGGTGGCCACCGCCGTCGATGGCGAGGTTTTCCATGGCCTTGTTTTCGAAGTCTTCGAGCTTCTTCTTGTCGGCGCAGTCGATCCAGCGCGCCGACCACACGGTGATCGGCTCGTACACGCACTCGACCTTGTACTCTTCCTTCAAGCGGCTGGCGACCACGTCGAACTGCAGCACACCGACCGCGCCGAGGATGATGTCGTTGCTACGCTGCGGGAAGAACACCTGGGTGGCGCCCTCTTCGGCCAACTGCTGCAGGCCCTGGCGCAGCTGCTTGGACTTGAGCGGGTCTTTCAAACGTACCCGGCGGAACAGCTCCGGGGCGAAGTGCGGGATGCCGGTGAAGCCCAGCGCCTCGCCTTCGCTGAAGGTGTCGCCAATCTGGATGGTGCCGTGGTTGTGCAGGCCGATGATGTCGCCCGCCCAGGCTTCCTCGAGCTGTTCACGCTCGGAGGAGAAGAACGTCAGGGCGTCGCCGATGCGCAGGTCTTTGCCCAGGCGCACGTGGCGCATCTTCATGCCTTTTTCGTACTTGCCCGAGCAGATGCGCATGAACGCGATGCGGTCGCGGTGCTTGGGGTCCATGTTCGCCTGGATCTTGAAGATGAACCCGCTGAACTTCTGCTCCACCGGCTCGACCACCCGCTCGCGGGCTTCGCGGGGCAGCGGCTTGGGCGCCCAGTCGACCACGGCATCGAGCACGTGGTCGACGCCGAAGTTGCCCAGGGCGGTGCCGAAGAACACCGGGGTGAGCTCGCCGCGGAAGAACTCATCGGCATCGAACGGGTGGCAGGCGACCTGCACCAGCTCGAGCTGTTCGACGAAACGCTCGTACTCGTCGCCCAGGTAGGCGCGCGCCTCGGCCGAGTCCAGGCCCTGGATGATCTTCGCCTCGGTGCGCTCATGGCCGTGGCCCGGGGTGTAGGCCACGATGTAGTCGCCGGCCAGGTGGTAAACGCCCTTGAAGTCGCGGTAGCAACCGATCGGCCAGGTGATCGGCGCGGCCTTGATCTTCAGCACCGCTTCGATTTCATCGAGCAGCTCGACCGGGTCACGGATGTCGCGGTCAAGCTTGTTGATGAAGCTGACGATCGGCGTGTCGCGCAGGCGGCACACGTCCATCAGGGCGATGGTGCGCGGCTCGACGCCCTTACCGCCGTCGAGCACCATCAGCGCCGAGTCCACCGCGGTGAGGGTGCGGTAGGTGTCTTCGGAGAAGTCTTCGTGGCCGGGGGTGTCGAGCAGGTTGATCATGTGCTCGCGGTAGGGGAACTGCATCACCGAGGTGGTGATGGAAATACCCCGTTGCTTTTCCATTTCCATCCAGTCGGAGGTCGCGTGGCGGTCGGATTTACGCGACTTCACCGTTCCCGCCACGGCGATTGCCTTGCCCATCAGCAGGAGTTTTTCCGTGATGGTGGTTTTACCCGCGTCGGGGTGGGAAATGATGGCGAAGGTACGGCGCTTCGCGACTTCAGCGGCCTGTTGGGTCATGAAGGGTGCCCGGGGAACGGTAAAAAAAGGGCCGGAATTATAGCGCGGGTGGTTCTGCTTGTGGGGATTGTGTGATTGCGGGCCTAGTGCCTGAAAGTGCCTACCCCCCACCTGTCGAGTTTTTCAAACACCCTGAAACACATACAGGGCTTGGCCCAAAGCCGTTTCAGCGCCACCCTGCCCTCCCCCCTGCGACCTCACAGCGCTGGCCAAATGCCGCCTCGCATGGGAACCTTTTAAAAGATGGAGACGTCCATTCCCCCGTTACGACCTTCCGTACGGGGCTGATTCATCGGCAATTTTCAGCCTGACGGGGTTGTGCTCATGGCCCGAACCGCGCCCTGTATTCCAGGCCACGCGACCGGGCTGCTTCTCGCGCAGCCGGCACCGGCCGCCCCTTGTGGGCACTGGCCAACGCCCGCGCTGCGCCGACTGAAAATAGGAGTCCATCTGTGGCTAATGGCTATGGAAAGGGGCTGATGGGGACCGCGGCTATCGTGGTTGTCCTCGCCCTGCTGGTCCACTGGATCGGCATAGACACGCTGCGGCACTATCAGGATGACCTGTGGTTCTACCTGCAGGCGCACCTTGAGCTGGTCCTGGCATCGATGCTCGCCGCCATCCTGGTCGGCATCCCCGCTGGCATCTGGCTCAGCCGCCCTCAGCGCGCGCACAGCGCTGAGCGCTTCATGCAAGTGTTCAATATCGGTAACACCGTCCCGCCCCTGGCCGTACTGGCCATCGCCCTGGGCATTCTCGGCATTGGTGCCGGCCCGGCGATCTTCGCGCTGTTCCTCGCCTCGTTGCTGCCGATCGTGCGCAACACCTACGAAGGCCTGAAAAACGTTGAAGGCTCGCTCAAGGAAGCCGCCACCGGCATCGGCATGACGCCCCGCCAGGTGCTCTGGCAAGTCGAACTGCCCAATGCCGTGCCGATCATCATCGGCGGCGTGCGAGTGGCGCTGGCGCTCAACGTGGGCACCGCCCCGCTGTCGTTCCTGATCGGCGCCAACAGCCTGGGCAGCTTGATTTTCCCGGGCATTGCCTTGAACAACCAGCCGCAACTGGTACTGGGTGCCGCCTGCACCGCGCTGCTGGCGCTGCTGCTCGATGGCCTGGTGACCTTCGCCAGCCGTACCTGGCTCGAACGAGGGCTGGCGCCGGCTCGCTGAGCCCGCCGACAAGGACCGAACATGAAGAAGACAAGCTTGATACTGGGCCTGGCCCTGCTGTGGGCGAGTGCCGCCCAGGCGCAGAGCGCCGTGTTGCGGGTGGGCGCGCGGGTGTTCACCGAACAGACCGTGCTCGCCACCCTGACCGCCGAATACCTCAAGGCCAAGGGCTACGACGTGCAGATTACCTCCGGGCTGGGCAGCAACATCGCCCGCAGCGCCCAGGAGACCGGCCAGCTCGACCTGCTGTGGGAATACACCGGCGTGTCGCTGGTGTCGTACAACCACGTGAACGAGAAGCTCGACAGCGACGCTACCTACCAACGGGTGAAAGAGCTCGACGCGAAAAAAGGCCTGGTGTGGCTGGCGCCGTCGAAGTTCAACAACACCTACGCGCTGGCCTTCCCCGACAAGATCGCCCAGCAGTACCCGCAGGTGAACACCATCAGCCAGTTGAACCAGCTGCTCAAGGCCGAGCCGAAAAAAAGCCACGTGCTGGCCCTGGACACCGAATTCGCCAACCGCCCCGACGGGTTGGTCGGCCTGACCGAAACCTACGGCCTGGCATTCACCCGCCGCGACATCCGCCAGATGGACGCGGGCCTGGTGTACACCGCGCTGCGCAACGGCCAGGTGTTCACCGGGTTGGTCTACACCACCGACGGCCGCCTCGATGCGTTCAAGCTCAAGGTGCTCGAAGACGACCTGCATTACTTCCCCGACTACACCGCCGCCCCGGTGGTGCGCAAGGAGTACCTCGACGCCCACCCGAACCTGGCGGCGCTGCTCAAGCCCCTGGCCGACCTGCTCGACAACGCCACCATGCGCCAGCTCAACGCCCGGGTCGACGTCGACCACGCCAGCCCGACCTCGGTCGCCCGCGATTTCCTCGCGCAGCACCCTGAACTGAACCAGGAGGCGCCATGAGCTTTTTAGACACCTTCGCCCACATCGACTGGCACCAGGTGCTGCAACTCACTGGCCAGCACGTGATGCTGGTCGGCGTGGCGGTCACCCTGGCGATCTTGGTGGGCGTGCCGATCGGCATCGTGATGACCCGCTTCCCGGTGCTCGCCGGCCCCTTGCAGGCCAGCGCCACGGTGCTGCTGACCATCCCGTCGATCGCCCTGTTCGGCCTGCTGCTGCCGTTCTACTCGAAGTTCGGCCAGGGCCTCGGCCCCCTGCCGGCGATCACCGCGGTATTCCTGTATTCGCTGCTGCCGATCCTGCGCAACACCTACCTGGCGCTGACCAGCGTCGAACCAGGCATTCGTGAAGCCGCGCGCGGCATCGGCATGACCTTCGGCCAGCGCCTGCGCATGGTCGAGCTGCCCATCGCGGTACCGGTGATCCTTGCCGGCGTACGCACCGCGGTGGTGATGAACATCGGCGTGATGACCATCGCCGCCACCATCGGGGCCGGCGGCCTCGGTGTACTTATCCTGACCTCCATCAGCCGGAGTGACATGTCGATGCTGATCGTCGGCGCGGTACTGGTGAGCGTGCTCGCCATCATCGCCGACCTGCTCCTGCAATGGCTGCAACGCTCGCTGACCCCGAAAGGACTGCTCAAATGATCGAACTCCAGAACCTCACCAAAACCTTCCAGAGCAACGGCAAAGACGTGCGCGCCGTCGACTCGGTCAGCCTGACCGTCAACGAGGGCGAGATCTGCGTGTTCCTCGGGCCGTCTGGCTGCGGCAAGAGCACCACGTTGAAGATGATCAACCGCCTGATCGAGCCCACCTCGGGCAAGGTGCTGATCAACGGCGAAGACACCACCTCGCTGGACGAGGTGACCCTGCGCCGGCAGATCGGCTACGTGATCCAGCAGATCGGCCTGTTCCCGAACATGACCATCGAAGAGAACATCACCGTGGTGCCGCGCCTGCTGGGCTGGGACAAAGCCCGCTGCGCCGAGCGCGCCAAAGAGCTGATGAGCATGATCAAGCTCGAGCCCAAGCAGTACCTGCAGCGCTACCCGCGTGAGCTCTCCGGCGGCCAGCAACAGCGCATCGGGGTGATCCGCGCGCTGGCGGCCGAAGCGCCGCTGCTGCTGATGGACGAACCCTTCGGCGCGGTCGACCCGATCAACCGCGAGATGATCCAGAACGAATTCTTCGAGATGCAGCGGGCGCTGAACAAGACCGTGATCATGGTCAGCCACGACATCGACGAAGCGCTCAAGCTGGGCGACAAGATTGCCATTTTCCGCGCGGGCAAGCTGATCCAGATCGACCACCCCGACACCCTGCTGGCGCACCCGGCCGATGACTTCGTCAGCAACTTCGTCGGCCAGGACAGCACCCTCAAGCGCCTGCTGCTGGTCAAGGCCGAAGACGCCGCCGACAACGCGCCCTCGGCCAGCCCGGAAACCCCGGTGGCCGAAGCGCTGGAGCTGATGGACGAGCACGACCGCCGCTACGTGGTGGTCACCGACGCCGCCAACAAGGCCAAGGGCTACGTGCGCCGGCGCGACCTGCACCGCCAGAGCGGCAGCTGCGCCGACTACCTGCGCGAGTTCAACGCCACCGCCGCCTACGACGAAAATCTGCGCATCCTGCTGTCGCGCATGTACGAGTTCAACCGCGCCTGGCTGCCGGTGCTCGACGCCGAGAATGTATTCCTTGGCGAAGTGACCCAGGAATCGATCGCCGCCTACCTGAGCTCGGGCCGCTCGCGCGGGATGAAAACCAACATTACCTCGCCGGCTGAGCAAGCGGCGGGCTGACCCCTGGCGGGGCCCGCGCCGTTCATCTTGTAACGGCGCGGGAACACCTGCCTGTCATATCGGTCGTTTAAATAGATGAGGGCAACTTTCGCCCCTTGTTTAATTTATTTAAGCGCGACGTTGAATTTATTTAAACGCGACATTTTTAGTTGATCTTGGCCCCCTCTCGCCCTACAGTGCGCGCCGAGCGTCCATGCTGGAAACGATCCATCCGGCTCAAGTACTGACGACGAGACAGCAAGGTCACCCCCTACCGCGGCGTGACCTTTTTGCTTTCGGCGACATGCCTTGGGAAGTAGGCGAACCAAAGTGGGGATACGGAGGGCGCTTGGGTTTCAACCACTTACATTCACCGTTTGCCACTTGAGGAGTTCCTGCCCATGTCGATCAAGGTCGAAGATTACTACCCTCGCGACACCTTCCAGAAAATGAAGGCGTTCGCCGACACGCAAGAAACCCCATTCGTGGTCATCGACACCGGGATGATCAGCCAGGCCTACGACGACCTGCGCGCCGGCTTCGAGTTCGCCAAGGTGTACTACGCGGTCAAGGCCAACCCGGCCGTCGAGATCATCAACCTGCTGCGCGACAAAGGCTCGAGCTTCGACATCGCCTCCACCTATGAGCTCGACAAGGTCATGGGCTGCGGCGTAGGCCCAGAGCGCATCAGCTACGGCAACACCATCAAAAAAGCCCGCGACGTGCGCTACTTCTACGAGAAGGGCGTGCGCCTGTTCGCCACCGACTCCGAAGCCGACCTGCGCAACATCGCCAAGGCCGCGCCGGGCGCGAAGGTGTACGTGCGCATCCTCACCGACGGCTCCACCTCGGCCGACTGGCCGCTGTCGCGCAAGTTCGGCTGCAACCCGGACATGGCCCTGGACCTGCTGATCCTCGCCAAGCAACTGGGCCTGGTGCCGTACGGTGTGAGCTTCCACGTGGGTAGCCAGCAGCGCGACATCGACGTATGGGACTCGGCCATCGCCAAGGTGAAGGTGATCTTCGAGCGCCTGAAGGAAGAAGACGGCATCACCCTGCAGATGATCAACATGGGTGGCGGCTTCCCGGCCAACTACATCCAGCGCACCAACAGCCTGGAAACCTACGCGGAAGAGATCATCCGCTTCCTCAAGGAAGACTTCGGCGACGACCTGCCGGAAATCATCCTCGAGCCAGGCCGTTCGCTGATCGCCAACGCCGGTATCTTGGTCAGTGAAGTGGTGCTGGTGGCGCGCAAGTCGCGCACCGCGGTCGAGCGCTGGGTGTACACCGATGTGGGCAAGTTCTCCGGCCTGATCGAAACCACCGACGAGTCGATCAAGTTCCCGATCTGGACCGACAAGAAAGGCGAAGACGAAGAAGTGGTCATCGCCGGCCCCACCTGCGACAGCGCCGACATCATGTACGAGAACTACAAGTACGGCCTGCCGCTGAACCTGGCGAGCGGTGACCGCCTGTACTGGCTGTCGACCGGTGCCTACACCACCAGCTACAGCGCCGTGGAATTCAACGGCTTCCCGCCGCTGAAGTCGTTCTACCTGTAAGCTGTACGGGCGTTAACAAAAAGGCGGCACGTGAATCACGTGCCGCCTTTTTTGTTGCTGGGGCACCAGCGCCGTGGTGGCCCGGGCGGGTTAGCCGGCAACAGGGCTCGGCACGCCTACGGCCTCGATGGTCAATTCGAAGGCAACGCTCTCACCACCTTCTACTTGCAGATACAGCACCTCGCCGGTCGCACCGCCCAGCCCCACGGGCTGGCCGTCGGCGTTTTGCAAGGTAACCCCGGCGACGGTCCCGGCCGCTGCGAGCATGGCGCCATCGGGCGCTTTCAATGCCAGGTAGGCGCCAGTCTCTTCCCCGGAGTAGGCACCGAGATAGCCGTTACGGCTGATGTCGATACGCTGGCCGTAAAACGCACTGCCGCCATCGGCGACACGGGCTTCGTAAAGGCCTGCGCCATTGGCGGCCGGGCCAAACCAAAGCGCACTGGATACCGCGTGGCTGATCGGGGTTTGCGGCGTCACCAGCCAGCCGCTATCCGAGTGCAGGGCCACCGTGGCGTCGCTTTGATACACCCGTACAGGGCGTTCGCCGTGCTCGTCTTTTACAACTAGGCGCGCGACGAAAGCCACGGGTTCGCTATTTGTCGGTGGGGTCACTGGCGGGGTCACCGGAGGCGTGACTGGCGGGGTGACCGGCGGGGTGACCGGGGGCTTGACCGGTGGGGTCACCGGAGGCGTGACCGGTGGGGTCACCGGGGGCGTGACTGGCGGGGTCACCGGCGGCTTGACCGGTGGGGTCACCGGAGGCGTGACCGGCGGGGTCACCGGGGGCGTGACCGGTGGGGTCACCGGAGGCGTGACCGGCGGGGTCACTGGTGGGGCCACCGGAGGCGTGACCGGCGGTGCGACCGGCGGCACGGCTGGCTTGGTTGTACCGTCCGGCTGGGTAGCCGGCATGGGGTTGTTCTGAGGGGGCAATGGGTTCGTCATGGCGTTGCTCCTTGGGTGAAGGCAGCCACCCGCGCGAGGAGTCTCGCGCTCGTGCTGGCTGCCTGAAAAGGAACGCCACCTTGGCAGACGGAGGGCGGCCAGGTGCATCCAGAACCGCTTCCCCGTAAGCGAGCCTTAGGTGAGCGGCGAGTGCTCACGCCGCTGTATTTCCTCGGCATAACCCTGGGCCTGCGCTGCCAAGGCAGCCCCCGCGCCCTGCAGGGTGGCCAGGCTGTGGCGCAAGAACGCCGTGTGCCCAGCGGCCTTGGCACGGCTGAGCCAAACGTCCGCTTCGGCCGCCTGCCCCGCTTCGGCCAGCACCAGCGCATGGCTGAACATCCCACGAAAATCCCCCGCCTCGGCGGCGCGGCGGTACCAGGCATGGGCCTCGGCCGGCGCGGCAGGCACCCCAAGCCCCTGCTCCAGGTAACGCCCCAGCAGGTTCATCGACTTGGCGTGGCCGAGGCTGGCGGCGCGCCGGTAACAGGCCAACGCCGCGCTTTGGTCCTGTGCCACGCCGCGGCCGGTGGCGAGCAGGTTGGCGTAGTTGTACAAACCCCAGTCGAGCCCGGCCGCGGCAGCCTGCCGATAATGGCCGGCGGCGGCCGGCAGGTCGGCGGCGCAGCCCCAGCCGTGCTCATGGCAGCGGCCGAGCATGTTGCGCGCCATCAAGTGGCCGCGGCGCGCCGCCAGCTTGAACCAGGTCAGCGCCAGCGCCGGGTCGCGCTCGATGCCATGGCCGTCGAGTAACAGTTGGCCGAGCAGGGCCTGGGCTTCGAGGTCGCCTTCGGCGGCGGCCGCGAGCACCCACTGCGCTGCCTGGCGCGGGTTGCTGGCGGCACTGGCGGGGTCGGCCAGTTCCTCCCGGCGCAGTTGCCAGCCACTCACACCTCCACCCAGCGCCGCAGCAGGTTGTGATAGGTGCCGGTCAGGCGCACCAGCGAGGGGTGCTCGGGCACGTCGCGGTTAAGCGCCTGGATCGCCGCGTCCATCTCGAACAGCAGGGTGCGCTGGGCGTCTTCGCGCACCAGGCTTTGGGTCCAGAAAAACGCCGCGTAACGGGCGCCGCGGGTGATCGGCCGAACCTTGTGCAGGCTGGTGCCGGGGTACAGCACCAGGTCACCGGCGGGCAGCTTGACCTGCTGCACGCCGTAGGTGTCCTGGATCTCCAGCTCGCCGCCGTCGTAGTCGTCCGGGTCGCTGAAGAACACCGTGGTCGAGAGGTCTGTGCGCACCCGCTCGGCGCTGCCGCGTGGCTGGCGCACGGCGTTGTCGATGTGAAAGCCAAAGCTATCGCCGCTGCGGTAGCAGTTGATCAGCGGCGGGAACACCTTGGCCGGCAGCGCCGCCGACATGAACAACGGGTTCGCCCACAGCCGCTCGACGATCGCCGTGCCGATCTCCTTGGCCAGGGCATGGCCCTCGGGCAACTGCAGGTTGTGCTTGGCCTTGGCCGACTGGTACCCGGCGGTGATCTTGCCGTCGGCCCATTCGGCCTGCTCGAGCGCCTGGCGAATGCGCGCGACTTCCTCGCGGGTAAACACCTCGGGAATGTGTAACAGCATGGCGGATGGACCGGTGATTGCGAAGGGGCGCTAATGGTAGTAATTCCCATTGCCTTAGCACAAGCCCTAGCGGCCTGATTGCTCCCGCATCCCTTACATCTTGCAAACCATTCTCGTTTGCAGCCATTGGGGCTGGATCCTAGAGTGCGCACCCAATGCCAACAGGGGGAGCACTCTTAGAAATGTTCAGAAATATCAATGGTTTGAAGATTCCATCTGGCCAGCTCGCATCGTCGCTGGGCGTTTGTGCCATGGCCGCCGCCCTGCCGGCATTTGCCGAAGAACCGCTGGAGCTTGACGCCGTAGACGTCAGCGCCGAAACCGAGGGCTACCGGGCCACCCACAGCCGCTCGCCGAAGCAGACCGACGCCCTGCGCGACACCCCGCGCTCGCTCAGCGTGATCAACGAAACCCTGATACGCGACAGCGCCGCCAGCACCCTGGTGGAGGCGCTGCGCTTCACCCCGGGCATCACCTTCGGCGCCGGCGAGGGCGGCAACCCGTTGGGCGACCGCCCGTTCATTCGCGGTTTCGATGCCCAGGGCGATGTGTACCTCGACGGCGTGCGCGACATCGGCGGGCAAACCCGCGAGCTGTTCAACCTCGAAGCCATTGAATTGACCCGCGGGCCCGACTCCACCCTCAGCGGCCGCGGCGCCGCCGGCGGCACCCTCAACCTGGTCAGCAAGCTGCCCAAGGCACGGGACTTCACCGAGGCCACCACCACCTTCGGCACTGACCAAACCCAGCGCTACAGCCTCGACCTGAACCGCCGCCTTGGCGACAGCGCGGCGTTCCGCCTGAACCTGCTGAGCCACGAGCAGAACGTGGCCGGGCGCCAGGCGGTGGAACAGCAACGCTGGGGCCTGGCCCCGTCGCTGGCGTTGGGCCTGGGCGGCCCGACCCGGCTGACCCTCAGCCATTACCACCTGCGCGGTGACGAACTGCCGGATTCCGGCATTCCCTACCGCTTCGGCGCCGCCACCGGCCATGTAAAAGACCGCCCCGACCACGGCGGCAACCGCAACAACTTCTACGGCCTGAGCGCACGGGACTTCCGCAAAACCCGCAGCGACATCACCACCCTGATGCTCGAACACGACTTCAACGCCCATGCCACCCTGCGCAACACCCTGCGGGTGGGCAACTCCGGCCAGGACTACCTGGTCACCAACCCCGACGGCAGCCAGCACAACATTGACCGCTACGGCACGGTGTGGCGCCGGGCCAACTCGCGTTATTCCGACACCGACACCGCCAGCTACCAGGCCGACCTGTTCGGCAGCTTCACCGCGCTGGGCTTCAAGCACCGCTACAGCGCCGGGCTGGAGGCCAGCCGCGCGCACACCGACATCCGCCGTTATGCGGTCAGCCCGAATCAAAACCCCGCCCCGGAGGGCTGCCTGCCCGGGCTGATCGGCAACGGTGAATGCACCTGGCTCGGCCGCCCGGCGCCGAGCGACCCGTGGGCCGGCAGCGCCCGCCTTGACCCGGCCACCCGCCTGAAAACCCAGGGCGACACCCTGGCGCTGTACGCACTGGACACCGTCGAACTGGCCCCGGCCTGGAAGCTCAACCTCGGCGCGCGCTGGGACCGTTTCGACACCACGGTCAGCGACCCGGCCGGATCCCGCGTGAGCCAGACCAGCCTGTTCTGGAACGGCCAAGCGGCGTTGATCTACAAACCGGTGGAACAGGCCAGCCTGTATGTGGCTTATGGCAGCAGCGCTACCCCACCCGGGGCGTTGGTCAACGAGGGCAGCGAAGGCAACCCGCTGGCCAGCCCCGGCGTGAGCAGCAGCCTGGAGCCAGAAACCACCCGCAACTACGAACTGGGCGCCAAATGGGATGCCCTTGGCGAACAACTCACCCTCACCGCGGCGGTGTTCCGCACCGAAAAAGAAAACACCCGGGTACTGGTAGACAACGCCACCTACCGCAACGCGGGCACTTCGCGGGTCGATGGCCTGGAGCTGACCGCCAGCGGGCAGTTGGCCCCGGCCTGGCGCCTGTTCGCCGGCTACACCTACCTCGCCAGCGAGCTGGTAGACGGCGGCCTGCCAGGCCGCCGCGGCCAGGTAGACCCCACCGGCGTCTCGCCCAAGGGCAAGCGCATGCCCAACGCCCCGCAGCAAAGCCTGGCGCTGTGGAGCACCTACCAGCTCACGCCGAAGCTGAGCCTGGGCGGCGGCGCGTTCTACACCAGCAAGGTGTTCGGCGATGCCGCCAACAGCGTGTACGTGCCCGCCTACACCCGCTTCGATGCCATGGCCAGCTACCAGCTCAGCCGCCACGTCGACCTGCAACTGAACGTGCTGAACCTGACTGACAAGGTGTACTACGACAAGGTCCTGGGTAACCACTACGCCAGCATGGCCCCCGGGCGAACCGCGCTGTTGAGCACCCGGGTGCGCTTTTGAGGCTCTCGGCCTGGCGTGATGTATCCATTTTGAAACACCAAACTGTAAAGAACGTAAATTCCTAACGGATGGGATTGTTTCTCAATTGATACCGCGATTCGTTTCCCTTTATAGTCCGCCGCCTTGAAACCTTGGGGAAGGTCGAATCACATGTCACGTTCAATTGAAACCGTACCGGGCAACCCTCGCCTGCTGGCCTCGGCCGTAGGCGTGGCGCTCACCGCGCTGTCCACCTCACCTGCGTATGCCGCCGATGACGCGCAGAAAAAAGACGACACCATCTCGCTGGGTGCCACCAGCATTTCCGGTGAAGTCATCAACGACGGCTACCAGGCTAAGGAATCGGCCTCGCAGAAGTACACCGCGCCGCTGCGTGACACGCCACGTTCGGTCACCGTGGTGACCCAGCAGGTGATGAAAGACACCGCCGCCACCACCCTGCAAGACGCCCTGCGCAACGTGCCGGGCATCACCTTCGGTGCCGGCGAAGGCGGCAACCCGCAGGGCGACCGGCCGATCATCCGTGGTTTCGACGCCCAGGGCGACACCTACATCGACGGCGTACGCGACACCGGCGCGCAAACCCGCGAAGTGTTCGACATCGAATCGATCGAAGTCAGCAAGGGCCCAAACTCGGCCATGGGCGGCCGCGGCTCGGCCGGTGGCAGCCTGAACCTGATCACCAAGCTGCCGAAGGAAACCGACTTCCTCGACGGCGGCTTCACCTACGGTTCCGACCAGACCCGCCGCTACACCCTCGACGTGAACCGCAAGTTCCTCGACACCGCGGCGTTCCGCCTGAACCTGATGAGCCACGAGCAGAACGTGGCCGGCCGTGATGCGATCAACTACGACCGCTGGGGCGTGGCACCGTCGCTGACCTTCGGCCTGGGTACCGGCACCCGCCTGAACCTGAGCTACTACCACCTCGAAAGCAACGACCTGCCAGACTCCGGGATTCCGTACGGCTACTCGTCGGCCACCGCCACCGCCCACGACGGCAACAAACCGACCTACGGCGGCGACCGCGACAACTTCTACGGCCTGAAAGACCGCGACTTCCGCAAAACCCGGGTCGACATCAGCACGATTGCCTTTGAGCACGACTTCAACGACAGCATGACGCTGAAAAACACCCTGCGCCACGGCAACTCCGGGCAGGATTACATCCTCACCCAGCCAGACGACAGCCAGCGCAACGTCAGCCGCTACGGCACCGTGTGGCGCCGCGCCAACAGCCGGGTGAGCAACACCGACACCACCACCAACCAGACCGACCTGTTTGGCGAGTTCCGCCTGCTCGGGCTGAAGAACAGCTACTCCACCGGGGTGGAATTCACCCGCGAAGAAAGCCGCGTCAGCAGTTACGCGTTCGCCAACCCGGCCAACACCAACCCAGGCTGCCTGGCAGGCGTAGTGGCCGGTGGTACCTGTACCTCGCTGAGCAACCCGAACCCGGACGATGACTACACCGGCACCATCAGCCGCAACTACGCACAAACCGTAACCAAGGGCACCACCCGGGCGATCTATGCCTTCGACACTATCGAGCTGACCCCACAATGGCTGCTCAACGTCGGCACTCGCTTTGACAGCTTCGACACCAAGGCCCGCTCGGCCACCATCGACCAGAGCAACACCAGCAACTTCTGGAGCTGGCAGGCCGGTGTGACCTACAAGCCGGTGGAAAACGGCAGCATCTATGCCTCGTTCGCCACCTCGGCCAACCCACCGGGCAGCAAGCTCAACGAAGGCTCTGAAGACAACTCCTACACCACCGCCGGCGTGACCAGCGACCTGGAACCGGAAACCACCAAGAACTACGAAGTGGGCACCAAGTGGGACTTCTTCAGCGATCGCCTGTCGCTGACCGCCGCGGTGTTCCGCACCGAGAAAGACAACACGCGCATTCTGGTATCGAACTTCACCTATGCCAACGCCGGTAAAACCCGCGTAGACGGCGTGGAGCTGTCGGCCACCGGCAAGCTGACCGACAAATGGCAGGTGTTCGCCGGCTACAGCTACCTCGACAGCGAGCTGGTCGACTCGGGCCTGCCGGCCACCCGTACCGGTGCGGTCAACGCCACCGGCGTGTCGACCGCGGGCAACGAAATGCCCAACACCCCGAAAAACAGCTTCACCCTGTGGACGACCTACCAAGTGCTGCCAAAGCTCACCGTGGGCGGTGGCGCCTATTACGTAGACAAGGTCTGGGGTGATGCCGCCAACACCGTGTACGTACCGTCCTACACGCGTTACGACGCCATGGCCGCGTACAAGCTGAACAAGCATGTGGACTTCCAGGTGAACGTGCAGAACCTCACCGACAAGATCTACTACGACAAGGCCTACGCCGCGCACTTCGCCACCATGGCGCCGGGCCGGACGGTGTTGTTCAGCACCAACTTCCATTACTAAGGGTAGTGGAAGCAACGGCCCCGCCGGCTCAGCACCGGCGGGGCTTTATTACGTATAGTGCTTTCCTTTTTTTCATGGGCCGCGCCGTGTTCAAGAACGTCCTTTTTCAGTTGCACTGGTTCTTCGGGATTACCGCGGGTTGCGTGCTGGCCTTCATGGGCCTGACCGGCGCCGCCTACTCGTTCGAGGATGAAATCCTCCACCTGATCAACCCCGATACCCTCAAGGTGCAGCCCCGCGCCGAAGGCACCTTGCCGGCCAACGAACTGGTGCAAAAGCTGCAGCAGCAAGTGGGCAAGGACGTTGCCGGGTTTACCCTGGAGGTGAACACCGACGAAGCCTCACGGGTGTTCTTCATGCCCGAGCCCGGCCAGCGCCGGGGCGAACTGCGCTACTTCGACGCCTACACCGGGCAACTGCAGGGCGAAGTGCGCGGCGAGGGCCTGTTCAACCTGATCCTGCAACTGCACCGTTTCCTCGCCATGGGCGAAACCGGCAAGCAGATCACCGCCGCCAGCACCCTGGCACTGGTGTTCTTCTGCCTCTCCGGGTTGTACCTGCGCTGGCCACGGCGGGCGCTCGACTGGCGCGCCTGGCTAACCCTTGACTGGGCGAAAAAGGGCCGCGCCTTCAACTGGGATTTGCACTCGGTGTTCGGCACCTGGTGCCTGCTGTTCTACCTCGTCAGTGGTATCACCGGCCTGACTTGGTCCTACGGCTGGTTCCGCGACGGCGTGGTGGCGTTGCTTTCCAGCGAGCCGGCCAGCCAGCGCCCGGCCGAGCGCCGCGAGCGCGCCGGCAACAGCGCGCCGATCACGGTCGACTTCAGCGCCATCGACCAGGGCGTGCGCAGCGCCGCCGGGCCGCACCTGGCCCGCTACAACCTGCGCCTGCCCGCCGGCGGCAACGGCCCGGCCACGGTGTTCTACCTGCTCGACGATTCGCCCCACGACCGCGCCTTCAACCAACTGCAACTGGACCCTGCCAGCGGCCAAGTACGCCGCCACGCCCCCTACGCTGACAAAGCCCTGGGCGACAAGCTGATCACCAGCCTCTATGCCCTGCACACCGGCAGCTACCTGGGCTGGCCCGGCCGTTTGATGATTTTCGCCGCCTCGCTGTGCATGCCGCTGTTCTTCGTCACCGGCTGGCTGCTGTACCTCGACCGCCGGCGCAAAAAAAAGCTGATCGCGCAAAGCCGCCAAGGCCTGGACAGCGCCAGCGAAGGCTGGCTGATCGGCTTCGCCAGCCAGAGCGGGCAAGCCGAGCAACTGGCCTGGCAAGCCGCGGCGCAACTGCAGGTGGGCGGCATTGGCGCCAAGGTGCGCGCCCTGGCGACCATCAGCGAGGGCGACCTCAAGGGCACCGAGCGGGCGCTGTTCGTGGTCAGTACCTTCGGCGACGGCGAGGCGCCAGACAGCGCCCGCCTGTTCGAGAAGCAAATGCGCGCCCTGCACTGGCCGCTGCCGCACCTGCGCTACGGCCTGCTGGCCCTGGGCGACCGCAATTACCCGCAGTTCTGCGCCTTCGCCCGGCGCATCGACACCTGGCTGGGCGCCCAAGGCGCCACGCCGTTGTTCGAGCGGGTCGAGGTCGACAACAACGAGCCCGCCGCCCTCGGGCACTGGGCCGAACAGGTGGCGGCCCAGGCGGGCTCGACCCGCGTGCTGGCCAGCGCGCCGCGTTTCTCGAACTTCACCCTGGCCCAGCGCGAATGGCTGAACCCCGGCAGCGAAGGCGCGCCGGTGTACCTGCTCGGCCTGCGCGGCGACGCGGCGCAGGGCTGGGCCGCCGGCGACATCGCCGAAATCATCCCCGGGCCGGCCGCCGACCAGACCCAAGCGCGGGAATATTCGATCGCCTCGCTGCCCGCCGACGGCCTGCTGCAGTTGCTGGTACGCCAGCACCGCCACGCCGACGGCAGCCTGGGCCTGGGCTCGGGTTACCTGACCGAACACGCCCCGCTGGGCAGCACCTTGCAGGTGCACCTGCGGCGCAACAGCGCGTTCCACCTGCCCGAAGATGACCGCCCGCTGGTGTTCATCGGCAACGGCACCGGCCTGGCCGGCCTGCGCAGTTTGATCCGCCAGCGCCTGGCCCAGGGCCAGCGGCGCAACTGGCTGCTGTTCGGCGAGCGCCAGCGCGCCCACGACTACCTGTGCGGTGCTGAGCTCGACAGCTGGCTGGCCAGCGGTGCGCTGGCGCGGCTGGACCTGGTGTTCTCCCGCGATCAGGCGCACAAGGTGTACGTGCAGCACGCCCTGCGCGACGCCCAGGCCGAGCTGCACCACTGGCTCGCCGAGGGTGCCGCGCTGTACGTGTGCGGTAGCCTGCAGGGCATGGCCGACGGCGTCGACCGCACCCTGCGCGAACTGCTCGGCGATGCCGGCGTGGAGCGGCTGATCGAGCAGGGCCGCTACCGCCGCGACGTGTACTGAGGCTCAGGCGGGCTGCAAGGCCCGCTCGAACACCGCCACGCCGTCGAGGTCACGCAGGGTGACGGTCAACTCGCCGCTCTGCGCCTGGATGTTCACCTCGCCAAAAAACTGAAAGCCCGAGAACGGCGAGCTGTTCTGGGTTTGCGGCGCTTTTTGGAACACCACCTCCGGGCCGAAGGTGGCATCCAGCACGTTCGGCCCGAACGCCCCAGCGTTGAGCGGGCCGGCGACAAACTCCCAGAACGGTTCGAAATCCTGGAACGCGGCGCGGTCCGGGTGGTAGTGGTGCGCCGCGCAATAGTGCACGTCGGCGGTCAGCCACACGGTATTGCGGATGCGCTGCTCACGCTGGAAGGCCAACAGCTCGGCGATTTCCAGTTCACGGCCCAGCGGCTTGCCGTTGTCGCCATTGGCGATCGCTTCCCAGCGGCCCACCCCGGGGCTCATCTCGCCATCCGGCACGCCCAGGCCGATCGGCATGTCGGCGGCGATCACCTTCCACTGCGCGGTCGACGCCTTGAGCTGGGCCTTGAGCCAATCGAGCTGCGCGCGGCCCATGAAGGCGTTGTCGGCGCTCATCCGCGGGCTGAGGTTGGCGTCGTTGGGGCCACGGTAGCTGCGCATGTCTAGCACGAACACATCCAGCAGCGGGCCGTAGGCGATCTTGCGGTACACCCGCTGGCCCTGGTCGGCGGCCTGCGGGCGCATGGGCGAATACTCGAGCCAGGCCTGGCGCGCGGGGGCCACCAGTTGCCGGATGTCCTTGACCTGGTAGCGGTTGTCCAACTGCTTGCTGGGCGACCAGTTGTTGGTCACCTCGTGGTCGTCCCACTGCCAGATCTGCGGCACCTCGGCGTTGAAGCGGCGCACGTTGTCGTCCAGCAGGTTGTAGCGGTAGTTGCCGCGGTAGTCGGCGAGGGTTTGCGCGACCTTGCTCTTGGCCTCGGTGGTGATATTGCGCCACACCCGCCCGCTTTCGGTGGTAAGGGTGGCCGGCACCGGGCTGTCGGCGTAGATGGTGTCGCCGCTGTGGATGAAGAAGTCTGGCAGGCGCAGGCGCATGGCTTCATAGATGCGCATGCCGCCGATGTCCGGGTTGATGCCAAAGCCCTGCCCCACCGTATCGCCGCTCCAGACGAAGCGAATGTCGCGCTTGTGCGTGGGCACGCTGCGCAGGTGGCCGAACCACGGCTCGCTGGCCACCCCGGAGGCCGCATCCTCGAACCACACCCGGTAGAAAATCGCCTGGCCAGCGGGCAGGCCCGTGAGTTCGGCGCGGGCGGTAAAGTCGGTGCTGGCGTCGGCCAAGGCCGACTGCACCCGCCGCGGGTTGCTGAACACGCTGCGGGTGTCCCACTCCACCAGCATCTTCGCCGGGCGGTCACAGCGGCTCCAGACCATCGCCCGGTCGCCCAGCGGGTCACCGGCTTGCACGCCATCGGTCATCACCGGGCGGCTGTTGGCCGCGGCAATTACCGCCGGCGCCAGGCTGGGCAGCAACATGCCGGCACCGACGGTTTGCAGCAGGCGGCGGCGTGCGAGGGGGAAATGGTACATGGGCAGGGCTCCTTCGGCGGTGAAGCAGCCATGTAACGCGGCGAATGTTGCAGGGGGATGGCAGGGGGCATTGCCTGGCTCAATCCGGCCAAGGCTGGCACTGCAGCAGGTGGGGTAAGGAATGTTGCCGAGCAAGCCAGTTGGAAGCAGTGAGGCAGCGCATCGAGACCAAGCGCTCGATGGTCTGCAGCTCCTTCAGCAATGGCCGCTGAAACACCGGCTCGTGGTGGGCAATACGGTTTCTCAATAAGCGAACACCCCGGAGGTCATCCGCGATGCGCTGGCGCGCAGTACGCATGCAGGCGATCCCCAGGTTTGGAAAGACGCTGGCAAGGTGCGGGCGCCAGAGCCGGCTTTCATGGCGAGCGGTAAAGAGTTTTTCCCAGAACACGAACTTGAGCGCCACTATGACCTCCGCGCTACACCTCGCCCTGGCCCTCGCGCTGATAAGGTCATCCACAGGCTGGTAGCCCACCCCACTACCGGCCGGCAAACTACGCTGGAACCCATTGCTCCAGGGCCATCGTTCTCCATATACGGCTTCTACTGCCTCCGCAGCCGCATTGCGAACCACGACTTCGCACAGGTGCAGAGGCAACCACAATGCGCTGCACACCTGGGCATTCCACAGATACAAGTCGACACAAAAAGATGACTCGTACCCCGCCGCGCGCGCAGCCCGCTCGTACGTAGCCAAACGAGGCCCTGAGAGCGCCCTGCGAAGTACTTCATGAAGCACAGTGGTTGACCCCATCGGTATTGCTCCCTATAGTCCAACGACTTGCCGGGAGCCTTGTTGGCCAACGCCTCCCCTCCCGGACACCGCGGTAACGAAAAAGCCCACATCATGTGGGCTTTTTCGTTACCGCGGCCAATGTAGGGTGCATCGCTCAGGCTTCCTACCTGGGAAGCGTTTCAGCATGTGAGCAATCTTCCGCCCAGCACCACGCGGCCCCTTGGGTCCGCCGTGGCCCGGCACTCGGGCTGTGCCGGGCGATAGGCCCGCCAACCCTACCCCGGCACCACCTCCTGCACCTCAGCCCGCTTGATCGCGGCATACACCACCGCGGTGAGCAAACTGCCGGCCAGGATCGCCACCAGGTACGCCAGCGCGTGGTTGATCGCGTTAGGGATCAACAGCACGAACAGCCCGCCGTGGGGCGCCACCAGCTTGCAGCCGAACAGCATCGACAACGCGCCGGTGAGCGCGCCGCCGGCGATGCTGGCGGGGATCACCCGCAGCGGGTCTTTGGCGGCGAACGGGATCGCCCCTTCGGAGATAAAGCACAAACCCAGCACCAGCGCGGCCTTGCCAGCCTCGCGTTCGCTTTGGGCGAACTTGCGCCGGGCGATGAAGGTGGCAATGCCCAGGCCGATCGGTGGCACCATGCCGGCGGCCATGGTGGCGGCCATGGGCGCGGTGGTCTGGGTGGCCAGCAGGCCGACCGAGAACGCGTAGGCTGCCTTGTTGATCGGCCCGCCGAGGTCCACGCACATCATGCCGCCGAGGAGGATGCCGAGCAGGATGGCGTTGGTGGTGCCCATGCTGTTGAGGAACGCGGTCAGGCTGGCGAGCATGCCCGCCACCGGCGAGCCGACCAGGTAGATCATCGCCAGGCCGGTGACCAGGCTGGCCAGCAGCGGGATGATCAGGATCGGCTTGAGCGCCTCGAGGCTGGCCGGCAAGCGCGCCGCGCGGTTGATGCCCCAGGCGGCAAAGCCGGCGATGAAGCCGGCGAGGATGCCGCCGATAAAGCCCGCGCCCAAGGTGCTCGCCAGCAGGCCGCCGATCATCCCCGGGGCCAGGCCCGGGCGGTCGGCGATCGAGTAGGCAATGTACCCCGCCAGCAGCGGCACCATCAGGGTGAAGGCGGCATCACCGATGTGCTTGAGCGCCGCGGCGAGGGTGCCGGGCTGCTCGAAGGCGTGGATGCCGAACACGAACGACAGGGCGATCATCAAGCCACCGGCAACCACCATCGGCAGCATGTACGAGACCCCGGTCAGCAGGTGCTTGTACACGCCCTTGCGCTCGGCCTTGGCCGGGGCCTTGCCGGCCGTGCCCTGGCTTTCGACCTTGGCCTCGGCCAGGGCTTTGTCGAGGGTCGCGCGCGCCTGCTTGAGCGCCACGCCAGTGCCGCAGCGGTAGATGCGCTTGCCGGCGAAGCGTTCGGTGGCTACGTCGATGTCTGCGGCCAGCAGCACTGCGTCGGCCGCGGCGATGGCCTCGGCCGCCAGCGGGTTGCGCGCGCCCACCGAGCCCTGGGTTTCAACCTGCAAGCTGTAGCCGGCCTGGTTGGCCGCCTGCTGCAGGGCTTCGGCGGCCATGAAGGTGTGGGCCACGCCGGTGGGGCACGCGGTGATCGCCACCAGCCTGGGCGTGCCCGTGGTCGCCGCGGCCGCGGGCTCGGCGGCCGGCGCGTGGTACGGCTGGGCGTTCTGCTGGGCCTGGCGCAGGAACGCGTCGGCGTCAGCCAAGGCCTGCGCCGGGGTGCTTTCAAACAGGCGCTTGCCGTCGAAGCGGGCAAGGTCCAGCGGGCCGGTGCGCACCACCAGCACCCAGTCGGCGGCGGCGATGGCCTCGGCGGGGAGTTGTTTTTCCGGGTGTTGCGGGTCGTGCACTTCCACACAGGTGCTCAAGCCCTGGCGCTGCGCCGCGGCGTCGAGCAAGCGTGCGCTGAGCACGCTGGACACCCGCCCGTTGGGGCAGGCGGTGACGATGGCTAACTTCATGTTCACGCCTCTTGTTGTTGTGCCAGCGGGCGCACGCACACGCCGCTTTCGAGGTTGGCCAACGCGGCAAGGTCAGGGATGCCGAAACCGATTTGCGACACCGCCATCGCGGCGATCGCCGTGGCGGTGCGCAAGGTACGCTCGGGCGCCTCGGCGCTGAGCAGGCCATGGACCATGCCCGCCAGCAGCGAGTCACCGGCGCCGACGGTGCTGGCGATGTCTACGGTGGGCGGCAACGCTTGCAGGGCGATGCCCTCGGCAAACCAGTTGACGCCTTGCGCGCCCTGGCTGATCACCACGTTCTGCACGCCCTGGGCGCGCAGCCGGCCGGCGAGGGCCTGCTGCTCGGCGAGCGTGGTCACCGGCTCGGCGAACACCTCGGTCAGTTCATCGGTGTTGGGTTTGATCAACCACGGCTGGCTGCCCAGCCCGGCGCGCAGGGCGGCACCGCTGGTGTCCAGCGCCACGCGCAGGCCGAGGGCATGCAAACGCTCGAGCAACTGGCCGAACCACTGCGGGCTGACCCCACGCGGCAGGCTGCCGGCCACCACCACCGCGTCATGCCCGGGGGCGATGCGCTCCAAGCGCGCCAGCAGGCGCGCCTGGGCGTCGTCGTCCACCCACGGGCCGCTGCCGTTCACATCGGTGATGCGCCCGCTGCTTTCGGCCAGCTTGAAATTGCGCCGGGTTTCCCCCGGCACGCGGATAAAACCGTCGTCAAAGCCGCGCTGGGCGAACAACGCATCGAAGCGGTCGGCGTTGGCCTGGCCGAGAAAGCCACTGACGGTGAGTTGGTGGCCGAGGTCTGCCAGCACCTGGGCAACGTTCAGGCCCTTGCCGGCGGCGTGCACGTGCAGCGCATCGCTGCGGTTCACTTCGCCCAGGCGCAGGGTGGTCAGCTCGACGGTGAGGTCCAGCGCCGGGTTGAGGGTCAGGGTCAGAATCTTTGCCATTTATGGGGTCTCCACCAGCGCTCTTACATCGGCGGCGCTCGCCGCCACCAGGGCGCGCTGCGCCCACTGCCGGGCCTGGGCCAGGGTGAGTTGGCGCACCCCGGCCTTGACCTCGGCGATACTGCCGGCCGCCACGCTCAGTTCATCCACCCCCAGCCCGACCAGGATCGGCAGCGCCGCTGGGTCCGCGGCGAGTTCACCGCACACCCCTACCCACTTGCCATGGGCATGGGCGGCGCGCACGGTGATGTCGATCAACTGCAGCACCGCCGGGTGCAGGCCATCGGCTTGGGCCGAGAGGGTCGGGTGGCCGCGGTCGATGGCCAGGGTGTATTGGGTCAGGTCGTTGGTGCCGACGCTGAAGAAGTCCACCTCGGTGGCCAGCACCGGCGCCAGCAACGCCGCCGACGGCACTTCGATCATGATCCCCACCTGCAGGTCGGCGACGGGGATTTCCTCGCGCAGGCGGGCGACCATCGCCCGGGCCTGGCGCCATTCTTCAACGGTGCCGACCATCGGGAACATGATCCGCAACGGGCGGCCATCGGCCGAGCGCAGCAAGGCACGCAACTGCGCTTCCATCACCTGTGGCCGCTGCAAGGTGAGGCGGATGCCACGCACGCCGAGGAAGGGGTTTTCCTCGGCCGGGATCGGCCAGTACGGCAGCGGTTTGTCGCCGCCCACGTCGAGGGTGCGCACCACCAGCGGGCGCCCGCCCAGGCCGTCGAGCACGCGGCGGTATTCGGCTTCCTGGGTGGCTTCGTCCGGGGCCTGGGCGTGGGCCATGAACACCAACTCGGTGCGAAACAGCCCCACGCCCTCGGCGCCCTGCTCCACCGCCTTGGCCACCGCGGCGCTTTCGCCGATGTTGGCGAACACCTCCACGGCGTGGCCGCAGGCGGTGATGGCGGGCTCCAAGCGCCGCTCGGCGGCCGCGGCCAGGCGCGTGGCGCGCTGGTCACGGTCGGCCAGGGCGCGGGCGAGTACCTCGGCCGCCGGGGCCACTTCGACCCAACCGCGTTGGCCGTCGAGCAGCAGCGCGGTGCCGGGCGCAATCAACAGCACGGCATCACCGGCGCCCACTACCGCGGGGATACCCAGCGCGCGGGCAACGATCGCGCTGTGGGCGGTGGCGCCGCCACGGGCGGTGACGATACCGGCCACGCGGCTGGCGTCGAGGCGGGCGACGTCGGAGGGGCCCACTTCGTCCATCACCAGGATGTACGGCTCGGTGGGCTCTTCAAAGGTGTCAACGCCGCACAGGTGCGCCAGCACCCGCCGGCCGATGTCGCGCAGGTCTGCCGCGCGCTCGGCGAGCAGGCGGTCGTGCAGGGCTTCCTGGCGGCGCGCGGCGGTGTCGATCACCTCGGCCCAGGCCGCGGCGGCGCTTTCGCCTTGCTTGAGGCGCTCGGTGACTTCCTCGGCCAGGGCCGGGTCATCGAGCATCTCTTGGTGGGTCACGAAAATATCGCGGATCGCCTGGGCACTGCTGCGCTGGATCAACCCGTCGATGTCGCGCTTCACCCCTTCCAAGGCGTTCTGCAGGCGGCCCTGCTCGGCTTCGAAGCCTTCGCCGCGGGCAGGGTAATTCAGCTCGCGCAGCACCTGCACATGGGCCGGCCCACTGGCGATGCCAGGCGCCGCGGCCACCGCCTGCAGGCGGCTGCCGGCGGCCGGCGCGCTGGCCTCGGGCACGCTGGCTTGGGCCTCGGCGGCCGGCTCGGGCAGCGCTTCGATCTCTTCACCCAAGCCGGCCTCGACCGCGGCCACCAGGGCCGGCAAGGCGTCACCGGCGATGCCGGGCTCTGCGATGAATTCCAGCACCTGGCCACGGCGCACGCCGAGGCTGAGCAGCTTGCTCAGGCTCTTGGCCGACACTGCCGGCTCTGGGCTGTCGGCCACCCTCAGGTGCACCTCGCCGTTGAAGCTTTTGGCCAACTGCGCCAGCAGTTTGGCCGGGCGCGCGTGCAGGCCATGGGCGTTGGCCAAGGGCACCTGGGCGCTCGGCCAGTCAGCCGGCACGTCGCCGCCCAAGGCCTGCAACACCGCGCGGCTGCTGGTGGCGCGGAACAGTTCTTCGCCGCGGCCTTCGATCAGCAGCGCGCACAGCCGCTCGAGCAACGCCTGGTGCGCCTCGCCGAGGCTGGCCAGGCAGAACAGCCCGTTCAGCGGCTGGCCGAGCAGGCGCAGCGGCCGCGACGGGGTGACGAACGACAACCCCGGGCGCTTCACCGTTTGCTCGCTGTGCAGCCACCACAAGCCATCGCCCAGCGGCAGCGGCGACACCTGCTGAAGGATCGCGGCAAAACCCGGGCTGACGCACTCAGCGCCGCGCAGCAACTTGGCGCCGCGCCACACCAGTTCTTCGAAATCATCGGCCGGCACGTTCAGGGCGATCATCTGCGCGTCCAGTGCCAGCGCCTGCGGGGCGCCTTGCAGCAGCTTGAGCAGCGCCTCGGGGCTGGCAGCGGTACGCAGCGCCTGGCCGAGGTCGGTCTCGCCCAGGGCGCGGGTGAGCAACTGCAGCAAGCGCAAGTGCTCATCGGATTTGGCGGCGATGCCGATGGCCAGGTAAACGATCTGCCCGTCGCCCCAGTCCACCCCGTCGGGGAACTGCAGCAGGCGCACCCCGGTGGCGTGCACCAGGTCGCGGGTTTGCGGGGTACCGTGGGGGATGGCGATGCCCTGGCCGAGGTAGGTCGAGCCCTGGTGCTCGCGGGCGCTGAGCCCGGCCAGGTAACCCTCGGCCACCAGGCCGTCGGCCTGCAGGTGGCTTGCCAGCAGTTGCAAGGCCGCGGGTTTGTCCGCGGCGTGCTGGCCCATGGAAATCTGCTCAGAGGTGAGCTCGAGCATTGCGTGGCTCCTGTTCAGCGCGGCGCAAGGGCGCGCAGGTATTGTTGTGAGCCGATCCTTGCCCGGCGGCGGGCGCGCCGGCTGCTACACTTCTGACCAGCAGAACCGGCAAAACGTTTGACGCTGAAACGTTTAACCCAAGTAAAGCGCGCACGTTACCCGATAATGAACCTCGGATGAAGCCTAGGCCGCCGTTTCGCTTCGCGCTGGCAGGTTTTTTCAACACCGGGGCCGGGCAACCGTTACCATGGCGCGCCCGCTTCGTCGCGACTCAAGGAACCCTCGCGTGAAACTCAGCGATATCGCCCGCCTGGCTGGGGTCTCGGTGACCACCGCCAGCTATGTCATCAACGGCAAGGCCCAGCAGCAGCGCATCAGCACCAGCACGGTGGAGCGCGTGCGCGCGGTGGTCGAGGAACACGGGTTCACCCCCAACCCGCAGGCCGCCGGCCTGCGCAGCCGGCGCACGCGCACCCTCGGGTTCATCCTGCCGGACCTCGAAAACCCCAGCTACGCGCGCATCGCCAAGTTTCTCGAGCAGGGCGCCCGCGCCCGTGGCTACCAGTTGCTGATCGCCAGCTCCGACGACGACCCCGAGAGCGAGCACCAACTGCAGAAACTGTTCCGCGCGCGCCACTGCGACGCGCTGTTCGTGGCCAGTTGCCTGCCACCGGGCGACGGCTGCTACCGCGAAATCCAGAGCCGCGGCACACCGGTGATCGCCATCGACCGGCAGTTGGACCCAACCCTGTTCTGCTCGGTGGTCAGCGATGACCGCCACGCCGCCGAACAGCTCACCGCCAGCCTGCTCAAGCCGGCGCCGCGGCACATCGCGCTGATCGGCGCGCGGCCGGAGCTGAGCATCAGCCAGGCGCGCGCCGCCGGCTTCCAAGACGCCCTGCGGGGCTTTACCGGCACCGTGGTCGCCAAGGAAGCCGAGAGCTTTACCCGTGAAGGCGGCCAGCAGTTGTTCCAGCAACTGCTCGATGAACTGGGGCACCTGCCCGACGCCCTGGTGACCACCTCCTACGTGCTGCTGCAGGGGGTGTTCGACGAGCTGCAAGCGCGCGCGCTGGACTTCTCCACCCTGCGCCTGGCCACCTTCGGTGACACCCAGTTGCTCGACTTCCTGCCGCTGCCGATCAACGCCATGGGCCAGCAGCACAAGCTGATCGCCGACACCGCCCTGGAACTGGCGCTGAACGCGCTCGAGCATAAGCAGTACACCCCCGGCGTGGCGGCGATCGCCCGGCGCTTCAAGCAGCGCATCAAGGAAGCGTAAGCGGTGCGCCTGGTCGACACCCACACCCACCTGGACTTCCCCGATTTCGACGCCGACCGCCCGGCCCTGCTCGCCGAGGCGCAGGCACGCGGGGTGGAGCGCGCGGTGGTGCTGGGGGTGCACCAGGCCAACTGGGCGCGGGTGTGGGCCCTGGCCGAACAGGATGAGCGGCTGTTCGCCGCGCTGGGCCTGCACCCGGTTTACCTGGCCGAGCACCGCGGCGAACACCTGGCCGAGTTGCGCGGCTGGCTCGAGCGCCTGGCCGGGGCGCGCAAGCTGTGCGCGCTGGGCGAATTCGGCCTGGATTACTACCTCAAGGGCCTCGACCGCGACGCCCAGCAGCACTGGTTCGAGGCGCAGCTGGGGCTGGCCTGCGAGTTCAACCTGCCGGTGCTGCTGCACGTGCGCCACAGCCACGCGGCGGTGATCGCCACCCTCAAGCGCTTCAAGGTGCCGCGCCAGGGGGTGATCCACGCCTTTGCCGGCAGTTATGAAGAAGCCCGCGAGTACATCAAGCTGGGCTTCTGCCTGGGCCTGGGCGGCGCCCCCACCTGGCCCCAGGCGCAGCGCCTGCACAAGGTGCTGCCGCGCTTGCCGCTGGAGCATGTGGTGCTCGAAACCGACGCCCCCGACATGGCCCCGGCGATGTACCCCGGCGTGCGTAACAGCCCAGTGCACTTGCCGGAGATCTGCCAGGCGCTGGCGGGGTGGATGGGGGTCGAGGCCGAGCGGTTGGCCGAGGTGAGTACGGCGAATGCGTATCGGGTGTTTGCCTGGGGGCCTTGAACCCTACCAGCGCTGCTCAGCCGCCTTGTCGCTGTCGCGGCCTTCGACCCACTGTTCACCCTCGGGCGTGCGCTCTTTCTTCCAGAACGGCGCGCGGGTTTTCAGGTAGTCCATGATGAACTCGCAGGCCTCGAAGGCCGCCTGGCGGTGGGCGCTGGCAGTGCCGACGAAAACGATCGGCTCGCCCGGCTCCAGCGCGCCGACCCGGTGCAACAGCTCGACCCGCAGCAGCGGCCAGCGCTGCTCGGCCTCGGCGACGATCGCCGCCAGGGCTTTTTCGGTCATGCCCGGGTAGTGCTCCAGCAGCATGCCGTGCACCGCATGGCCGGCGTTGTAATCGCGCACGTAGCCGGTGAAGGTCACCACCGCGCCAATGCCGAGCTGGGCGGCATGCAGGGCGTCGGTGAGCGCACCGGGGCTGAAGGGCTGCTGCTGCACCCGAATGGCCATGCTAGCCCCCGGTCACGGTGGGGAAGAACGCCACAATGTCGCCCTCTTCCACGGGTTCATTCAGCGTGCACAGGGTTTCGTTGCGGGCGCACATCAGGTTGCGCTCGCCGAGCACGTCGTGGCCGCCCAGCGCCAGCAGGTGCTCGCGCACGCTGCCAAGCGTGGTGAAGTCTCCCGTGAGCGGTTCTTGCTCGCGCCCCACCGCCTCGCGGAACCGCGCGAAGTACAGCACGGTGAGGTTCATGGCGCCTCCACCTTGAAGTGGCCGCTCTTGCCGCCAAGCTTCTCGACCAGCCGCACCGCCTCGATGGTCATGCCGCGGTCTACCGCCTTGCACATGTCGTAGATCGTCAGCGCGGCCACGCTGGCGGCGGTCAGGGCTTCCATCTCCACCCCGGTTTGCCCGGCCAGCTTGCAGCGCGCGACGATCAGCACCGCGTCGCTGCCGTCGGGCTGCAGCTCGACCTTCACGCTGGTGAGCATCAGCGGGTGGCAGAGGGGGATGAGGTCAGAGGTTTTTTTCGCCGCCTGGATGCCGGCGATGCGCGCCACGGCGAACACGTCGCCTTTGGGGTGGCCGCCGGAGGCGATCATTTGCAGGGTTTCGGGCAGCATGCGCACGCGCGCTTGCGCCACGGCCTCGCGCGCCGTCACCGCTTTGTCGGTGACGTCGACCATGTTGGCGCGGCCTTGGGAATCGAGGTGGGTGAGCATGAGCACGTTCCGGAGCAGTCTGGAGGCAAAGTTTACCAAGACTTAGGGGGGAAGCGGGAAGCCACAAGTGGGAAGCCACAAGCGGCAAGCGGCAAGCGGAAAGCGGAAAGCCACAAGCGGCAAGCCCCAAGCCCCAAGCCCCAAGCCCCAAGCCCCAAGCCCCAAGCCAACCCTACCCCAAAAGCAAAAAACGGCAAGCAGCGCCCCCGCCACTTGCCGCTTGCCACTTGAAACTTACAGCTGCCCCTACAAATGTGACTCTGCGTACTCGGCCAGCACCGACCGCGGCACGCCCTGCAGGGTGATGTGCACGCCGTTGGGGAAGTCCTTGAAACGCTCGGTCATGTAGGTCAGGCCAGAACTGGTGGCCGACAGGTACGGGGTGTCGATCTGCGCCAGGTTGCCCAGGCAGACCACCTTCGAGCCATTGCCGGCGCGGGTGATGATGGTCTTGATCTGGTGCGGGGTCAGGTTCTGGCACTCGTCGATGAGGATCAGGCTTTGCTGGAAGCTGCGGCCACGGATGTAGTTCAGCGATTTGAACTGCAACGGCACCTTCGAGAGGATGTAATCGACGCTGCCGTGGGTGTTCTCGTCGTCCATGTGCAGGGCTTCGAGGTTGTCGGTGATCGCTCCCAGCCACGGCTCCATCTTCTCCGCCTCGGTGCCGGGCAGGAAGCCGATCTCCTGGTCCAGGCCCTGCACGCTGCGGGTGGCGATGATGCGCCGGTAACGCTTGGTGACCATGGTCTGCTCGATGGCCGCGGCCAGCGCCAGGATGGTTTTACCCGAACCCGCGGCGCCGGTGAGGTTGACCAGGTGGATGTCGGGGTCGAGCAGGGCGAACAGCGCCAGCGCCTGGTGGATGTCACGCGGCTTGAGGCCCCAGGCCTCCTGGTGCAGCAGCGGCTCCTGGTGCATGTCGAGAATCAGCAGCTCATCGGCGCGCACGCCTTTGATCCAGCCGACGAAGCCTTGCTCATCGACGATGAACTCGTTGATGTGCGCCGCCGGCAGCAGTTCGGACAACTGCACGCGGTGCCAGGTGCGGCCGTGGTCCTGGCGGGTTTCGACCTTGCTCACGCGGTCCCAGAACGAGCCGGGCACATCGTGGTAACCCTTCGACAGCAGCGCCACGTCATCGACCAGTTGGTCGGTGCTGTAGTCTTCCGCCTCAAGGCCGCAGGCACGGGCCTTCAGGCGCATGTTGATGTCTTTGGTGACGAGGATCACGCTGGTCTCGGGCTTACGCTCCTTCAGCGCCAGCAACTGGTTGATGATCACGTTGTCGGCCAGGTGCGAAGGCAGCGGGTCTTCGGCGCGGCCATGCTTGTTCATCAGGATCGACAGCTTACCCTTTGGGTCTCCTTTTCCGCGGGCAATCGGCACGCCCTGCTCCACTTGCGCGGGGGTGGCTTCGCCGAGGGTTTTATCGATCAGGCGGATGGCCTGGCGGCACTCGGCAGCCACGGTGTGCTTGCCGTCCTTGAGCTTGTCGAGTTCTTCGAGCACCGTCATGGGGATGGCCACGTGGTGTTCTTCGAAATTGAGCAGGGCGTTGGGGTCGTGTATCAGTACATTGGTATCGAGCACATAGAGGATTGGCTGATTGGAGGAGGGGTTGCGTCCTTGTTCATCCATACTCGGTCACCTTTGTAAGAGCCGTTCGACGCAATACCAGTGCGGTGCTGCGCCTCTAAGCCACCGCACCCCGCAAAGGCGTGGGTGAGCTGCTCGACGGGCGATGGGGCCGGGTCAGGACGCCACCTGTGTCGGCAGGGTTCGGCGGTCAACTCTTTAGTACCGCAAAACCCATTGCTGTACAAAGCATTTACCGTGGCCGGCGGCATTATTTTTACAATGGACGAACAGGGCTTGGCGGCGGCGCCGCGCTGCGGTTAAAGTCCGAAGTTGCCCCGCCGCGCAGAGCATCCGCTAGCGGATGAAATCGCGGCAATCTTCCCAGGCGATGCCGCTCTGCACCGTGCGCTGCAGCAGCGCCGGCAGCGCCGTTTTGGCCTTCAGCTGGGCATCGTGGAACACGATGATCCCCTTGCGCCACAACAGCATCAGCGTCAGCACCCGGTCGGTGGCCAACTCCGCCGTGACCAGGCTGTTGCTGTCGGCGGCGTCGATGTCCCACAACACCACTGCCAGTTGCGCCTGCTCGAAGAATTCACCGCTGTCGGCGCGGCGCTGCCCATAGGGCGGGCGGAACTGCCCCACGAAACTGCCCGGCACCTGTGCCTGCACCAGCGCCACGCTGCGCTGGATCGAGTCCTGCCAGTCGACCCACTGCGCGTGGGAGCGGTACTGCCAGCCCTGCACGCCCACGCATTGCTCGGCGTACAGCTTGGCTGGGTCGTCCTGGGGGGCGTTGTCGCGGCGCAATTGCAGGTTGTTGCCGAGCACGAAGAAGGTCGCGTTCATCTTCTGCTTGCGCAGGTAGTCGGCCACCCAGTCGGTGCTGCCGCCAGCCAGGGTCGGGCCGCTGTCGAAGGTCAGCAGGAATACCCGGTCCTTGAGCTCGTCGCCGTTGTGCTCGCGGTCGTTGAAGCGGGCGATCTCGCTGCTCACCCCGGGGAACAACGCCGCCTGGCGTAGCAGCTCGTCAAGGTAAGTGCGGTTGAAGGCGCGGCCGGGGTCGCGCCACTTGGCGTAGAAGGAATCATCCGCCACCACGAACTCGCTGGCCTGGGCCTTGAGGCTGGCGAGGTCGTCGATGGCATAACAGAAGGACGCGTCTTGCTCGCAGCTTTGCTGGGCGGCGTCGAAGTTCTCCCACAGGCGCTGCCAGAGCCGCGCGCGCAAGGCGTTGACTGAGTCCACTTCGACCTGGCGCAGGCCCAGGCGGTCGGCCAGGGCGTTGGCGTCGAGGGCTTCACTGAGCGCCAGCTCATGGGCAAAGCCAAGGATTTCAGCGCGCGAGGCGACATCGAACAGCACTGGGCTCGCCAGTTGCTCGGGCCAGGTCGCGCGGTCGAGGGTCGCCACCGGCGCCGGCGCGGCGTGGGCATTCAGGGCAAGCAGGCCGATCAAGGCAAGCAGTACGGCGCGCAAGGCGGTGGCTCCACAGGTAAAGGGAGGACTTTAGCATCAAGCGTAATCACCCCCATAGGTGGATTCACCCTGCCCTACCCCCTACACTCGGCCCCCATACCTGATGGAGGCTTTTCAATGCTGTTGGTGATCTCCCCCGCCAAGACCCTCGACTACGACACCCCACCGGCCACCGCCGAGTACACCTTGCCCGAGCACCTGGACGACGCCCAGGTGCTGATCGAGCAACTGCGCACCCTGAGCCCGGCGCAGATCGCCGAGCTGATGAGCCTCTCCGACAAGCTCGCCGGCCTCAACGCCGCGCGCTTCGGCAGTTGGTCCCCGGCGTTCACGCCGGCCAACGCCAAGCAGGCGATCCTGGCGTTCAAGGGCGATGTGTACACCGGGCTGGCCGCGGAAACCTTCCGCGCCGAAGATTTCGCCTATGCCCAGCAGCACCTGCGCATGCTGTCAGGCTTGTACGGTGTATTGCGCCCACTGGACCTGATGCAACCCTACCGCCTGGAGATGGGCACCAAGCTCGCCAACGCCCGCGGCAAAGACCTCTACGCCTTCTGGGGCGAGCGCATCAGCGGCTGGCTGAACCAGGCCCTGGCCGACCAGGGCGACGACATCCTGCTCAACCTCGCCTCGAACGAATACTTCGGCGCGGTCAAGCGCAGCGCGCTGAAGGCCCAGGTGATCGACACCGAGTTCCGCGACCAGAAGAACGGCGAATACAAGATCATCAGCTTCTATGCCAAGAAGGCCCGTGGGCTGATGAGCCGTTTCGTCATCACCGAGCGCGTGCAGCGCGTCGAAGACCTCAAGCAGTTCGACCTCGACGGCTACCGCTTCAGCGCCGAGCGCTCTGCGCCGGGCAAACTGGTGTTTTTGCGCAGCGAGCAGGCCTAGCGCACCAACATGGCGCAGGCAAACCTGTACAAAACCGCCGTGCAAGTCGTGCACGTACATGTTTTGACGGGTTTTCGGCGCCAAAATGTGGTCGTGAAATCCCTGTTGCAACAGCCACTTGCGCCGTTCGTAGATTTTTTTTGGTGCTATTACAAAAATTTTCTTGCTAATGGCAAAAAAATACTAGCCGCCGCTTACCCCCCGCCACATAAGGGTTTCAGGGCTGCGGGCCAGCCTTGTGCCACTACCAAAATCATTAAAAACCTTTAAGAAAATTCAGCCGCCGGTCGCCACCCCTTGGAACTTCGAGGGGGTTTGGCCGCTCCTACCATCCGTAACGATTCTCGAGCGGCGTGTAAGAGATGACTTACAAAGTGTAACAAGGACGAACGGCGAAGGCGCTGTTCACAGATGACTCGGCGGCGGTGAATGCACCCCCGTAAGTTAATGTCTCAGGAGAGATCGGCACAGTAACCCTCAACACAGGGTCAAGTCAGAGCCCCCCACTGCGGGCTCGTACATTTCGGCTTATATGCTTGATTCGCAACGGACAATTCCAAAAAGCGAAGGCAAGTAACGACGTGAAGGTGAGCCGCTTTGTAATAAAGACTGGCTACATTCCAGGGCGAACCCTCTAACTTCCGGGTTCAGCGATGCCCCGTTAGAGCACTCGGTCTTGAGTGTTCGGAATCAATAGGCCTGCATGAGTAATGCGACAGTCGGATGGCATATTTCGCCAGGTATCCGGGTGGCCGATTACTGCCGGTTAATTAACCCCAGTCTGGCTCGAAAGTTGAGCTGGCGCGATAAACACATGAGGTGAATGCGATGCGAATCAGCATCTTTGGTTTGGGCTATGTTGGCGCTGTTTGTGCGGGTTGCCTGTCGGCTCGCGGTCACGAAGTCGTTGGCGTGGATGTTTCCAAAGCCAAAATCGATCTGATCAACCAAGGGAAGTCGCCAATCGTCGAGCCGGGCCTCGAAGAGTTGCTGGCACAGGGCATCCAGAATGGCCGCCTGCGTGGCACCAACGACTTCGCCCAGGCGATCCGCGACACCGACCTGTCGATGATCTGCGTCGGCACCCCGAGCAAGAAGAACGGCGACCTGGGCCTGGAGTTCATGGAGTCGGTGTGCCGCGAAATCGGCCTGGTACTGCGCGACAAGACCTCCCGCCACACCGTGGTGGTGCGCAGCACCGTGCTGCCGGGCACCGTCAAGAACGTGGTGATCCCGATCCTCGAAGACTGCTCCGGCAAGAAAGCCGGCGTTGACTTCGGCGTGGCGGTGAACCCTGAGTTCCTCCGTGAAAGCACCGCGATCAAGGACTACGACCACCCACCGATGACCGTCATCGGCGAGCTGGACAAAGCCTCGGGCGACGAGCTGGAAAAACTCTACAGCGAGCTGGACGCGCCGGTGATCCGCAAGGCCATCGAAGTGGCCGAGATGATCAAGTACACCTGCAACGTGTGGCACGCCACCAAGGTGACCTTCGCCAACGAGATCGGCAACATCGCCAAGGCTTGCGGCGTCGATGGCCGTGAAGTGATGGACGTGGTCTGCCAGGACACCCACCTGAACCTGTCCAAGTACTACATGCGCCCAGGCTTCGCCTTCGGCGGCTCGTGCCTGCCCAAGGACGTTCGCGCCCTGAACTACCGCGCCAGCTCGCTGGACGTGGAAGCGCCGCTGATCGGCTCGCTGATGCGCAGCAACGAATCGCAGGTGCAGAACGCCTACGACATCGTCGCCAGCCACGACAAGCGCCGCGTCGCCCTGCTGGGCCTGAGCTTCAAGGCCGGCACCGACGACCTGCGCGAAAGCCCGCTGGTGGAACTGGCCGAAAAGCTCATCGGTAAGGGCTTCGAGCTGAGCATCTACGACCGCAACGTCGAGTACGCCCGCGTGCATGGCGCGAACAAGGAGTACATCGAGTCGAAGATCCCGCACGTGTCGTCCCTGCTCAACTCGGACTTCGACGCGGTGGTCGATCACGCCGACGTGATCATCCTCGGCAACAGCGACGAGACCTTCCGCAAACTGGCTGACAACGTGCCGGCCGGCAAGCAGATCGTCGACCTGGTGGGCTTCATGAAGAACACCACCGACCCGCAAAAAGGTACCGAAGGTATCTGCTGGTAAGTGAGCCGCCGCGGTGCCCCTCGGGGTGCCGCGGCGTTGCCCATACACCTCGGGCCGCCGCCTTCCAGGCGCCCCGATAAACAGATGGATGCTGATATGCTCAGGCTCAAGCACGGCCTGTTACAGGCTGCCGGTTGGCTGTTTTACGTGTGCGCGTTGATGGTACTGGCGCTGATGCTGCCGGATCGCCTGTTCAACCCCGATTCCAAGGATTTCATCCTGCTGATCGGCGCCGTAGGGATCTGGCGCTACTCGATGGGTTTGATCCACTTCGTACGGGGCATGGTGTTCCTGTACGTGGTTTACCCCTACCTCAAACGCAAGGTGGCGCGGCTGGGTAACACCACCGACCCGTCCCATGTGTTCCTGATGGTCACCAGTTTTCGCATCGATGCTGGCACCACCGCCGCCGTGTACGGCTCGGTGATTCGCGAAGCGATCGAATGCGGCTACCCCACCACCGTGGTCTGCTCGCTGGTGGAAATGTCCGATGAGCTGCTGGTCAAGCAGTTGTGGGAACGGATGAACCCGCCGTCGCGGGTCTCGCTGGACTTCGTGCGCATTCCGGGCACCGGCAAGCGCGACGGCCTGGCCTATGGCTTCCGCGCGATCTCGCGCCACCTGCCCGACGAAAACGCCGTGGTCGCAGTGATCGACGGCGACACCGTGCTGGGTGAAGGCGTGGTGCGCAAGACCGTGCCGTGGTTCGCCTTCTACCCCAACGTGGGCGGCCTGACCACCAACGAATTCTGCGAAGTGCGCGGCGGTTACATCATGAGCGAGTGGCACAAGCTGCGCTTCGCCCAACGCCACGTGAACATGTGCTCGATGGCGCTGGGCAAGCGCGTGCTGACCATGACCGGGCGGATGTCGATGTTCCGCGCCACCGTGGTCACCGACCCGAGCTTCATCGAAGACGTCGAGAGCGATTCGCTGCAGCACTGGCGCCTGGGCCGCTTCAAGTTCCTCACCGGCGACGACAAGTCGAGCTGGTTCAGCCTGATGCGCCTGGGCTACGACACCTTCTACGTGCCGGACGCGGCGATCAACACGGTCGAACACCCGCCGGAGAAGAGTTTCGTCAAGGCCAGCCGCAAGCTGATGTACCGCTGGTACGGCAACAACCTGCGGCAGAACTCCCGGGCCCTGGGCCTGGGCATGTCGCGCCTGGGGGTGTTCACCTCGGTGGTGCTGTTCGACCAGCGCGTGTCGATGTGGACCAGCCTGCTCGGCCTGACCACCGCGATCATCGCCGGGATCAAGTACCACGCCGCCTACCTGATGGCGTATTTCCTGTGGATCGGCATCACCCGCCTGGTCCTCACCCTGCTGCTGTCGCTCAGCGGCCACCGGGTCGGCCCGGCCTACCCGTTGATTCTCTATTACAACCAGATCGTCGGCGCAATCATGAAGATCTACGTGTTCTTCCGCCTCGATAAGCAGTCCTGGACCCGCCAGCCCACTGCGCTGAAACGCGATCTCGCGAGTTTCCAACAATGGTTCAACACCTGGTCGTCTCGGACCATGACGTTCTCGGCAGGCAGCATCTTCGTCGCTGTGCTGTTCGCGCTCATCTGACCGGGCCTCAATGGATTAATCAGGAATTATCACCATGAATACAGCCGTCAATCCCAATGTGGTTCATGAGTCTGAAGCCCAACGCCAGTTCGCCCGGGTCCGGATTCCAGCCAAACTTCGCTACCTCGGCCCCAACCGCGAAACCCAGGAAGTCGTGATCGACGACCTGTCCGCCGGGGGCTTTTCGTTCAGCAGCAAAAAGCCGCTCAAGGAAGGCGAGATCTACCGCGGCCGCCTGATGTTCGTGATCGACAACCTCGGCCTGGGCATGGACATCGAATTCCAGGCTCGCTCGGTCGACAGCGACGGGCGCGTAGGCGCGCAGTTCCAGAACCTCGAGCAGTCCGACATCGCCACCCTGCGCCACCTGATCACCTCGCACATGAGCGGCGAGCTGGTCACCGTGGGCGACGTGCTCGGCACCCTGCAGCGCGATAACTTCACCAAGGCGCGCAAGAACAAGGCACTCAACGATGGCCGTGGCTTCTTTGGCCGGGTCAGCGCGGTGGGCTTCAGCCTGGGCGTGTTCATCGTCGGCGTGGCCGCCTTCGGCTACGTGCTCAATTCGATCTACGGCGCCTATTTCGTGACCCACGCCGAAGCGGCGGTGGTCAGCGTACCGGGCACCAACATCACCATGCCGCGCGACGGCACCGTGTCGAGCCTGATCGGCCCGGACGGCGTGGCCGCCAAAGGCGCGCCGCTGGCCAGCTTCAGCACCAGCATGCTCGACGTGCTCAAGGGCCACCTGGAAGAAGCCGACCTGACCCCAGAGAAAGTCACCGAGCTGTTCGGCAAGCAAATGACCGGCACCCTGACCTCGCCGTGCGACTGCGTGGTCGCCCAGCAACTGGTTGCCAACGGCCAATACGCCAGCAAGGGCGATGTGATCTTCACCCTGGCCCCGCGTGACGCCACCGCCGGCGTCGATGCGCGCTTTGCCTACAGCGACTTCCAGCACGTGCGCCCAGGCAGCCGGGTGAGCTTCCACGTCGCCGGCGAAGACAGCAACCGCGACGGCACCATCATCTCCAGCACCCCGCTCAAGGCAGACGAGCTCTCCTCGGACCTGCGCGTGAGCATCAAGCCTGACCAGCCGCTGCCCAGCAGCCTGGCCGGCCGCCCGGTTGAAGTGACCAACGACCGCGGCCCGAGCCTGGACTGGCTGATCAGCAAAGCCGTGGCGCGCGGTCTCTGACCGGAGCTAAGGAGATGACCGTGGCAGATACTTTCAAAAACCTGCACAGGCCCGTATTGCTGGGCCTGGCCGTGGCCATCGGCCTCGCCGGTTGCGCCGGGCTGCCTGACCAGCGCCTGGCCAACGAGGCGCTGCAAAACGGCGACATCGCGCTGGCGCAGAAGAACTACCAGGCCCTGGCCGACATGGGCTACGTGGATGCCCAGATCGGCCTGGCCGACACCTGGGTAGACAGCGGCGACCCAGCGCAGATGGCCAAGGCCGAAGCGGCCTACCGCGCCGCCGCCGCCACCTCGCCACGGGCGCAATCGCGCCTGGGCAAGCTGCTGGCGATGAAGCCGAACTCGACCGAAGCCGAGCGCCACGAAGCCGAAGGGCTGCTGCGTAAAGCCTTCGACAACGGCGAGCCCGGGGTACTGATGCCCTTGGCGCTGTTGTACCTGCAATACCCGCAAAGCTTCCCCAACGTGAATGCCCAGCAGAAGATCAGCCAATGGCGCGCCGCCGGTTACCCCGAGGCCGGCCTGGCGCAGATCGTGCTGTACCGCATGCAGAACACCTACGACCAGCACCTGGGCGAAGTTGAGAGCATCTGTAAACAGGCGCTGGAAACCAACGACATTTGCTACGTCGAGCTGGCCACGGTGTACCAGAAGCAGAACCGCACCGCCGACCGCGACAGCCTGCTCGAAGACTTGAAGCACAAGTTCGCCTTTGGCTTCGTCGGCGGCCAGCGGGTCGACGGCGTGGCCCGCGTGCTGGCCGACGCCAGCATCGGTACGCCTGACCCGAAAACCGCCAAGGAGCTGCTCGAAAGCGCGGCCCCCAGCTACCCACAGGCCTACATCAGCCTGGCGGACCTGGAATACAGCAACCCGGACCTGGCCAACATCGACGAGATCAACGCCAACATCGCCAAGGGCCACGACGCCGACCCGACCCGCGCCGAGCTGCTGCTGGGGCGCATCGCCTACGAAGGCAAGGCCGGCATTCCCGATGCCAAGGCGGCGCTGGCGCACTTCGAGAAGTCGATCCCCGAGCAGGTCAGCGGTTACTACTACATCGGCCAGATCTACCGCCGTGGCTACCTGGGTGAACCCGAGCCGCAAAAGGCCGTGGACGCCCTGCTGACTGCCGCCCGGCGTGGCCAGAACAGCGCTGACTTCGCCCTCGCCCAGCTCTATTCCGGCGGCCGCGGCACGATGCCGAACATGACCAACGCCTATGTGTTCATCCAACTGGCCAAGGCCCGTACCCAGGCCATGGGCCAGCCCCGCCCGGAGGTAGACGAACTGTTCCAGACCATCGACCAGCAAGTGCAACCGGAACAGCGTGCGCAAGCACAGCAGATCCTCAATCAAGAGATGGCCGCCCGCGGTGCCATGAGTCAGGATAACGCCGCGGTGGCGATGCACGCCCTGCCAGAAGAAGACAATGACGCCGGTAAGGACGAATCTCTATGAAGCTGAACAAATGGATGCTGGCCGGTATTGGCCTGGGGTTTGCGAGTTTGTGGTCGTGCCCGACCCTGGCGGCCTTGACCGCCACGGATAACTTCGGCCTGGAGGTGAAAGCCACCGGCCAGTCCGAGGATGACCGCGACCTGGGTACCCGCTCCGGCGGCGATGTGAACGGTATCGGTATCGACCTGCGCCCCTGGGCGTACGGTGAGTGGGGCAACTGGAGCGGTTACGCGATGGGCCAACTGGTCGCCGCCACCGACACCATCCAGACCGACCCGCTGGTACAGCCCGGCCTGGAAAGCACCAGTGGCAACAGCCGCTACTACAGCAAGGACCGCGAGGCCGACGACAGCTACCTGGCCCTGCGTGAACTGTGGGTCGGCTACAGCGGCCTGACCCCGTACCCGGGCGAGATCCTCAAGTTCGGCCGCCAGCGCCTGCGCCAGAACGACGGCGAGTGGCACGACAACTACATCGAGTCGCTGACCTGGAACTTCGACACCACCCTGCTGCGCGCCAGTGCCGGTGTAGGCCAGCGTTTCAGTGACTACCGCACCGACTTCTCGCGGCTGTCGCCCACCGACAAGGACCGCACCCATTTCTGGGCCGACGCCGCCTACCAGTGGACGCCTGGCCAGTGGGTGGGCATCCGCGCCCACCACATCAGCGATGACGGCAAGCTGGCCAACGCCGGCGAAGAAATCGACGACCTGGACAAAACCGAGAACGGCAACCTCACCTGGGTAGGCCTTGAGGCCGACAGCGATGCCTACAACCATCGCAACCTCAACACCGTCAACTACTGGGGCAGCCTGACCTACCTGACCGGCAACCGCCGTACCTTCGACCGCGCCACCGACCCGGACACCGGCATCGTCACCGCGGGCGATAAGTACAGCGAGCACGTCAACGGCTGGGCCACCGACATCGGCCTGCGCCTGCGCCTCGACCCGCAATGGCAGGTCGGCGCCGCCTATGCCCGCGCCAGCAAGGACTACCAACAGAACGGCCTGCAGAGCAACCGTTCGAACTGGACCGGCACCCGCTCGCGCATCAGCCGCTTCGGTGAAGCCTTCCAGGCCGAACTGGCCAACGTGCAGGCGGCTTCGCTGTTCGGTTCGTGGGAGATGAGCGAGGACTACGACGCCAGCCTGATCTACCACAAGTTCTGGCGCGTCGACGGCAACTCGCCGATCGGCCAAAGCAACATCAATGCCGCCTACGAGAACGCCGACCTGTCCCTGGCCACCCTGCCACTGAACGACGGCGACAAGGACCTCGGCCAGGAAATGGACCTCGTGGTGACCAAGTACTTCAAGCAAGGCCTGCTGCCGGCGGCCGTGGCGAAAAACCTGGATGACCCGTCTGCGCTGATTCGCTTGCGCGCTGGCGTGTTCAAACCGGGCAGCGCCTACGCCGGCGGGGTCGATTCCTACATGCACCGCGCCATCGTCGATGTGATCTGGCGTTTTTGATGCGTACCGCCAAGGGAGTGCATTGAGATGATTCATCCTTACAGCAGTGGCCGCAAGCCCGCTTGGCCGCTGGCCGCACTGGCCGCCGCGCTGATGCTTGCCGGCAGCACCGCCCTGGCCAACCCCGCGCCGGCCCCGGCGCCGAGCAAGCCGGAAGTGGTGAAGGAACTGCAGGAAGCCAAGACCTACAACATCAGCGCAGCCGACGCCGGGCCCCTGGCCATGGCGCCACCGAAGCTGCCTGACCTGACCGGCTACACCGCCGAGGCCGCCAAGGCCAAGGTCGACCGTAGCAAGAAGGGCAAGGTCGCGATCCGCCGCATGATGCAAGAGGATCCTCTCAAGGCCTTCATTGGCGGTGACAACAAGCTCGCCGCCTGGGTCGGCAAGCAGCGTGGCATCCCGGTGGCGATCTTCGTCGACGGCGGCTATGTGAACTTCGCCGACCTGACCAAAAGCGTGCCCAAGCAGTACCTGCGCGAAACCTCGCCAGGCATCTGGGTGGCGCGCATCCCGATCGTGGTGTCGCACAACGCCACCCTGGAAATCGACAGCCGCGTGAAAGACCTGCGGCTGTCCCAGGACGGTGGCTCGTTCATCGTCAACGACGGCAAGCTGTTCACCTTCGACACCCAGGTCACTGGCTGGAACGAGGCGGCCAACAAGCCGTCGCTGTTCAAAAGCCCGAATGAATTCCGCCCGTTCCTGGTTTCCTGGGGCGGCACCGAGACGTACCTGGTCAACACCGTGATGGCCAGCCTGGGTTACAACGAGTCGAAGAGCTACGGCATTTCGATCTCCCAGTACACCCCGAGCATGAAGGCGCAGATGAACCGCGCCGAGCCGACCGGCTGGATCATCGGCTCGACCTTCAGCGACATGTGGTACGGCTACTACTGCTACGAAACCCGTGACTTCGTGGTCAAGAGCAACACCTACAAAGACAACATCATCTACGGCATCGACCCGCACGACCGTTCCCACGGGTTGATCATCGCCGACAACGACGTGTACGGCACCCACAAGAAGCACGGGATCATCGTCTCCCGTGAGGTGGATAACAGCTTCATCATCAACAACCGCAGCCACGGCAATAAATTGTCTGGCGTGGTGCTCGACCGTAACAGCGTCGGCAACGTGGTGGCCTACAACGAGATCTACCAGAACCACACCGACGGCATCACCCTGTACGAGAGCGGTGACAACCTGATCTGGGGCAACAAGGTGCTGGCCAACAAGCGCCACGGCATCCGCGTGCGCAACAGCACCAACATCCGCCTGTACGAAAACATCGCCATGGGCAATGGCCTGACCGGCGTGTACGGCCACATCAAGGACCTCTCGGCCACCGACCGCGACATCAAGCTCGACCCGTTCGACGCCGAAGTGTCGCTGATCCTGGTCGGCGGGCAGCTCTCCGGCAACGGCACCGGCCCGCTGGCGATCGACTCGCCGCTGTCGGTGGAGCTGTACAAGGTGTCGATGCTGGCCCCGTCGAAATCCAGCGGCATCAGCTTCAACGGTGTGCTGGGTGACAACCAGGAACAAATCATGGACTTGCTGGTGCGCCAGCAGAAGGCCGTGCTGATCGACCCGGTCGAACGGCAATCGGACATGGCGCAGGATTGAGGAAGACCCACATGCATTCACAGTTGATCAAATGGCTTGGCTTGTCTGGCCTGACCACTGCCTTGTACCTGGCCAATGGCATGGCCCAGGCCGCTGAAGTCCAGGCCCCGCGCTTTACCGCCGAACCCTGCTGCCAGCTGTGCCCGGCCGCGGCCGACGCGAAAAACTACGTGACCCGCTACCAGCGCAACTTCACCACCCTGGTCGAAGGTGAAGGCGACTGGCTGTTCCGCACCGTCGAAGACCTGCGCACCGAGTTCAAGACCAGCCCCGAAGGCTACAAGCGCATGAAGGAACTGCACGACGCGTTCAAGGCCCGCGGCGTAGAGGTGGTGATCGTGTACCAGCCCACCCGTGGCCTGGTCGACCGCGCCCACATGCTGCCGGCCGACCGCGCGAAGTTCGACTACGACACCGCGCTGAAAAACTACAAGGACATGCTCGGCCGCTTCGCCGCCATGGGCTACCACGTGCCAGACCTGTCGCCGCTGACCAATGAGCAGCAGGCCCACGACTTCTACTTCCGCGGCGACCAGCACTGGACCCCTTACGGCGCCCAGCGCACGGCGAAGATCGTCGCCGAGACGATCAAGCAGATCCCCGGCTACGCCGACATCCCCAAGCGTGAATTCGAGACCAAGGTCTCTGGCCGCATGGGCAAGACCGGCACCCTGCAGAACATGGCCGCGCAGCTGTGCGGCAACACCTACGCCATCCAGTACATGGACCAGTTCTCCACCGAGCCCAAGGGCGAGGCGGCCGACGGCGACCTGTTCGGCGACAGCACCCTGCCGCAGATCACCCTGGTGGGGACCTCCCACAGCGGCAAGAACTACAACTTCGCCGGGTTCCTGCAGCAAGACACCAACGCCGACGTGCTCAACGTAGCCTTCCCCGGCGGCGGCCTGGAAGGCTCGATGCTGCAGTACCTGGGCAGTGAAGACTTCCAGCAACACCCGCCGAAAGTGCTGGTGTGGGAATTCTCCCCGCTCTACCCGCTCGACCAGGAAACCATCTACCGGCAGATGATGGCCATGATGGGCAATGGCTGTGAAGGCAAGACCGCCGAACTCAGCGGCAAAGCCACGCTCAAACCGAATCAGGCCTCTGAACTGTTGGTCAACGGCCGCAACGGCATCAAGGACCTGGAAAACTTCAACCACCAGATCGACATCAAGTTTGCCGATACCTCGGTGAAACAGCTTAAAGCCACCCTGTGGTACATGAACGGCCGCCACGAAGACATCAAGATCGACAAACCCGATACATCCGATACCGACGGGCGCTTTGCCTTCGAGCTGCGCGACGATGCCGACTGGCCCAAGCAAACCCTGCTGGCGCTGGAACTGCACGGGCCGGAAGACCCGAACGCAGGGCCGCAGCAAGTCGAGGCGAAGATCTGCAAACGTAACGTGTTCCCCGGCGTGAATACGCAACAAAGCGCGCAAGCCGGGCTGTGAGGTGATCATGAACCGTGCCACTCGTAACACCCGCAACGCACTGCCGGCCCTGTTGGCCCCCGCAGTGCTGGGCCTGGCCCTGATGGGCACGCAGGCCCACGCCGCCGGCGGCAACCTGGTGCCGCCCCAGGGCTATTACGAAGGGATCGAAAAGGTCAAGGAAAAGGACGGCAACTTCAGCTGCCCGGCCGTGCCCAAACCGTACACCGACTCGCTGCAGTTCCGCAGCAAATACGAAGGCTCGGGCAAAGACCGCTCGACCTTCAACGCGGTCAGCGACGCGGCCTTTCGCAGCGGCACCAAAGACATCACCGACATGGAGCGCGGCACCTCCAAGATCGTGATGCAGTACATGCGCGACGGCCGCCCGGCGCAGCTCGATTGCGCGCTGAACTGGCTGACCACCTGGGCCGGCGCCAATGCGCTGGAGTCCACCGACTTCAACCACACCGGCAAGTCGATGCGCAAATGGGCACTGGGCAGCATGAGCGCCTCGTACCTGCGCCTGAAGTTCTCCGAAGCCCACCCGCTGCAAGGCCACGAGCAACAGGCCCAGCAGATCGAAGCCTGGTTCAGCAAGCTGGCCGACCAGGTGGTGAGCGACTGGAGCAACCTGCCGATGGAGAAGATCAACAACCACTCCTACTGGGCCGCCTGGTCGGTGATGGCCACCTCGGTGGTGACCAACCGCCGCGACCTGTTCGACTGGTCGGTGAAGGAATTCAAGATCGGCGCCAGCCAGGTCGACCCGCAGGGCTTCCTGCCCAACGAACTCAAGCGCAACCAGCGTGCCCTGGCCTATCACAACTACGCCTTGCCGCCGCTGATGATGATTGCCAGCTTCGCCCAGGCCAACGGCGTCGACCTGCGCCCGGAAAACAACGGCGCGCTGCAGCGCCTGGCCAGCAACGTGCTGCAAGGCTCGAAAGACCCACAAGCCTTCCAGGCGAAAAACGGCCAGCAGCAAGACATGACCGACCTCAAGCAGGACAGCAAGTACTCCTGGCTTGAACCCTACTGCACGCTGTACACCTGCGCCCCGGATACCGTCGAGCGCAAGCGTGAAATGGAACCGTTCAAAACCTTCCGCCTTGGCGGCGACCTGACCCGCACCTATGACCCGGCCGCGGAGCAGAACAGCAAGGCCAAGAACAAGGACATGGACAAAGACACCGGCGAAGATTCCTGACGCCGGCCCCCGGCCGGGGCGCCCTTGAGGGCCCCCGCGCCGGTGCTGTTTCGAGTGCCCCGCCACGGCGTTTTTCGTGGGGGGGTTTGGGGGGGGCTGCAAGCGGTTCCCCAGGATGTAGGTACAAGAAGGAGAGATCGGGATGGTTTTCTCATCCAACGTATTCCTGTTCCTGTTCATGCCGATCTTCTTCGGCCTGTACTACCTGTGCGGAATACGCTATCGCAACCTGCTGCTGCTGCTGGCCAGCTATGTGTTCTACGCCTGGTGGCGTATCGACTTCCTGGCGCTGTTCGCCGGGGTCACCTTGTGGAACTACTTCATCGGCCTGAAGGTGGGCGCCAACGGCGTGCGCACCAAGGCCTCGCAGCGCTGGCTGCTGCTCGGCGTGGCGGTCGACCTGGCGGTGCTGGGCTATTTCAAGTACGCCAACTTCGGCGTCGACAGCATGAACGCGATCATCACCTCGTTTGGCCTCGAGCCGTTCATCCTGACCCACATCCTGCTGCCGATCGGCATCTCGTTCTACACCTTCGAGTCGATCAGCTACATCATCGACGTGTACCGCGGCGACACCCCGGCCACCAAGAACCTGATCGACTTCGCCGCCTTCGTGGCGATCTTCCCGCACCTGATCGCCGGCCCCGTGCTGCGCTTCAAGGACCTGGTCGACCAGTTCAACCACCGCACCCACACGCTGGATAAATTCAGCGAAGGCTGCACCCGCTTCATGCAGGGGTTCATCAAGAAGGTGTTCATCGCCGACACCATCGCGGTGATCGCCGACCACGCCTTTGCCCTCGAACACCCCACCACCGGCGACGCCTGGCTGGGGGCGCTGGCCTACACCGCGCAGCTGTATTTCGACTTCTCCGGCTACAGCGACATGGCCATCGGCCTGGGCCTGATGATGGGCTTTCGCTTCATGGAGAACTTCAAGCAGCCGTACATCAGCCAGTCGATCACCGAGTTCTGGCGGCGCTGGCACATCAGTTTGTCTACCTGGCTGCGCGACTACCTGTACATCACCCTGGGCGGCAACCGTGGCGGCACCTTCGCCACCTACCGCAACCTGATCCTGACCATGCTGCTGGGCGGCCTGTGGCACGGCGCGAACTTCACCTACATCATCTGGGGCGCCTGGCACGGCCTGTGGCTGGCGATCGAACGGGCGCTGGGCATCAACGCCGGCCCGCGCAGCTTCAACCCGGTGAAATGGGTGTTCACCTTCCTGCTGGTGGTGATGGGCTGGGTGATCTTCCGCTCGGAAAACCTGCACGTGGCCGGCCGCATGTACGGCGCGATGTTCAGCTTCGGCGACTGGCACCTCTCCGAGCTGTTGGCCTCGAGCCTGACCGGCCTGCAGGTGGCCACCCTGATCGTGGCCTACGTGTCGCTGGCCTACTTCGGCCTGCGCGACTTCTACTACGCGCCGATCAGCGGCAAGGCGCAAAAAGCCGAAGCCAAGCAGCCGCAAGCCGACGGCCCGGCCACCGCGCAACCAGGGCAGATCAAAGCCGTACCCGGCGACCAGCCAGGGCTGGTAATGGCCGGTGCCGGTGCCGGCCACGTGGTCCAGCCGGCCTACTGGGTCGCCGACGTACCGCGTTACGCGATGCGCGTGTTGATCCTGCTACTGTTCGTGGCTTCGATCCTGAAACTCTCGGCGCAGAGCTTCTCGCCGTTCCTCTACTTCCAGTTCTGAGGCGACGACCATGACTCGTACCCTTCGCCTGCTGTACGTTCTGACCTTCTTCGGCATCCTCGTGGCGCTGGGGCTGTGGTCGCTGTTCAGCTTCGGCAGCTTCAGCAAGACCGAACAGATGACCGTGCTCAACGGCAAGTTCACCCACGCGGTGGAAGGCCACTACGACGATGAATTCCCGATCAAGCGGCTGGGCACCAACCTCTGGGCGGCGGTGGACTACAAGCTGTTCCAGGAAGGCCGCCCCGGCGTGGTGTTGGGCCGCGACCAGTGGCTGTATACCGACGAGGAGTTCAACCCGGTCGCCCACGGCGACCAGCTCGAGGCAGACAACTTCGCCCTGATGCGCGGCGTGGCCGAACGCCTGAAGGCGCAGAACATCAAGCTGGTGATGGCGGTGGTGCCGGCCAAGGCGCGGGTGTACCCCGAGCACATTGGCAGCGAGCAACCGGCTGCGCTGCACGCCGACCTCTACCAGCAACTGCACGCGCAACTGGCCCAGGCCGGCATCGCCGCGCCCGACCTGCTCGCGCCGCTGGAGCAGGGCAAGCAGCAAGGCCAGGTGTTCCTGCGCACCGACACCCACTGGACGCCCATGGGCGCCGACCTGGTGGCCAAGCAGTTGGGCGGGTTCATCCAGGCCAACACGCCGCTGGACGCCAGCCCCGTGCAGTACGTGACCGAAGCCGGCCCGGTGCAGCCCTACAAGGGCGACCTGACCAACTTCCTGCCCCTGGACCCGCTGTTCAGCAACCTGCTGCCCAAGCCCGATGACCTCTCGCAGCACACCACCAAGCCCGCCGCCGACGGCAGCGGCGGCGGTGATGACCTGTTCGGCGCCAGCGCTGTGCCGGTGGCGCTGGTGGGCACCAGCTACAGCGCCAACCCGCACTGGAACTTCCTCGGCGCGCTGCAGCAGTCGCTGCACAGCGACGTGGTCAATTATGCCGAAGACGGCCACGGGCCGTTCCCGCCGATGCTCAAGTTCCTCCAGAGCGACGGCTTCAAGAACAACCCTCCGCAGGTGGTGATCTGGGAATTCCCCGAGCGCTACCTGCCCATGAAGGCTGACCTCAGCGGCTTCGATGCCAATTGGGTCGCCGAGCTGAAAAACACCCAGGACAACAACCAGAACCTGGCCGTCGGCCAGAACGACTGACCTGTCAGGCCGTTTTTTTTACGCAGAAGAGGTAAACAACCGATGAACGCAACCACCACTGCCCCGCGCCGTACCACCACCGCCCGCATCGCCAAGGCTTGCGCCCTGGCCGCCGGCCTCTCGGTGCTGTCGCTCAATGCCTTCGCCGGCGGTGACTCGTCGCTGTACCCCACCGCGCCAAAAGGCTCGGCCTTCGTGCGGGTGTACAACGCCGGTTCCCAGGAAATCACCCCAAGCGTCGGCCCAGGCAAATTCACCGCGGTGGCCCCGAGCAGCAGCAGCGCGTACGCCTTCGTACCGGGCGGCAGTTATACCGCCCAAGTAGGTGGCAGTTTGCCTGTAACTTTGGCCAGCGATAAATATTACACCGTCGTTGGCGGAACTTCGCAGCCGAAACTGGTCGAAGAGAACAAGTTTGAAAACAAAGCCAAAGCGCGGATTGACGTCCAAAATCTGACGGACACGCCTTTGACACTTAAAACCGCGGATGGCAAAACCGCCGTCGTTGAAAATGTCGCGCCAAACAAGGGCGGCAGCCGCGAAATCAACCCTGTAAAAGTTTCGCTGGCGCTCTACAACGGCGATAAGAAAGTGGCGGACGTTAAACCGGTTTCCTTGGAGCGCGGCCAAATTACTTCGCTCTTCATTACCGGCTCTGGTAGCAACATCAAGCCAGAATGGGTCGTTCCGCCGGCCTCCTGATAACTGATGAGTTGCGGCCGCTTATTGAAGCGGCCTTCTGAACAAGAAGAAACGGCAGCAACAGCGGTCCAACTTCATTACTGAATTACCTTGGAGAAACGTCATGATTCCAGTGATCCTGTCCGGTGGCAGCGGTTCGCGTCTGTGGCCCTTGTCGCGCAAGCAATTTCCGAAACAGTTCCTGGCCCTGACCGGTGAGCACACGCTGTTCCAGCAAACCCTGGAACGCCTGCTGTTCGAAGGCATGGACAAGCCGATCGTGGTCTGCAACAAAGACCATAAATTCATCGTCAACGAGCAACTGTCGGCACTGAAACTGGAAACCCAGGGCCTGCTGATGGAGCCCTTTGGCCGCAACACCGCCCCCGCCGTCGCCCTGGCCGCCATGAAGCTGGTCAACGAAGGCCGCGACGACCTGATGCTGGTGCTGCCCGCCGACCACGTGATCGAAGACCAGAAAGCCCTGCAGCGCGCCCTGGCCCTGGCCACGGTGGCCGCCGAGCGTGGCGAGATGGTGCTGTTCGGCGTGCCGGCGACCCGCCCGGAAACCGGCTACGGCTACATCAAGTCGACCGCCGACGCCCTGCTCCCCGAAGGCATCGCCCGGGTACAGCAGTTCGTTGAAAAACCCGACGAAACCCGCGCCCAGGAATACGTACAGGCCGGTGGCTACTTCTGGAACAGCGGCATGTTCCTGTTCCGCGCCAGCCGCTTCCTCGAAGAGCTGAAAAAGCACGACCCGGACATCTACGACAACTGCCTGCTGACCCTCGAGCGCAGCGTGCAGGAAGGCGACACCATCGACATCGACGAAGCCAGCTTCGCCTGCTGCCCGGACAACTCCATCGACTACGCCGTGATGGAAAAAACCCAGCGCGCCTGCGTGGTGCCGCTGTCGGCTGGCTGGAGCGACGTGGGCTGCTGGAACTCGCTGTGGGAAGTCAACGCCAAGGACGACAACGGCAACGTCACCAAGGGTGATGTGGTCATCCAGGACAGCCGCAACTGCATGATCCACGGCAACGGCAAGCTGGTGTCGGTGATCGGCCTGGACAACATCGTGGTGGTCGAAACCAAGGACGCCATGATGATCGCCGCCAAAGACAAAGTGCAGGGCGTGAAGCAGATGGTTGCCACCCTCAACGAGGCCGGCCGCAGCGAAACCCAGAACCACTGCGAAGTGTACCGCCCATGGGGCTCGTACGACTCGGTCGACATGGGCGGCCGCTTCCAGGTCAAGCACATCAGCGTGAAGCCAGGCGCCTGCCTGTCGCTGCAGATGCACCACCACCGCGCCGAGCACTGGATCGTCGTGGCCGGCACCGCCGAGGTGACCTGCGACGAGAACGTGTTCCTGCTGACCGAAAACCAGTCGACCTACATCCCGATCGCGTCGGTACACCGCCTGCGCAACCCGGGCAAGATCCCGCTGGAAATCATCGAAGTGCAGTCTGGCGCCTACCTGGGCGAAGACGACATCGAACGCTTCGAAGACATCTACGGCCGCTCCGGCCAGGCGGTGGTCGAGCGTGGTGTGTCGGTCAAGAGCATCACCCAGCAGCGCCAGCACTGATACCCGCTGAGTGAAAGAGAGGCCCCGGGCCAAGCGTAAAGGCTTGCCCCGGGGCCTTTTTTGTTGGGGTTTCTATTTCAAGGCTTTGCCATATGGGCAAAACCACCCAGGCGGTTATGCCAAGGCCCCCTGGATTTGTTAAGCTCGCCGCCAACGCCCCCCGATTGAGCTGAACCTCCAATGCCTGCGAAAAACGCCGCTGCCCTCCACGATCAACCCGGGATCGAAGCTAAAAATCTTCACCATGAGGTTGCGGAGCGCATGCAGGCCCTGGCCGAGCGCCTGGCAAAGGATCCGGTCGCAGCGCTGGCGTTTCACCGAAAAGCCGGCGTTTATAAACAGGGTGGAAAGCTGGCCGCTGCCTACCGCTGATGTACAAGCAGCTTCCTTCCTTCGTTTTAGGCTTCCACGGATGCGATCGCGCGGTTGCGGAAACCATCCTGGCAGGCAACCCAATGTCTCCCAGTAAGAACGACTATGACTGGCTAGGCCAGGGCATCTTTTTTTGGGAAAACAGCCCGGACAGGGCCCTCAGCTACGCAACCAGCCTGATGCGATACCGCAAGCGAGGTAAGGGTTCGGTGAAAGACCCTTACGTAATCGGTGCGGTCATCAACCTGGGCCACTGCTTCAACCTCACCGAAGAAGGCGCCCTTCTGGAGTTGAAGCGTGCCTATGAGCTGCTGAACATGGCCGCGGTTGCTGAACAAGCGCCGTTACCCCAGAACGAACCGGGTTTCGATGGCGACCCTGACCTGCTCAAACGCCACCTTGACTGCGCGGTGTTTCGCTACCTGCATGCCGCGCGAGACGAGCTAGGGTATCGACCTTACCAATCCATCCGCTCGCCCTTCCTGGAAGGTCGGCCCGTGTACCCAGGAACAGCCTTTATGGAAAAGACCCACGTGCAGGTATGCGTGCGCGACCCCATGCTGATAAAGGGCTATTTCCGGCCTCTCAACCCGGATGGGTCCGTATTCCAGCCCTAACCCATTTTTACCCTGGAACAAGCCTATGCCCACCACCCTCATCACCGGCTGCTCCAGCGGCATCGGCCTGGCCACCGCCCGCGCCTTGAAGGCCGCGGGCCATGAGGTGTGGGCCACCGCGCGCAGCGCCGAGGCGGTGGCGCGGTTGGCGGCCGAGGGCTTTACCGCCCGGGCGCTGGACGTGACCTGCCCTACCGCCGTGCAGGCCCTGGCCGCCGAGTTGCCGGCGCTGGATGTGCTGATCAACAACGCCGGCTACGGCGCCATCGGCCCGCTGCTGGATTTACCCGACAGCACCCTGCGCGCGCAATTCGACACCAACGTGCTCGGCCTGCTGGCCGTGACCCGCGCCTGCCTGCCGGCGCTGCGCGCGCGGCGTGGGCTGGTGGTCAACGTGGGCAGTGTCTCGGCGCTGCTGGTTACGCCCTATGCCGGCGCCTACTGCGCCTCAAAGGCGGCGGTGCATGCGCTGAGCGATGCGCTGCGCATGGAGCTGGCGCCGTTGGCGGTGCGGGTAATGGAAGTGCAGCCCGGGGCAATCGGTACGCAGTTTGCCGCCAACGCCGGGGCCCAGGCCGAGCTGGCGTTACGCGAGGGCTCGCCCTGGTGGCCGCTGCGTGAGCACATTCGCGAGCGCGCGCGGGCCTCGCAGCAGCATGGCAGCGCGCCCGAAGCGGTGGCCGCGGCCATCCTCCGCGCCTTGCCACGGCCGCCGAGGGTGTTGCGGGTGGGGCGTGGCAGCCGGGCCTTGCCGTGGTTGGCGCGGTGGCTGCCGAAGGCGCTACTGGAAGGGCTGCTCAGGCGGCGGTATGGGTTGTAGGGCCCCTCGCCCGGCACAGCCGTAATGCTGTTCACTTAAGCAATCAGAGCGCTAAATCGGGGTTAAAAAGCCCTGATTTCTTCAAATGGTTTTACTGAGTGCATGAGCTGACTGGCCCATCGCCCGGCACAGCCGGCCTCCCACCAGATTTGTGTAAGCCATTGATTTTAGGAGAAACACAGCCCCCGTGGGAGGCCGGCTGTGCCGGGCGATGGGCCCTGAAGCTCATGCACAAATTCAGCAGAGCTCACAGATTGATCTCTTCCGTAAAGCCGTGAAATTGCTTAAGTGAACAGCATTACGGCACAGCCAGAGTGCCGGGCGATAGGCCCTAACGTTCGATGATCACCGTGCAGGTGGTGCCCGCCGCCAGCAGCATGCCCTCCGGCACCTGATCGATGTGAATCCGCACCGGCACCCGCTGGGCCAGGCGCACCCAGTTGAAGGTCGGGTTCACGTCGGCCACGCCTTCGCGGCTTTGCGGGTTGTCGCGGTCATAGATGCCGCGGGCAATGCTCTCCACGTGGCCGCGCAGCACCTCGCCGCTCATCATCTGCATCTGCGCGGCATCGCCGACCTTCACGTGGGGTAGCTTGGTTTCTTCGAAAAACCCGTACACCCAGAACGAATGCTCATCGACCACCGCCATCTTCGCCTCGCCGGCGTGGGCGTAGTCGCCGGGGTGCACGTTGAGGTTGGTGACGTAGCCATCGACCTGCGCATGCACCTCGGTGCGCGCCAGGTTCAGCTCGGCCGCGGCCAGTTGCGCCTGGGCCTGCTGGTAGTCGGCCTGGGCGGCGCTGGCGAGGTTGTTGGCGTCGTCGCGGTTTTCCTTGGAGATCACCAGCGCGTCCATGTCGGCGCGGCGGCTGGCGTTGACCTTGCGCATTTCCCAGGTGGACTTGCGCGAGGCCACCAGCGCCTGGGCCTGGGCCACGGCGATGCGGTAGTGCTCGGGGTCGATGCGCAGCAGCACGTCGCCCTTTTTCACCTGTTGGTTGTCGCGCACCGGCACCTCGACCACGTAGCCGGCCACATCGGCGGCGACGTTGATGATGTCGGCGCGCACGCGGCCGTCGCGGGTCCAGGGGGTGTCCATGTACTGCACCCACAGCAGGCGCCCCAGGTACACCGCCAGGGCCAGGACCAACAGGGTGCCGATCAGGCTGAAAAGCTTTTTCATCGGGTTTGTCTCAACGGTAAACGGGCAAGGCCATGGCGGCGCAAATGCACACGAACAGGCACAGGCGCAGCAGCGCCGGGTGCCAGAAGTGGCGGTACAGGTCGAGGCTGGAAAGCCAGCGGTCGAAGGCCCAGGTCACGCCCATGGCGAGCATGAACACCAGGGTCAGGCTGGGCAGGTAAACGCCATGGAAGGCGATTTCACGAAACATCGCGGGGTCCTTGGCTGGCCAGTTGCGCCAGCGGCGATTGCGGGTCGAGCAGTGAGCTGCGGATGAAGTGCAGGTAGCTTTGCACCCGCCGCAGCACTGAAGTGTCGAAGTGCCGGGCGAACGGCTCGTCGGCGCGGCGCACCTCGGCGATGGCGTGGTCCACCGCCTGCAGGCTGCGCTCGAGGTTGGCCTGGGACGGCTGGATGAACAGCCGGATCAACGACCGCCCCATCACCCGGATGCCCTGCCGCCACGGCTGGCGCTCGTGGTAGGCCGGGTGGATCGGCAGGCCGTCCTGTTCGCGGCGCAGTTCGATGATCGCGTGGCCGACCTCCAGCACCACGAACATCCAGCGCAGCATGTTGCGCTGCACCTGCGGCTGGCCGGCGGCCAGCCCATAGGCCTGGTGCACCAGGTCGCGTACGCGGCTTTCGAAGGCGCTGCCCAGGCCCTGGCTGCGGCCGCTGATGGCGAACACCACCAGCCCGCGCAGGTCTTGCTCCAGGCGCCGCCACAGCCAACGGCTGTTCGGCGGCAGGATGATCGCCCCGGCGGCGGCGCAGAACAGCATGCCCAGCAGCATGCCGATGTAGTCGTTGATGAACCCGTAAGGGTTGTACACCGTGAGGTTGTCGGGCACCGAGCCGATCGAGAAAAAAATCAGCAAGCCCACGCCATAGCCCACCCACTGCGGCCGCGATGCCAGGAACGCGCCAAAGGCGAACACCGGCGCCAGCGCCAGGCACAGCAGCGGGAAGCCGTCGATCGCCGGGTAGACGAAAAAGTGCTCGACGAACCCCGCCACCGCCCCCAGCGCCGTGCCGCAGGCCATCTGGAAAGAGAACCGCCGCGGGTTCGGCGTGGCCGCGCTGAGGCCTACGGTGGCGGCGGCGACCAGGGTCATCATCGCCCCGCTCGGCCAGGCCGTGGCCAGCCAGTAGCTGCCCAGCGCCAGCAGCACGAACGCCCCGCGCAGGCCCGAGGCCAGGCAGGCCAGGGCGTTGGTCTGGGCCTTGTAGGGCTCGCGCCATTGCTCACGGGCGTGGTTGTGGTCGGCCAGCGAGGCGTGGGTTTCAGCATAGCTGTGCAGCTCGACCACAAAGCGGTACAGCAGCTCGAAGGCGGTGTGAAAATCCAGCAGGTCGGCCTCGCTGGGCGCGCGCTCCATGAACAGCCCACGCAGGCGCCGCACTTCTTCGGCGAAGCGTTCTTTGTAGTAGTCCAGCGCCCGCGCCAGGCTGGCGGCGTCGGCATCGGTCAGCACCCGCCCGGCGTAAGGCTGGATCAACCCGGCCAAGGCTTGCAGCGCTGGCTCCAGCGCCGCGCGCACCTGGCCGTGGTCGTGAATCCGCTCGAGCAACTGATGCAAGGCGTTGAAGCGGGTGTTCACCGCCATGAACTCGCTGTTCAGCCGGCTCACCCGGCCCGAGCGGCGGCGCATGTGCGGGTCTTCGAAGGCGGTCAGCGCGCGCAGGCTTTCCAGGCCCACGGCCTCGGCCACAAAGCGCACATGGCTGTGCTCGAACTGCGCGCGGTCACCCTGCCCGCCCAGGTGCTGGACCACGAAGCTGGCGAACACGCCAAAGCGCTGGTACAGGGTTTCGCGCATCGCCGCGCTGGAGCTTTGCGGCAATATCGCGGCGCTGACGAAGGTCGACACCAGCAGCCCGAGGGAGATTTCCAGCACCCGCCACACCGCCGCCATAAAGGCGCCGTCGGGGTGCGACAGCACTGGCAGGCCCACCATCGCCGCGGTGTAGCCGGCCAGCACGAAGCCGTAGCCACGAAAATTGCGATGGCGCTGGGCGCCGGCCGAGCACAGGCCCACCCACAGTGCCAGGCTGGGCAAGAACAGTTCGGTGTTCTGCGGGAACAACGCCACCAGCAACACCGTGACCGCCGACCCCGCCAGGGTGCCGAGCAAGCGATAGAAGCTTTTCGCGAACACCTGGCCGCTTTGCGCCTGCATCACGATGAACACCGTGATCATCGCCGTGCGCGGCTGCGGCAACTCCAGGCGCATGGCCAGCCAGAGGGTGAGGAACGCCGCCAGCAGCACCTTGAAGATGAACACCCAGGTCACGCCGTCGCTGCGCACCCATTCGAAAAAACTACGGCGCCAGGGCAAGGCGCCGAGGCGTTGCACAAGTGTGCTCATGGCTGCGCCGGCAGCAGTGCGTCAAGCCGGGCCAACGCCTTGGGCGTGGGCGGCGCCTGCAGGCGGGGCTCGGCGGGGCTGTCGGCGCCGGCGTTGAGGCCTCCGCCCAGGGCGGTGACCAGGCCGGCGTACACGCCCAGGCGCTCGGCGCGCACCTGCTGTTGCACCTGCTGCTGGTGGAACAGCAGGGTTTGCGCGTTGAGCACGTTGAGGTAGTCGGTCAGGCCGCGCTGATAGGCGGTCATCGCCAGGTCATAGGTGCGCCGCGCGCTGCTCACCCCTTCGGCGGCGAAGCGGCTCTGTTTTTCCATCGACTCACGCCGCAGCAGTTGGTCAGACACCGCCTTGAGCGCCTGCACCAGGGTTTGTTGGTAATGGGCCACGGCGAGGTCGTAGCCGGCGCTGGCCTCGCCCAACTGCGCGCGCAGCCGGCCACCGTCGAAGATCGGCAAGCTGAACGCCGGGCCCACGGTGTAGCTGAGCTTTTGCCCGGTGAGGAACTCCAGCATGCCGCCGCCGGTGGCCATGTAGCCAAGGCTGCCGGCCAGGTTCACGTCGGGGTAGAAGCCAGCGTGGGCCACTTCGATGCCCCGCGCCTGGGCCGCCACTTGCCAACGCGCCGCCACCACATCCGGGCGTTGGCCAAGCAACTGCGCCGGCAGCACCGAGGGCAGCGGCAGGTCCGCCGCCAGTTGCAGCGCTGGGCGCTTGAGCCCGGCCGCGGCGCCTGGGCCTTGCCCAGCGAGGGCGGCCAACTGGTTACCGGCCAGGGCCACCTGTTCGTCGAGGGCGTCGAGCTGGCGGTGGGTTTCCGGCAGCGGCGCTTCGGCCTGGCTCACCTCGAACTGGGTGCCGATGCCATGGCGCAGGCGCGCCTGGGCCAGGTCAAGAATCTGCTGCTGCTGGGCCAGGGTGGCCTGGGCGATGTCGCGCAGGTCATAGGCCAGCGCCAGTTGCAGGTACACCCGCACCACGTTGGCGGCCAGCTCCAGCTCAGCCTGGCGTGCCTCGGCCACGCGCTGGTGGGCCACATCCACGGCTTGCTCACTGGCATTGCGCTCGCGGCCCCAGAGGTCGAGGTCGTAGGCCAGGCCCAGGCCGGCGTGGTTGTCCCAGGTGGTTTGCCCGGCCAACTCACCGGGGCCGTAGAACTGGTCCGCCGGCCAGTTGTGCCGGTCGAGCACCGCCTGGGCGTTGACCTGCGGCGCCTCGCGGGCCTCGGCCAGCCCCGCCGCGGCCTGGGCCTGGCGCACCCGCGCGGCGGCCAGGGCCAGGCTCGGGCTGCCGGCCAGGGCCGTGGCCACCCACTGGTCCAACTGGGGGTCAGCGTAGGCGCGCCACCACTGCCCGGCCGGCCAACGCGCGTCGGCGCGGGCCTGGCCAATGGCTTCGTCGGTCGTCAGGCTGTTGGCCTGCGGCGGCGCACTGAGGGCGTGAATGCCCCCGGTTCCGATACAGCCGCTCAATGACAAGGAAAACGCCCAGAACGTAAGAGCCTTCAGCTCTCGAAGGATGCGACGCGGCACAGCGCAGGGTCTCGGAATAGAGGGGGGGCAGGGGTGACGGCGCAGATTCTAGGGCCGCTGGGGAATGGCGATAAGCGGTCAAACTGGTGAATCTTTGTTACAGAAACGGAGACAATCCCGTGGTACGCTTTGCCGCACAATTTTGTAACTGCATGCGACAATTCGCTGTCTATCCAGAGAGTGAGCCATGGACACCCTGCAAAACATGCGTGCCTTCTGCTGCGTCGCAGAGGCCGGTAGCTTCACCGCCGCCGCCGTACAGCTCGACACCACCACCGCGAACATCTCCCGCGCGGTGTCCAACCTCGAAGCCCACCTGCAAACCCGGTTGCTCAACCGCACCACGCGGCGTATCGCCCTGACCGAAGCCGGCAAACGCTACCTGATGCGCTGCGAGCAGATCCTCGCCTTCGTCGAGGAAGCCGAGGCCGAGGCCAGTGACGCCCACGCGCGCCCGGCCGGGCAGTTGAAGGTGCACACCATGACCGGCATCGGCCAGCACTTCGTGATCGATGCCATCGCCCGCTACCGCAAGACCCACCCCGACGTGACCTTCGACCTGACCCTGGCCAACCGCGTGCCAGACCTGCTCGACGAAGGCTATGACGTGTCTATCGTGCTGGCCAGCGAACTGCCGGACTCCGGGTTTGTGTCACAGCGCCTGGGCATCACCTACAGCATCGTCTGCGCGTCGCCCGAATACGTGGCCGCCCACGGCATGGCGCGTTCGCCCAGCGACCTGAAGCGCCACGCCTGCCTGCGCCTGATCAGCCCGGTGGTGCAACTGGAACGCTGGCTGTTCGACGGCCCCGAGGGGCAAGAGATGGTCAACATCAGCAACGCGCCGTTCCAGGTCAACTCCGCCGACGCCATGACCACCGCCATCAAAAGCGGCATGGGCGTGGGCGTGCTGCCGATCTACGCCGCCATCGACGGCCTGCGCGACGGCAGCCTGGTGCGCATGCTGCCCGAATACCGCCTGCAGGAGCTGAACCTGTACGCGATCTACCCGTCACGGCAGTACCTCGACGCGAAAATCAAGACCTGGGTGGAGTACCTGCGCGGGTCGCTGCCGGAGATCCTCGCGGGGCAGGATGCCGACCTGCGCACCCATGAGCTGACCATTGCCATCTGAGCCCGGCCCCCCTTCACCTTCCATGGACAGAGAGCGAGCACAATGAAAAAAACCGTACTGGCCTTCAGCCGCGTCACCCCAGACATGGTCGAGCGCCTCGAGCAGGATTTCGAGGTGATCGTGCCCCACCCCAAGCACGGTGACATCGCCGCGCAGTTCAACGACGCCCTGCCCCACGCCCACGGGCTGATCGGCGCCGGGCGCCCGCTGGGGGAGAAACAACTGGCCGGCGCGGGCAAGCTGGAAGTGGTCTCGAGCGTGTCGGTGGGTTACGACAACTACGACGTGGCCTACCTCAGCAGCCGCGGCATCCTGCTGACCAACACCCCCGACGTGCTCACTGAAAGCACCGCTGACCTAGGCTTTGCCTTGATCATGAGCAGCGCCCGCCGGGTGGCTGAGCTGGACGCCTGGACCAAGGCCGGCAACTGGAAGGCCAGCGTGGGCGCCGAGCAGTTCGGCACCGACGTGTTCGGCAAAACCCTGGGCATCGTCGGCATGGGCAACATCGGCGCGGCGGTGGCGCGGCGCGGCCGGCTGGGCTTCAACATGAACATCCTCTACAGCGGCAACAGCCGTAAAACGGCGCTGGAGCAAGAACTCGGCGCGCAGATGCGCAGCCTCGAGCAACTGCTGGCCGAAGCGGATTTCGTCTGCCTGGTGGTGCCGTTGTCGGATAAAACCCGCCACCTGATCAGCCACGCGCAATTGAAGATGATGAAGCCCGGCGCGATCCTGGTGAACATCTCCCGCGGGCCGGTGGTCGACGAAGCCGCGTTGATCGAAGCGCTGCGCAACAACACCATTCGTGGCGCGGGCCTGGACGTGTACGAGAAAGAACCGTTGGCTGAATCCCCGCTGTGGCAACTGCCCAACGCGGTGACCCTGCCGCACATCGGTTCGGCCACCTCCGAAACCCGCCAGGCGATGGCCTGGCGGGCGATGGACAACCTCACCGCCGCGCTCAAGGGCCAGCGCCCGCAAGACCTGGTCAACCCCCAGGCGTTCAAGGGCTGATCAGCGCGCCGCGGCCCACAGTGGCCGCGGCCGCGGCTTGCGAAACACCAGCCAGTTACCGGCCATGACCAACGCCAACCCCGCCAAGGCTGGCGTTGTCCATTGGTAACCCTCGAACCAGGCCGATACGTTCAACGCCACCAGCGGGAACAGCACCGTGCAGTACGCCGCGCGCTCCGGGCCCAGGCGCCCGACCAACGTCAGGTAGGCAGTGAAGGCCACCACCGAGCCCGGGATCGCCAGGTACAGCAGCGCGCCCAGGTAGCGCGGGGCCGGGTCCCAGCTCAGTGGCACGCCACTGACCAGGCAATAGCCCGCCAGCAACCCGGCGCCGTAGAGCATGCCCCAGGCGTTGCTGGTCAGCGGGCGCAGGCCACGCCGCTGGTGCAGCGCCGACAGCAGGTTGCCGGCCGAGAAGCACAGCGTGCCGGCCAGCGCGTAGCCCAGGCCCAGCCAGGTGTGCCAACCACCCTGCTGCGCCGCCAGTTGCGGCCAGAACAACCCGCCCAGGCCCAGCAGCCCCAGCACCCCGCCGCCGACCACGTTGGGCGCGATACGCTGGCCGAAACACAGCCGCGCGCCCAGCGCGTTCCACAGCGTGGAGGTGGAAAACACCACCGCCACCAAGCCGCTGGGCAACCACAGGCTGGCGTTCAAAAAGCACAGGAAGTTTACGCAGAACAGGCACAAGCCCTGGGCCAGCGCGGCCCCATGGGCGCTGCGGGTCATCGGCTGCAGCCGGCCCGTGGCGCGCAGCACGGCAAACAGCACGGCCGCGGCGAGGGCGAAGCGGTACAGCACCGACACAGCAATCGGCACCACCCCCAACTGCCATTTCAGGGCGATCCAGGTGGTGCCCCAGATGAGCACGGTGCACAGGTACAACGATAGGTTCATGGCGCAGGGCCTCCACGGTCGAGGCGTGCAGCATGGCCAGCGGCCGCGCTGGGCGCTTTCATATTCTTGCGGTTTTTGCCGGCCGGGCATGGGCCGCCGCGTGGCCAGGCAGTACCATGGCAGCCAGAGGACCTGCCCATGCCGCCGCTACCCGAACTCGACGTGTTCCAAAGCCTGTACCGCTCGCCCAACGCCCGCCTGGAGCGCTGCGCGGGGCTGGGCGACGGCTTGGTGGCGGCGCTGTGGCGCAACCACGACGACGCCCAGGACTACGCCGGCCCCGCCCACCACACGCTGTCGTGCTACCTCGCCGGCGGCACCGGGACCTTTCGCCCGCAGCGCCCGCAAGAGCGCGGCGCGCCCGGCAAGGTGTTCGTGTTCAGCGCCGGGCAGGATTCTTCCTGGGTGATCGACGGCGAGCTCACCCTGCTGCACCTGTACTTCAGCCCTGAGCACTTCGCCCTCGCCTGCCTGCGTTACCTCGACCGCGAACCCCGGGCCATGCAGCTCAACGAAGGGCTGTTTCTCGATGACCCGCAGCAGGCCGCGCGCTTTGCCCGGCTGGCGCGGCTGGCCTGGGATGAACCCGGCGAGCGCCTGCTCACCAGCAGCCTGGCCCACGAGATGGTCGGCCATGCCCTGCTCGCCCAGGCTGGCCCGCGGCTGGCGCCGAAACTGCGTGGCGGCCTGGCCGCGCATACCCGCCGGCGCTTGCTGGAGTACATCGACGCACACCTGGCGCAGCCGCTGAGCCTGGGCGAGCTGGCCGGGGTGGCGGGGTTGTCGGAGTTTCACTGCGCGCGGATGTTCCGCGAAAGCCTGGGGGTGGCGCCGCACCAGTATGTGCTGGCGCGGCGCATCGCCCGCGCCCAGCAGTTGCTGCGCGAAAGCCCATTGGCGCTGGGCGAGGTGGCGATGGCCTGCGGCTTCGCCAGCGCCAGCCACTTCAGCAGCCGCTTTGCCCGGCAGGTAGGGGCCAGCCCTGGGGTTTACCGCCAGGCCCTGCGCAGCGCCTCAACCGAAGCTGGCGAGTAACGCCCCCACCGGCCCGGCAATCACGCACACCCCCGCCAGGCCCAGGGCCAGCCGCGGCCGATAGGGCATCAGCCAGACCATCAGCCCGGCGCTGGCCATCAACACCGCGCACCATTGCACCAGGCCCAGGGCCCAGCCCTGGCTGGCCATCGCCGGCCACGGCGAGGCCAGCAGCAGGCACACGCCAAGCAGCCGCAGGCCGCGCAGCAACGCCGGCGGCGCCTTGCGCCCGACCAGCTCGGTGTGGTGTTTGTCCATGGCCAGGCACAGGCTCATGAAGCCGGCGTAACACAGCAGCGCCGAGGTGAACATCAGTGCGCCCCTCCCTTCACCCGCGCCGCGCGCGGGGCGGCTGTGCCCGCCTCGGCGAGCCTGGCCTTGTGCCGCAGCCGCTGCACCACCCAGGCCAGCAGCAGGCCGAAGCCGGCGCAGGCCAGGTCGACCCCGGCCATCGCCCAGTCGCCCTGGGGCAACGACACCGCCAGGCCGGCGCCCGTGGTGAACTGGCTGAGCACCGGCAACGACAGCAGCACCACCGCCGCCAGGCTCAGTTGCTGCACCCAACCGGCGCGGTTGGGCCGCCACAGGGCGTGCAGCAGGCTGGCCAGCCACACCCCGAAAAACACCTTCACCTCCCATTCCGCGCGCCCGGCCAACGCCACCGGCAGCACCCGGTTGGCGCATAGGAACGCCGCCACCGCGCACACCAGCCCGGCCATGCCGGCCAGGTTCAGCGCGCCCACCAGGCGCAGTTCGAACGGCTGCACGGCGGCCTTGGCGTGTTTTTGCAGGCGCTTGTTCAGCCACATCACCAAGCCGGTACCGATCATCGCCGTGGCCGCCAGGCCGCTGATGAAGTAGATCCAGCGCAGCACCGGGCCGGCGAAACGGCCCATGTGCAGGCCATAGAAGCCGCCGGCGATCAGCCCAGGCACGGCCTCGGGGCTGGGCCCGCGCAACAGCGTGCCGTCTACCGCGTTGAAGTCCACGCCACTGCCGGGGGCGTAGGCCACGCGGGTGGCGGGGTCGGGGCTGAAGGTGACCATCGCCGCGGCGGTGCCGGGGTTGTCGATGCTCACCGCGCTGACCCGCCCGCCGGGCCTCACCGTGTGGTAACGGCTGAGCAGGTCAGCCAGGGGCAGCATGGGCGCGGCGGCCTGTGGGTCCCCCGGGCTGGTCGCCTCGGGGAACACATCGGCGTAAAAGCCGCGCGGGTCACCGTTGTAGGCGGTGAGAATGCTCGCGGGCATGACCATGCTCATGAAGATCACCAAGCTGCTGTAGGTGATCATCAAATGGAACGGCAACGCTAGCACGCCCAGCGCGTTATGGCCGTCGAGCCAGGAGCGCTGGCCCTTGCCCGGGCGGAAGGTGAAAAACTCCTTGAAGATTTTCTTGTGGGTGATGATCCCGCTGATCAGCGTGACGAACATCACGAACGCCGCCAGGCTGGCCAGCCAGCGGCCCCAGGGGTAGCCCAGCTCCAGCTCGTAATGGAAGCGGTAGAAAAACTCGCCGCCACGGCTGTCGCGGCTGGCCAGCTCCTGGCCGCTGGCCGGGTCGACGATTTTATCGACAAAACCGCCACGGCCGGTTTTGCCCGCCTCGCGGTAGAACAGCGTGAGCGCCGGCATGCGTGCGTCGGGCAGGCCGATGTACCACTTGGGCGAGCCGGCGGCGTGTTGCTCGAGGTAAGCCTGGGCGCTGGCCAGCGCGGTGCGGGTGCTCACCACCTGGTGGGGCGCTTCGGGGTGGGCCCAGCGGTTGATCTCCTGGCGGAAGTAGGTCAAGGAGCCGGTGAGAAAAATCGCGAACAACAGCCAGCCGAACACCAACCCGGCCCAGGTGTGCAGCCAGGCCATCGCCTGGCGGAAACCCTCTTTCATGAATGCACCACCCAATAAAGCCCCGCGTCGATCGCGCCCAGCACCGCGGCGCAGCCCAGCACCCCTGCCCACACCCGCCAGGTGGAGCGGCAGGCAAAGCACCACACCACCACCAGCAGGTACACCACGAAGGCCAGCATCATGCTGGTGATCACCGCCTGCGCCTTGGCCATGGGCAGCGTCCAGGCCAGGCAGATGCTGGCCAGCGCCGCCAGCGCATAGCCGCCCAGCGCCGCGGCGAGAATGCGCGAAGCGACGGCCAGCCGGTAAACCAGCGGCACGCTGGATGATTTTGTTTTCATGGTTGCAGGGGGCCAGAAAATGCTATGCCGCGATTTTATTGATAAACATTCTCATAATCAAAGGCGAATTTTAGATAGCCCCCTAACGGCACCTAAAACGGGCCCCGCGCACCGGCACGGTGCGGATCGCGTAATGGCCCAAAGCCTTATGGCCCCTAGCATGCGGGCGTATTTCGTCCAGTAAAATGCTGCAAAATATTTATGCGGTGCATGGGGTTGAAATTCACCCGCGCATGCCTGAAGTTGTAACCAAGGGCCGGTATACAGCGCCAGCCGCTGGCGCCCCCGGCACCTTGCTTCCTTGGTTTGCAGAAGGGCTACACCATGCATATTCAAGTCAACAGCGACAACCACATCCAAGGCGGCACCCGCCTGGAACAATGGGTACGCGCCACGCTCGAAGCCGCGCTGGAACGCTTCGGAGACGACCTCACCCGCCTCGAGGTGCACCTGCGCGACGAAAACGGCGACAAGGCCGGCCCACACGACAAACGCTGCCAGATCGAGGCACGCCTCAAAGGCCTGGGCCAGGTGTCTGTCAGCCACAAGTCCCCCTCGCTGGAAACCGCATTGGAGGGCGCCGCGACCAAACTGGAACACGCGCTGGCCCACCAACTGGGCAAACTGAAAAGCAAACGGGCCTACGCGGCCTGACCCATCGTTGATCGATTGGTCAAATAAAAAAAGGCGAGCCCAGTGCTCGCCTTTTTCGTAACTGCCTGATTATTCGGCATGCCCCTTGCTTTGGGTTAGCTAGCGTTGTGCATCGAAGGGCGAAGTGCAAAGGACGTAAAGAAAGACCCGCCAGTGGTCTGGGAGCGCAGAACTAATCGTGAATACGCCCAGTCAATACTCGCAGTCTTGCTAATCAGGTGAAGCTATGGACAACCCCTTTCAGATCATCAGCGATGCGTTCCAGCCCGAATACCGGGTGAACCTGAGCATTCAGGGCCTGGACGGCACCATCATGCTGACGCTGTCGAACGAGGCCGGTATCGTGGCCAAACGGATGATCAGCAGCGCCCAGCGCAACGACCCCAAACGCTTGAAGCGCTTGATCGACAGCATCAAGTTCGGCATCGCCATCGAGCAAGGCGAAAGCGCCATCGAACTGCTCGCGGCCATGACTGACCGCGAAAAAGCCGCCACCCTGGCCGCGCCCGCCGCGCGCAGCGCCTGGCCACAGGGCCGCCCCGGCCTGGCGGTGGGGATCTGAGCGGTCAGATCTCCCCCTTCTCCACCTCGACCACTTCCCCCTTGCCGGCCTGGCCACGCTTGCGCACCGGCCCTTCGATCTTGATCGACGGGTAGCGCGCGGAGGCATAGCGCACCACCAGGATGGCGAACGCCAGCAGCAGGATCGCCCCCGACAGGTAGACCACCCCCAGGTCTGCCGGGCCATGGTGCGACACGTCGGAAATCAGCAGGCGCGTGAGCGCGGTGATGGCCACGTAGATCAGGAAGCGCACCGGCATGTGGTTGGTCTTGAAGTAGATGCCGACCATGGCACCCAATTCCAGGTAGATGAACAGCAGCAGGATGTCGTCCACGCTGATGTGCCCGGTTTCGAGCATTTGCAAAAATGCGAGCACCGCCGCATAAGCGGTAACCCCGCCAATGGCGAACAGCGCCAGGTAGTGGAAACTCTCCACCAGCAGGTTGCCCAGGGATTCGGCGCAGTGGTGCACGCGCTCGCGCAACGTATCGGCCCAGTTGGTACTCATGAGGTTCATCCTGACTGTGTGCATGCCGTCTAAGATAACCCTGCGCGGCGAAAAGGCACGCGCTTGATTGTCGCAGGCCATTACTGTATAAATTCACAGTATTGGCGCGCAGGCGCCGAAGCTCCTCAACCTTGCACCCCCGATCAAGAGGCCGAACATGGCTGTTGAAATCCTTTACCGCAGTACACGTGATCTGGAGACTACCTTCGTGGACCGCAAACTCGCCGATGCCCATGACCAGATGCTCGAGCTGGCCGAGCAGCTCACCGACGTGCTGCTCAAGCACGTGCCGGGGTTGTCCGAGCAGCATGCCGAAGAGGCGAGCATCTTCATGGCCAAGCACCGCGCCGTGTTTGCCACTGCCTTCAAGAACAACGCCGCCGCCCTGGCGGAGTTGAACGCGCCCGCCGAGGCCGCGGAATAACGGCCTATCGGCGCATGGCTTAAGGGCCCTTCGCCCAGCGAAGGGCCCTTAAGTGCCACAAGCAGCCCCGCCCCCCTTCCTTCAAACCCAGCGCCCCCAAGCGCCGCTTTCGCCTGCCCGATAAAAAAGCTTGCAGCCGCTGTATCATGGTATACCATCATACCAAATACAGCCGATGCAGCCTTGGGAGGCACCCATGAGTTTCGAAATCCGCAAAATCGTCACCTACACCGAGCAAACCCTGATCGAAGGCGGCAAGGCCAGCGCCAAGCCGGTGACCATGGTCGGCCTGGCCGCGGTGATCAAAAACCCATGGGTGGGCAACGGCTTTGTCGAAGACCTCAAGCCCGAAATCAAAGCCCATTGCTCCGCCCTGGGCGCGCTGATGGTCGAGCAGCTCACCCGCGCCATCGGCGGCGCGGGCAAGATCGAGGCGTATGGCAAGGCCGCGGTGGTCGGCGCCGACGGTGAAATCGAACACGCCTCGGCGGTGATCCACACCCTGCGCTTCGGCAACCACTACCGCGAAGCGGTCAAGGCCAAGAGCTACCTGAGCTTCACCAACAAGCGCGGCGGCCCCGGCACCTCGATCCAGGTGCCGATGATGCACAAGGACGACGAAGGCCTGCGCTCGCACTACATCACCCTGGAAATGCGCATCGAAGACGCCCCCCGCGCCGACGAAATCGTCGTGGTGCTGGGCGCCGCCGACGGCGGCCGGCTGCACCCGCGCATTGGCAACCGCTACATCGACCTCGAAGAACTGGCCGCTGAAAAAGCCCAATAACGCCTATAACACTGCCGACGCAGGAGCATTCCATGATTCAGCCCGCCGCTGAACGTACCCCGGCCGGGACCAGCTACACGGCCACCGGCACTGGCCACCCTGTTGTGTTGATTCACGGCGTGGGCCTGAACAAGGAAATGTGGGGCGGGCAAATCGTTGGCCTGGCCCCGCAGTACCGGGCCATCGCCTACGACATGCTCGGCCACGGCGCCAGCCCGCTGCCCGCGGCCGACGCCGGCCTGCCCGGTTATGCCGAACAACTGCTCGAGCTGCTCGACCACCTGGGCGTGGAACAGGCCACGGTGGTCGGCTTCTCGATGGGCGGCCTGGTGGCGCGGGCCTTTGCCCTGCACTCCCCGGCCCGGCTCAGTGGCCTGGTGGTGCTCAACAGCGTGTTCAATCGCAGCCCGGAACAACGCGCCGGGGTGATCGCGCGCACCGCGCAAGCGGCCGAGCACGGCCCGGACGCCAACGCCGAAGAGGCGCTGGCGCGCTGGTTCAGCCACGAGTACCGCGCCGCCAACCCGGCGCAGGTGGCGGCGCTGCGCCAGGGCCTGGCCAGCAATGACCCACAGGGCTACCTGACCACCTACACCCTGTTCGCCACCCAAGACATGTACCGCGCCGCCGACCTCGGCGCGATCGCGGTGCCCACCCTGGTGGCCACCGGCGAGCTCGACCAGGGCTCGACGCCGGAGATGGCCCGCCAACTAGCACAACGCATCCCCGGCGCGCGGGTGGTGATTCTGCCGGAACAGCGCCATATGATGCCGGTGGAGTCGCCCAAGCTGGTCAACCAGATGCTGCTGGAGTTTCTCGCTACCCGCGGCACGTTCAACCCTTCGATCAAGGGGATCGTTGCATGAGCCTCACTCGTTTCCAGATGTGCATCGACGGCCAATGGGTCGACGCGCTCTCCGGCAACACCTTCGACAGCCTCGACCCCGCGCTGGCGCAGCCCTGGGCGACCTTGCCCGACGCTGGCGAGGCCGACGTGGAGCGTGCCGTACAGGCCGCGCAGCGGGCCTTCAACGCCCCGGCCTGGCGCCAGCTCAGCGCTACCGCGCGGGGCAAGCTGCTGCGCCGGCTGGGCGACCTGATCGCCGACAACAAAGAGCGCCTGGCCCAGCTGGAAAGCCGCGACAACGGCAAGCTGATCCGCGAAACCCGTGGCCAGGTGGGCTATTTGCCAGAGTTCTTCCATTACACCGCGGGCCTGGCCGACAAGCTTGAAGGCGGCACGCTGCCGCTGGATAAACCCGACCTGTTCGCCTACACGGTGCACGAGCCACTCGGCGTGGTAGCCGGGATCATCCCTTGGAACAGCCCGCTGTACCTCACCGCGATCAAACTGGCGCCGGCGTTGGCGGCCGGTAACACCATCGTGCTCAAGCCCTCCGAGCATGCCTCGGCGACCATCCTCGAGCTGGCCCGGCTAGCCCTCGAGGCGGGCATCCCGCCCGGGGTGGTCAACGTGGTCACCGGCTACGGGGCCAGCACCGGCGCGGCGCTCACCCGCCACCCACTGGTGCGCAAGGTGGCCTTCACCGGCGGCGCCGCCACTGCCCGCCATGTGGTGCGCGGCAGCGCCGAGAACTTCGCCAAGCTGTCGCTGGAGCTGGGCGGTAAAAGCCCGAACATCATCTTTGCCGACGCCGACCTCGACAGCGCCATCAATGGCGCGGTGGCGGGCATCTACGCCGCCTCGGGGCAAAGCTGCGTGGCCGGTTCGCGCCTGTTGGTGCAGGACGAAATCTTCGACGAATTCGTCGAACGGCTGATCGCCCGCGCCCAGCGCATCCGCATTGGCAACCCGCAAGATGAAGCCAGCGAAATGGGCCCGATGGCCACCGCCCAGCAGTTGGCGGTGGTCGAAGGCCTGGTCGCCGATGCCCTGGCCGAAGGCGCGCGGCTGCGCACCGGCGGCCAGCGCGCCGAGGTGGCCGGCGACGGCTGGTACTACCAGCCCACGCTGTTCGAGTGCGACCGCCACTCGATGAAGATCATGCAGGAAGAAGTGTTCGGCCCGGTGGCCTCGGTGATCCGCTTCAAGGACGAAGCCCAGGCCCTGGAAATGGCCAATGACTCGCAGTTCGGCCTGGCCGCCGGCATCTGGACCCGCGACCTCGGCCGCGCCCACCGTATGGCGCGGGACATCCGCTCGGGGATCATCTGGGTGAACACCTACCGCGCAGTGTCGGCCATGGCGCCGATCGGCGGCTTCAATAACAGCGGTTACGGCCGTGAAAGCGGCATCGACTCGGTGCTGGCCTACACCGAGCTGAAAACCGTGTGGATCAACCTGTCGCAAGCGCCCATGCCCGACCCGTTCGTGATGCGCTGAGGAGTACCCCAATGATCGAAGCTAGCATCTACAAAGACGTGATGGGCTCATTCCCCTCCGGGGTTACGGTGGTCACCACCTTCGACGCCGACGGCACGGTGGTGGGCATCACCGCCAGTGCCTTCAGCGCGCTGTCGATCGACCCGGCGCTGGTGTTGTTCTGCCCCAATTACCAGTCCGACACCTACCCGGTGCTGCGCGACAGCAAGCGCTTTGCCATTCACCTGCTGGCCGCCGGGCAAACCGCCGAAGCCTACGCCTTCGCCGGCAAGGGCAAAGACAAGGCCAAGGGCCTGGCCTGGACCACCAGCGAACTGGGCAACCCGCTGCTGCCTGGCGCCACGGCGATCATCGAGTGCGAGCTGTGGCGTGAGTACGACGGCGGCGACCACGCGATCATCGTCGGTGCGGTGCAGCACCTGCACCTGCCCGCGCAGCCGGAAATTCCCATGGTGTACCACCGTGGCAAGCTCGGCGCCCTGCCGTCGCTGGCCTGAGGCCGCGGTGTGAACAGGGCCGGCGAGCATGTAAACTGCGGTGCTATCACGGCACAGGGCGCACGGCGCGCCCCGGCTTTGGCCGGCCCACCTTTTTCAGAGCGGACTCCATGAAACGCCAGCCCCTCGACGACAGCTTCAAGGTCAACCGCAACCCGATCACCCTGCGCGAGATCGTGCTCGACAAACTGCGCAGCGCGATCATGAATTTCCAATTGCTGCCTGGGGACCGCCTGGTCGAGCGCGACCTCTGCGACCGCCTCGGCGTCAGCCGCACCTCGGTGCGCGAGGCATTGCGCCACCTGGAGTCCGAAGGCCTGGTGGAGTTCGCCGACGCCAAGGGCCCGCGGGTGGCGATCATCACCCTGCAGGATGCCTGCGACATCTACGAGCTGCGCTGCGTGCTCGAAGGGCTGATCGTGCAGTTGTTCACCCTGCGCGCCAAGGCCAAGGACATCCGCGCCCTGGAAAAAGCCCTCGACGAAAACCGCCGGGCACTGGCCGAAGGCGAGCTGCAGCAGGTGCTGGACTCCGTGCAGGGCTTTTACGAGGTGCTGCTCGAGGGCAGCGGCAACCATGTGGCCGCCACCCAACTGCGCCAGCTGCAGGCACGCATCAGCTACCTGCGGGCCACGTCCGTGTCGCAAGAGAACCGCCGCGGCGCCAGCAACCAGGAAATGGAACGCATCGTCGAGGCGATCAAGACCGGCGACCCGCTCAAGGCCCACCAGGCCTCGGTCGACCACGTGCGCGCCGCCGCCAAGGTGGCCCTGGAATACCTGAAAACCCGCCCCGAGGGCGGTGGCGCGGTGCGGGACATCGTCGAGCCGGTGGCCCTCAAGGCCCCGGCCATCGAGGCGTAACATGCCGCTGCCGCGCTTCTGCCCGCAGTGCGGCAGCGCCAGCCTGGCCCCGTGCGTGCCGCCGGGCGACAGCCATTCGCGGCTGGTCTGCGGCGCCTGCCAGTACGTTCACTACGTGAACCCGAAAATCATCACCGGCTGCATCATCGAGCGCGAAGGCCAGTACCTGCTGTGCCAGCGCGCCATCCCGCCGCGCCCAGGCACCTGGACACTCCCCGCCGGCTTCATGGAAAGCGGCGAGACCACCGAACAGGCCGCGCTGCGCGAGGTGTGGGAAGAAACCGGCGTACGCGCTGAAATCCTCTCGCCCTACTCGATCTTCAGCGTGCCGCGGATCAGCGAGGTGTATGTGATCTTCCGCGCCATCGCCCTGGAGATCACCGGCCAATTCGGCCCGGAAACCAGCGCCTGCCGCTTCTTCGCCCCCGAGCACATCCCTTGGGAGAGCATCTACTACCCGGCGATCCGGCAGATCCTCGAACGCTATATCGCTGAGCGGCAGGCGGGGGTGTATGGGTTGTACGTGGGCAACGACGATACCGGCAAGGTGCACTTCATTCGTTGAGGGCACGGCCCCGTGCAAGCGCTTCAGGGCCTATCGCCCGGCACAGCCGGCCTCCCACCAGATCTGTGTGGCCCTTGATTTACGGGACAATACACATCTGGTGGGAGGCCGGCTATGCCGGGCGATAGGCCAAACAACCCACCCTACCCCTCAACCCCCTCCACAATCAGAATCTGCGCCTGCGCCGCGCCCTGCCGATACCCCAGCGCTTCCTGATACTCCGCCGAGCGATAACAGGCCACCGCCTGGTCGTACGAGTCGAACTCGATCACCACCACCCGCTGCGCCGCCTGCGGCCCCTCCAGTGAGGCGGTGCGCCCGCCGCGGGCAAGGATGCGCCCGCCATAGAGCTTGAACGCCGCGGGGCCGCGCTTCGTATATTCGGTGTACTGGGTAGGGTCGGTCACATCGACCTGTGCAATCCAATAAGCCTTCATGGTCATCTCGCTTGGGTTTCAGGTGAACGTACGGTGAATGAACATTGCCATTTATTTGTATTATGGTATACCAGAATTCTCACCACTGCCCAACGGACCCCCACCATGCCGTTTGATCGCATCGAAGACATCATCGCCGACTACCGCCAGGGCAAAATGGTGCTGCTGGTGGACGACGAAGACCGCGAAAACGAAGGCGACCTGCTGCTCGCGGCAGCCTGCTGCACACCGGCGGCGATCAGCTTCATGGCCAACGAAGCGCGGGGGTTGATCTGCCTGACCCTCACCGACGAGCACTGCCAGCGGCTGGGCCTGGAACAGATGGTGCCCAGTAACGGTAGCGTGTTTTCCACCGCCTTCACCGTGTCTATCGAAGCCGCCAGTGGCGTGACCACAGGGATTTCCGCCCACGACCGCGCGCGCACGGTGCAGGCCGCGGTGGCCGCCGGCGCCAACGCCGACAGCGTGGTGCAGCCGGGGCACATCTTCCCGCTGCGTGCCCGCGAGGGCGGCGTGCTCACCCGCGCCGGGCACACCGAGGCCGGCTGCGACCTGGCGCGGCTGGCCGGGTTCACCCCGGCGTCGGTGATCGTCGAGGTGATGAACGACGACGGCACCATGGCCCGCCGCCCCGACCTCGAGCGCTTCGCCGCGCGCCACGGGATACGCATCGGCACCATCGCCGACCTGATCCACCACCGCCTGAGCACCGAGCACACCGTGCTGCGCATCGGCGAGCGCGAGCTGCCCACGGTGCACGGCACCTTCCGCCTGATCAGCTATGAAGACGTGATCGAAGGCGGCGTGCACCTGGCCATGGTGATGGGCCAGGTGCAACGCGACGTACCGACGCTGGTGCGGGTGCACCTGGTCGACCCCCTGCGCGACCTGGTCGGCGCTGAGTACCACGGCCCAGCGAACTGGACGCTGTGGGCGGCGCTGGAAAAAATCGCCGAGCACGGCAGCGGCGTGGTGGTGGTGCTGGCCAACCATGAATCGTCCCAGGCGCTGCTCGAACGGGTGGCGCAGTTGGCCAAGCCACGGCCCTACACCCGCTCGCAGTCGCGGATCTATTCCGAAGTGGGCACTGGCGCGCAAATTCTCCAGGACATCGGCGTGGGCAAGTTACGCCACCTCGGCGCCCCGCTGAAATACGCCGGCTTGACCGGTTACGACCTGGAAGTGGTCGAAACCGTGCCCTTCCCTGGCTGAACCCATTCACCGGCCAAGGCGCCTTTTACCCAACAACGGCGGTTTGAAAACGCCCGCCAAAGGCACGAGGAAGTGCGGCAAAACCCTTGCAGAAACTTTGGAATACCATAATATGATATTCCATAGATCGAGCCACACATCAGGGGCCCCCGCCAGGGATAGCGCCAACAACAGCGCCTGATTCGATCCACGTTTTACCGGCCCAATGGGCCCACTGCTCCCGATAGGCGGGCAACAACAGCCCGCTCAGAACACAACAAATGAGGGCGTGAAGATGGTGTTGAACAAACGTATGGCCCAGGTGTTGCTCACGGGCGCACTGGCATTTTCCGGCACGGCGGCGCTGGCGGCTGAAAGCGTCAACTTCGTCAGTTGGGGCGGCACCACCCAGGATGCGCAAAAAGACGCCTGGGCCACGCCATTCAGCAAGGCCAGCGGCATCACCGTGGTGCAAGACGGCCCCACCGACTACGGCAAGCTCAAGGCCATGGTCGAGAGCGGCAACGTGCAGTGGGACGTGGTCGACGTAGAAGCGGACTTCGCCCTGCGCGCCGCCAGCGAGGGGCTGCTGGAGCCGATCGATTTCAACACGGTCAAGCGTGAGCGCATCGACCCACGCTTCGTCGACGACCACGGCGTGGGCTCGTTCTACTTCTCCTTCGTGCTCGGCTACAACAACGCCAAGCTGGGCAAGCACGCCCCGCAGGATTGGGCCGCGCTGTTCGACACCCAGGCCTACCCTGGCAAACGCGCGCTGTACAAATGGCCCAGCCCCGGCGTGCTCGAGCTGGCCCTGCTGGCGGACGGCGTGCCGGCCGACAAGCTCTACCCGCTGGACCTCGACCGCGCCTTCAAAAAACTCGACACCATCAAGAAAGACATCGTCTGGTGGGGTGGCGGCGCGCAGTCACAGCAACTGCTGGCCTCCGGTGAAGCCACCCTTGGGCAGTTCTGGAACGGCCGCATCTACGCCCTGCAACAAGATGGCGCACCGGTCGCGGTGAGCTGGAAGCAGAATCTGGTCATGGCAGACTTCCTGGTGGTGCCCAAGGGCAGCAAGAACAAAGACGCCGCCATGAAGTTCATCGCCAATGCCTCCGGGGCCAAGGGCCAGGCGGACTTCTCCAACCTGACCGCCTACGCCCCGGTCAACCTCGACAGCGTGCAACGCCTGGACAGCACCTTGGCCAGCAATTTGCCTACGGCCTACGGTAAGGATCAGATCACCCTCGACTTCGCATACTGGGCCAAGAACGGCCCGGCCATTGCGACACGGTGGAACGAATGGTTGGTCAAGTGAAACCCGCTTCCCTCGCCACCCCCGCCGCCGGTGCCCCAGGCACCGCCGGCGCGGCCCCGGCACGCGCCGCCCAGCCTGCCGCCGCCTGGCGCCAACGCTGGCGCGGCAGCCGTAACCTGGTGCCGGCGGCGCTGTTTCTCGGGGTGTTCTTTTTCGCCCCGCTGATCGGCCTGCTGCTGCGCGGGCTGCTCGAACCCACGCCAGGGCTGGGTAACTACGCCGCGCTGTTCGCCAACTCGGCCTACAGCCGGGTGTTGTTCAACACCTTCTCGGTGGCCGGGCTGGTCACACTGTTCGCCGTGCTGCTGGGCTTCCCGCTGGCCTGGGTGATCACCCTCGTGCCGCGCGGCTGGGGGCGGGCGATGTTCAACATCGTGCTGCTGTCGATGTGGACCAGCCTGCTGGCGCGCACCTACTCCTGGCTGGTGCTGCTGCAGGCCTCGGGGGTGATCAACAAGCTGCTGATGGCCCTGGGCATCATCGACCAGCCGCTGGAGATGGTGAACAACCTCACCGGCGTGGTGATCGGCATGACCTACATCATGATCCCGTTCATCGTGCTGCCGCTGCAGGCGACCATGCAGGCCATCGACCCGATGGTGCTGCAGGCCGGCTCCATCTGCGGCGCCAGCCCCTGGGCGAATTTCTTCAAGGTGTTCCTGCCGCTGTGCCGGCCGGGGTTGTTTTCCGGCGGGCTGATGGTGTTCGTGATGTCGCTGGGGTACTACGTGACCCCCACCCTGCTCGGCGGCGCGCAGAACATGATGCTGCCCGAATTCATCGTCCAGCAGGTGCAGTCGTTCCTCAACTGGGGCCTGGCCAGCGCCGCGGCCGCGTTGCTGGTGGCGATCACCCTGGTGCTGTTCTACCTGTACCTGAAGCTGCAGCCGGAATCCCCGGTCAGCTCCGTTCACGGGAGGTAACCGCGATGCTTCTGACCCCCAATGCCATGAGCACGCGGATGCGCCTGGGCCTGTACGCCGTGACCGGGTTGATCGCGCTGTTCCTGCTGCTGCCGATCGTGTTCATCGTGCTGTTGTCGTTCGGCTCTTCGCAGTGGCTGGTGTTCCCGCCGCCGGGCTGGACACTGAAGTGGTACCAGCAGTTTTTTGCCAACCCCGAGTGGATGAGCTCGGCGCTGGCCAGTATCAAGGTGGCGCTGCTGACCACGCTGATCGCCGTAACCCTCGGCCTGCCCACTGCGTTTGCCCTGGTGCGCGGGCGCTTCCCTGGGCGGGACCTGCTCTACGGGCTGTTCACCCTGCCGATGATCGTGCCGCTGGTGATCATCGCGGTGGCGGTGTACGCGCTGTTTCTCAAGCTGGGGCTGACCGGCACGTTGTTCTCCTTCGTGGTCAGCCATGTGATCGTCGCCCTGCCCTTTACCATCATCTCGATCATCAACTCGCTGAAGCTGTTCGACCAGTCGATTGAAGACGCCGCGGTGATTTGCGGCGCCTCGCGCCTGCAGGCGGTGATGAAAGTGACCTTCCCGGCGATCCGCCCGGGCATGCTCGCCGGTGGGCTGTTCGCCTTTTTGGTGTCGTGGGATGAAGTGGTGCTGAGCGTGATGATGGCCAGCCCCACCCTGCAAACCCTGCCGGTGAAGATGTGGACCACCCTGCGCCAGGACCTGACCCCGGTGATCGCCGTCGCCTCGACGCTGCTGATCGCCCTGACCCTGCTGGTGATGTTCGTCGCCGCGGCCCTGCGCCGCCGCGCTGCTTCGAGGACCGTACAATGAGTGCCGTGATCAAAGACCCGGCGCAGCCGGCCAGCACGCTGGTGAGCTTGCGCAACCTGAACAAGCACTACGGCGATTTCGCCGCGGTGGACAACATCTCGCTGGACATCCGCGACGGTGAGTTCCTGACCTTCCTCGGCTCCAGCGGCTCGGGCAAAAGCACCACGCTGTCGATGCTGGCCGGCTTCGAAACGCCCAGTTCCGGGGAAATCCTCGTGGGCGGGCAATCGCTGGTGAACGTGCCGCCGCACAAGCGCGACATCGGCATGGTGTTCCAGCGTTACTCGCTGTTCCCGCACCTGTCGGTGCGCGACAACATCGCCTTCCCACTGGCGATCCGCAAGCTGCCGGCGGCCGAGCGTGATAAACGCGTGGAAGCGATGCTCAAGCTGGTGCAACTCGAACGCTTCGCCAACCGCCGCCCCTCGCAGCTCTCCGGCGGCCAGCAACAGCGGGTGGCGATCGCCCGCGCGCTGGTGTACGAACCGCGCATCCTGCTGATGGACGAACCCCTCGGCGCGCTGGACAAAAAACTGCGCGAAGACCTCCAGGACGAACTGCGCCAATTGCACCGGCGCCTGGGCATCACCATCGTCTATGTGACCCACGACCAGGAAGAAGCCATGCGTTTATCCCAGCGCATCGCCATCTTCAGCCACGGCAAGATCGTCGGCCTGGGCAGCGGCTACGACCTCTACCAGAACCCGCCGAATGCCTTCGTGGCTTCGTTCCTGGGCAACTCCAACTTCCTCGCCGTCAAGGCCCAGGGCAACGCCGCGGCCAGCTTTGAAGGCCAGCCGCTGACCATCCGCCTGACCGCCCACTTGGCCCATAACCAGGAAGTGCTGCTGATGGTGCGCCCGGAAAAAGCCCAGGCGCTGAGCGTGGCCCAGGCCGCCAGCACGCCGCTGGCCGAGGGCTGGAACGAAGTGGCGGCCACGGTCAGCGAGGTGCTGTTTCTCGGCGAAAGCCAAACCTGCGCGGTGGTCACCGCTGGCGGCACGGCGATGACCGTCAAGGCGCTGTCCGCCACCGGCATGCCGCTGCGCGCCGGCGAGCCGGTGCGCGTGCGCTGGGCCACCGCCGATGCCTGCGTGTACACCGAATGGCAGGCCAGCGATTTGAACAAGGCCGCTGCGGCGCATTGAGCCCAGCCCAACACCCCGAACAAGGTACCCCATCATGAAGTTTTCACTGTTCGTGCACATGGAACGCTGGGACGAAACGGTCAGCCACCGCCAGCTGTTCGAAGACCTCACCGAGCTCACCCTGATGGCCGAAGCCGGCGGCTTCAGCACGGTGTGGATCGGCGAACACCACGCCATGGAATACACCATTTCACCCAGCCCGATGCCGCTGCTGGCGTACCTGGCCGCGCGCACCACGCGCATCCACCTGGGCGCCGGCACCATCATCGCGCCGTTCTGGCACCCGCTGCGGGTGGCCGGTGAGTGCGCCCTGCTCGATGTGATCAGCAACGGCCGCATGGAAGTGGGCCTGGCGCGCGGCGCCTACCAGGTGGAATTCGACCGCATGGCCGGCGGCATGCCCGCCAGCGAAGGCGGCCAGGCGCTGCGCGAAATGGTCCCGGTGGTCAAGGCGCTGTGGCAGGGCGACTACGCCCACGATGGCGACATCTGGAAATTCCCCACCTCCACCAGCGTGCCCAAGCCGGTGCGCACGCCGCCGATGTGGATCGCCGCGCGCGACCCGGACTCGCACAACTTCGCGGTCAAGCACGGCTGCAACGTGATGGTCACGCCGCTGATGAAAGGCGATGAGGAAGTGCTCGACCTGAAGAACAAGTTCGAGGCGGCCCTGGCCAACAACCCCGAGGTGCCGCGCCCGCAACTGATGGTGCTGCGCCACACCCACGTGCACGCCGAGGATGACCCGGACGGCTGGAAGGTCGGCGCCGCGGCGATCAACCGTTTCTACCGCACCTTCGACGCCTGGTTCGGCAACAAGCAAACCCCGGCCAACGGCTTCCTGCCGCCCAGCCCGGAAGAAAAATTCGCCGAACGCCCGGAGTTCGCCCTGGAGAGCATCCGCAAGAACACCATGATCGGCACCCCGGCCGAGGTGATCACGCGGCTGCGCCATTATCAGGAACTGGGCGTGGATGAGTTCAGCTTCTGGTGCGACAACAGCCTGCCCCATGAAGAGAAGAAGAAATCGCTGAAGTTGTTTATCGAGCAGGTGGTACCGGGCTTCAGGGGGACCCTGAAGCAGGGGTAAGCGGCAAGCGGTAAGCGGCAAGCAGAAGCCCGCTTGCCGCTTGTAGCTCGCCCCTGTGAGCCCCCCGGGCTCAGTGATTATATGCCCGCTCGTTATGCTCGGCGAGGTCCAGCCCCATCTCCTCCATGGCCTCGTGGGCGCGCAAGCCGGTCACGGCGTTGACCGCCTTGAGGATCACCCAACTGGCAACGAAGCAATAGCCAAAGGTGAACGCCACGCCCTTGAACTGCGCCAGCAGCTGTGAGGCGATGGTCACGCCCTCGACCAGCCCGCCCAGTTGCGGCACGCAGAACACCCCGGTCAGCAGCGCGCCGATGATCCCGCCCACGCCGTGCAGGCCGAACACGTCGAGGGTGTCGTCATAGCCCAGGCGCTGCTTGAGCACGGTCACGCTGAGGTAGCAGAACACCCCACACAACAAGCCGATCGCCAACGCGCCCCCCACGCCCACATAGGCACAGGCCGGGGTAATGCCGACCAACCCGGCCAAGGCGCCACTGGCCAGGCCCAGCGCGCTGGGGCGGCCGGCCTTGAGCCATTCGGTGAGCATCCAGCCGACGATGCCGGCGCAGGCGCCGACCTGGGTGTTGATCATCACCATGCCCGAGGTGCCGCTCAGGCCACCGCCGGAACCAATGTTGAAACCAAACCAGCCCACCCACAGCATGGCCGCGCCGGCCATCGCCAGGCACAGGTTATGGGGCGGCATCGGCGTGTGCGGGTAGCCCTTGCGCTTGCCGAGGATCAACGCCGCCACCAGCGCGGCCACCCCGGCATTGATGTGCACCGCGGTGCCACCGGCGTAGTCGAGCACGCCCCAGTTGTGCATCAGCGCCCCCGCCCCGCCCCAGACCATGTGGGCAATCGGCGCGTACACCAGGGTGAACCACACGGCCATGAACAACAGCGCCGCGGAAAACTTCATGCGCTCGGCGAAGGCGCCGGCGATCAGCGCCGGGGTGATGATGGCAAAGGTCATCTGGAAGGTCACGAACACCCCTTCCGGCACCCCGGCCACCAAGCTGTCGGCGTTCATCCCAGCGAGAAACGCCCGGCTCAGGCCGCCGACGAAACTGTTGAAACTCACCTGCCCCTCGACCATCCCGGTGCTGTCGACCACCAGGCTGTAGCCGTACAGCACCCACAACACACCGATCACCCCGGCGATGCCGAAGCATTGGGTGAACAACGACAGCATGTTCTTGGCCCGCACCAGGCCGCCATAGAACAGCGCCAGCCCTGGTACGCACATGAACAGCACCAACGCCGTGGCGGTGACCATCCAGGCGCTGCTACCGGTATCCAGAGGGGGCGCTTCGGCGGCCTGGGCCAGGCCGGCGAACAGCAACAGGGCGAGGCCGCCCGAGAAGGGTTTGATCATGGTGATGCGCTCCTGCGTTTTTGGGGGAAGGAAAACACCTGTGTTGTCTGGGTGGCGGGGTTGGCTGGCCCTTCGCCCGGCACAGCCGGAGTGCCGGGCGAGGGGCCGGTCAGGTCAACCTCAGTACTGCGAACCCGGAATCCAGTGGGTACCGGCCAACGGCACCCGTGCCATCGCCGCGCTCTCGACGGTCAGCGCCACCAGATCCTCGGGGTCGAGGTTGTGCAGGTGGCTCTTGCCGCAGGCGCGGGCCATGGTCTGCGCCTCGAGCACCAACACGCGCAGGTAGTTGGCCAGGCGGCGGCCGCCTTCGACCGGGTCCAGGCGCTGGGCGAGTTCGGGGTCTTGGGTGGTGATGCCGGCCGGGTCGCGGCCGTTTTGCCAGTCGTCGTAGTAGCCGGCGGCCGAACCGATCTTCTTCAGTTCTTCATCCAGCCGTGGGTGGTTGTCGCCCAGGGCAATCAGCGCGGCGGTGCCGATCGCCACCGCGTCGGCGCCCAGGGCCATGGCCTTGGCCACGTCGGCGCCGTTGCGGATGCCGCCGGACACGATCAACTGCACCTTGCGGTGCATGCCCATCTCTTGCAGCGCCTGCACCGCCTGCGGGATTGCCGGCAGGATCGGGATGCCCACGTGCTCGATGAACACTTCCTGGGTGGCGGCGGTGCCGCCTTGCATGCCGTCGAGCACGATCACGTCGGCACCGGCTTTCACCGCCAGCTTCACGTCGTAGTAAGGGCGGCTGGCGCCGATCTTCACGTAGATGGGTTTTTCCCAGTCGGTGATCTCGCGCAACTCGGCGATCTTGATCGCCAGGTCGTCCGGGCCGGTCCAGTCGGGGTGGCGGCAGGCCGAGCGTTGGTCGACGCCCACCGGCAAGGTGCGCATGCCGGCCACCCGCTCGGTGACCTTCATCCCCAGCAGCATGCCGCCACCGCCAGGCTTGGCGCCCTGGCCGAGCACCACTTCGATGGCATCGGCCTTGCGCAGGTCGTCGGGGTTCATCCCGTAGCGCGACGGCAGGTACTGGTACACCAGGTGCTGAGACTGCCCGCGCTCTTCCGGGGTCATGCCGCCGTCGCCGGTGGTGGTGCTGGTGCCGGCGATGGTCGCGCCGCGGCCAAGGGCTTCCTTGGCGTTGGCCGAGAGCGCGCCGAAGCTCATGCCGGCGATGGTCACCGGGATCTTCAAGTGGATCGGTTTTTTCGCGAAGCGGTTGCCGAGCACCACGTCGGTGCCGCATTTTTCCCGGTAACCTTCCAGCGGGTAGCGGCTCACGCTGGCGCCGAGCAACAGCAGGTCGTCGAAGTGCGGCAGCTTGCGCTTGGTGCCGCCGCCGCGAATGTCGTAGATGCCGGTTTCCGCGGCGCGCTGGATTTCCTGGATGGTCAGGCGATCGAACGTAGCCGACTCACGCAGTACTGGGGGTTGTTTCTCGCTCATGGCAATGCTCCTGGATCAGTACGCGCTGGCGTTGTCGACTTTGAAGTTGTACAGCTGGCGGGCCGAGCCGTAGCGTTTGAAGTCGCTGGCCTTTTCGTTCATGCCGGCCTTGTTCAGCAACGCCTGCAGCGCTTCGAGGTGTTCGGCGCGCATGCTTTTCTCGATGCAGTCCGAGCCCAGCGAGGCGACGCTGCCCTTCACGAAAATCTGCGTTTCATACAGCGAATCACCCAGCGCATCGCCGGCGTCGCCGCACACCACCAGGCGCCCGGCCTGGCCCATGAAGCAGCTCATGTGGCCGATGCTGCCGCCCACCACGATGTCGATGCCCTTCATCGAAATGCCGCAACGCGCGCCGGCGTCGCCTTCGATCACCAGCAGCCCGCCATGGGCGGTGGCGCCGGCGGCCTGGGAGGCGCTGCCTTTGACGCGCACGTAGCCGCTCATCATGTTTTCGGCGCAGCCCACGCCCACGTTGCCATGCACCGTCACGCTGGCCTTCTGGTTCATGCCGGCGCAGTAGTAGCCGGCGTGGCCCTGGATATCGATCGAAATGGCTTCGTTCACGCCCACCGCGAGGTTGTGCGCGCCGTTGGAGTGGGTCACCACCCACTCGCGCTCCTCGAGGGTTTTGCTCTGGTCGTGCAGGGCCTGGTTCAGCTCGCGCACGCTGGCGCTGGAGAGGTCGATGGTTTTCATGTGTGGGGGTCCCTTAAGCCGTTTCACGTTCCCAGATGTACATGGTCGCCGGCACCGGCTCCCAGACCTTGGCCTTGTCGATCCCGGGCAGGCTGGCCAGCGCCTGGTACTCCGAGGCCATGGCCACGTAGTCGTCGGTTTCAGCGAGGATCGCCGGCTTGCAGGCGATCGGGTCGCGGATCACCGCGAAGCCGTTGCGGGTGCCGATGGCGAAGGTGAAGAAGCCGTCGAGGTCTTCGAGGGATTTGTCCAGCGCCTGCTTGAGGGTGTCGCCCTGGCGCAGGCGCCAGGTGAGGTAGCCGGCGGCCACTTCGGTGTCGTTCTCGGTTTCGAAGGTGATGCCCTCGCGGCGCAGGTTCTGGCGCAGCCGCGAGTGGTTCGACAGCGAGCCGTTGTGCACCAGGCAGAGGTCTGCCCCGGTGGAGAACGGGTGGCTGCCTTCCATCGTGACCGCGCTTTCGGTGGCCATGCGGGTGTGGCCGATAATGTGGCTGCCCTTCATGCCGGCCAGGCCGAAGCGCGTGGAAATGTCCCGCGGCAGGCCCATGCCCTTGAGGATCTCGATGCTCTGCCCGGCGCTCATGATGCGCACGCTTGGCGCCAGCTCAGCGAGCACGGCGCGCACCGCGGCCTCTTCGGCGTTGACCTTCAGCACCACAGCGCTGGCGTTCTGGAACCAGTCGAGCTCAGCGCCCAGGCGGGTTTTCAACTGCTCGGCCAGCGCGGCGAAGGCATAGCCTTCGGTGGTGGCTTGTAAGGTCAGCTTGACCCAGCCATCGGCTACTTCATCGCCATAGATGGCAAAGCCGGCGCTGTCCGGGCCGCGGTCGGTCATGGCTTCGAGCATCGGCTCGAAGAGCTTGCCAAGCTGGCCCTCCAGGGCAGGGTTTTTCAGGTACAGCCCTACGATTCCACACATATGCGTCCTCACTTCGTTCGGCAGGCGCGGGCGTCAAGCGGCAGGCTTCACGCGCGCACGGGGTTGGCGTCGGTCACGGCTCGCGGCTAGCCGCTGATGGCTGGCCGCTCAGAAAAATTCGGTATAGCGCTGGATCTCCCAGTCGCTCACGTGGCGGCTGTATTCCACCCACTCCATGCGCTTGAGGCGGATGAACTCGGCAACGATCTGCGGCCCCATCAGTTCGGCGAACAGCGGGTCGGCCTCGAGGGCGTCGCAGGCTTCCTTGAGCGATTGCGGCAGGGTCTTGATGCCGCGGGCGGCGATCTCTTCGAGGGTCAGGGTGTAGAGGTTTTCGTTGCACACCGTCGGCACCTCGAGCTGGCGGTCAATGCCGTCGAGCCCGGCGGCGATGATCGCGGCGGTGACCAGGTACGGGTTGCAGCCGGCATCGGGCAGGCGGAACTCCAGGCGCCCGTAGGGCACGCGGACCATCGCCGAGCGGTTGTTGGCGCCAAAGGCGATGAACGCCGGTGCCCAGGTCGCGCCAGAGAGCGAGTTGCCCACCACCAGGCGCTTGTAGGAGTTCACCGTGGGGGCGGCGAAGGCGCACAGCGCCGGGCCGTGGGCGAGCAGGCCAGCGGCAAAGTGGTAGGCCAGTTTCGACAGGCCCATGCCACTGGGGTCGCTGCCGTCATGGAAGAGGTTTTTGCTGCTGGCGCTGGCCAGCGACAGGTGAAAATGCATGCCGTTGCCGGCACGCTTGGGGTCTGGCTTGGGCATGAACGAGCAGATCATGCCCATGTCGTTGGCGATCTCGCCGGCGGCCATGCGGAAGAAGGTAAAGCGGTCGGCCGACTCCATCGCCTCGGAGTAGGTGTAGTTGATCTCGAACTGGCCGTTGGCGTCTTCGTGGTCGATCTGGTAGATGTCGAAGCCCACCGGCTGCAGGGCTTCGGTCAGGCGTTCGAGGAAGGCGCGCGAGCGCGACAGGCCCTTGTAGTCATAGCAGGGTTTGTCGAGGTTATCGCTGGCGTCCACCAGTTGCAGCTTGCCGCCTTCACCGCGCTGGAACAGGCTGAATTCCGGCTCCAGGCCGGTGTTCAGCGTCCAGCCGCGCTGGGCCAGGCGCTCCACCTGCTGTTGCAGCACGTAGCGGGTGTCATACGGCCAGGGCTTGCCCTCCACGTGGCCGATGCACACCACCCGGCCGTAACCGGGCTGCCAAGGCACCGGGGTCAGCGACGCGAGGTCGCCCTTGGCCATGAAGTCCGGGCCATGGGGCTGCATGCCCATGCCGCTGATGGCGAAACCGGCAAAGCCCGCGCCGTCTTCGGCGACCATTTCCAGGCCGCTGACCGGGACCGATTTGGTCTTGGCCGAACCGTGGATGTCAACGAATTGGGCCAGCACGTACTTGATGCCGTGCTGTTCGATCAGGCGCTGGGTATCAGGTGGCAACATGGGGCTTCACTCCTGGGCAAGGGCTGCTGCGTGCGAGGGCCTAATTATTCCAATTAGGAAATTTAGTTTCCCAAAGGGAATGCAACAGCCTTGCCAACTTGGCATACCAAACAACGCCGGGCAGAACGGGAGGAAAATCCGCTGTTTATATGGGAAACTCGTTTTCCCTCAGGGAATATCACAGCCCCTGATCGCACATTCTTGGTGCGAATATAAAATTAATGAACGGAAACCGTGCAGTGCCATGAACAGCCCCATTGAGCAACCGCCCAAGTTGAAGCTCGAGCAGTACCTGGGCATCCAGATCAAGCGCCAGCGCCAGGCGCAAGAGCTCAAGCTGGCCGACGTGGCGCGCATCGCCGGGATCAGCCAGGGCATGCTCAGCAAGATCGAAAACGCCCAGGTGTCGACCAGCCTCGACATCCTCAGCCGCCTCTGCGATGTGCTCGGCATGCCGATGTCGAAGCTGTTCAGCCAGTACGACCAGCAAGGCGGCAGCGCCCTGCTGGTGAAGAAGCACGAAGGCCTGGAGGTGGTGCGCCGCGGCACCGAGAAGGGCCACACCTACCACTTGCTCAACCACACCCGTGGGCCGAAAAAAAGCTTCGAGGCCTACATGGTGAGCATGGACGACGCCAGCGAAGAGTTTCCGACCTTCTCCCACCCAGGCACGGAGTTCCTGCACCTGCTCGAGGGTGAACTGGTGTACCGCCACGGCAACCAGCTGTACCACATGGAGGCCGGCGACAGCCTGACCTTCGACGGCGACGTGCCCCACGGGCCGGAGCAACTGGTGCAGGTGCCGATTCGCTTGTTGTCGATCATGAACTACGGCACCGGCGAGGCCTGAGCCGGCGAAGTTCAAGGCAGCCGACCAACGGCCGTGCACGCCGGGCCCTGGCGGGCCTATACCTGCACAACGCGCCGGTGGTGGGTGTTGGCAGTGGGCGCTTTCTCTGCTTGAGAGGCCCACTATGGATAACAACGATACAGCGCTGGCCGGGCTGCCCGAAGCCGCGGTGATCATCGCCCGGCGCAAAAACGCTGGCATTCCCATCACCACCCCCGCCGCCGGCCTGGCGCTGTCAGGTGGCGGCATGCGCAGCGCGACCTTCAACCTGGGGTTATTGCGCGGCCTGGCCAAGGCCGGGCAGTTGCACCGGTTTGACTACCTCTCCACGGTGTCGGGCGGCGGCTACATTGGCGCGGCGTTCGGGCGGTTGTTCAACCCGGCTGAAAAGGCGCGAGAGGTTGAGGCTGGAGTGGCCTCCGAGGGCAGCCTGTGGCTATGGTGGCTGCGCAACAATGGCCGTTACCTGGCCCCGGCCGGGGCGCGGGATGGGCTGATCGCCTTCAGCTCGATGCTGCGCGGGTTCGTCGCCACACAGTTGGAGGTGGCGGTGCTGATGCTGTTCGTCGCCTGGCTGGTGTTGCTGCCACACCTGCTGATCACCTTCTGGCGGCCCAGCCCGCTGGCCGATGCCACGGTGTTCCGGCTGGCCTCGGGTTGGTTTCTGGTTGCCGTGTTGCCGCTGTTCGCCTGCGCGGTGCTCAGTTGGGCGTACTGGTTCAGCCGCAGCAACAAGCGCTGGAGCGCGGCGCTGAAGGAAACCGCCGCCATGGCCTGCGCGGGGGCCGCCGCCGCCGGGATGTTCTACCTGGCATGGGGCGCCTACCAGGCCCAACTGGGCTGGCTGGCCTATGCGGCGATCGGCGCCTGGCTGGCCGCGGTGCCATGCGGTTGGCTGTTGCGCTTGCCGATCCAGCAGCGGATCACCGCCGACCAGCGCCTGCGCCTGACCGTCAACCTCGGCTGGGCCGTGGCCGCCTGCGTGGCCTGCGGGCTGTTCGGCCTGCTCGACGCCGCCAGTTGGTACGCGGTGGTCGACATGAACGCTTGGCTCAACGGCGTTTCGCCACTGTGGGCGTCGACCGGGCTGTTCGGCTCCACCGGCCTGCTGGCGGTGGCAGCGCGTGCCTTGATGCCGAAGCTGCTCGACCTGTTCAACCAGCCCAAGGGGCCCCACGTGGCGGTGGATAAACTCGCCAACCTGGTGGGCATCGGTGTGCTGCTGTTGCTGCTGTGCTTCTGGGTGCTCGCCCTGCAGATTTTCGTGTTTCTATGCCCGGCCGTGGCCGGCACCGACGACAGCAGCGCGCCACTGCTGCACGCCGGGCTGGTGCTCGGGGTACTGGTGGCCTACGTGCTGCTCAGCGGGGCGAACCTGGAGCAGGTCAACCTGGCGTCGATGCACCACTTTTATCGCTCGCGCCTGGCCCGGGCTTATGTGGCTACCGGCAACAGTGGCCCGGCCGTGGCCAAGCCGCGCTTTCCGGTGTCCCCCCTGGCTGCGGCCGACCGTGAGGTGATTGGCGGCCTGCATTCGATCCGCAACTTCCTCGACAACGACGACCTGCCGCTGCCCGCCTACGCCCCGCACCGCTATGGCGGCCCGGTACATTTGATCAACAGTTGCATCAACCAGACCGTCGACGACCGCACCGGCAGCTACAACGCCGACCGCAAGGGCGTAGCGCTGACGGTCAGCGCCCTCGGGGTGGAAACCGGCACCCAACTGCCACTGCCTTGCCCCGCCCTGGCCAGCACCACCGTGGCGCAGTGGACGGAGATCTCCGGCGCGGCGGTCAGCTCCGGGATGGGCTCGCTCACCTCGCCGGGGCTGGCGGCGTTGTTGTTTCTCAGCGGCCTACGCCTGGGCTACTGGATCGACAACCTGCTGCCCAGCGCCAAACACCCCGCGCCGTGGATGCGTTGGACGGCCAAGTACCGCGCCACTAAAAACGAACTGCTGGCCAGCTTCCCAGGGCTGAACGCCAACTACTGGTACCTCTCCGATGGCGGCCATTTCGACAACACCGGCATCTATGCCCTGCTCAAGCGCCGCTTGCCGCTGATCGTGGCGGCAGACTGCGGCGCCGACCCGGACTACACCTTCCAGGACCTCGAGAACCTCATCCGCAAAGCCAAGATCGACTACAACGCCGACATCGAATTTCTTCAGCCCGCCAGCTTGAGCAACCACCTGGGCAGTGATGCCCAGTACTTCGGCACCCCCGCGACCATCACCGCCACCCCCGGGCAGGCCTGCTTGCTGCTGGCCAAGGTGACCTACGCCGACCGCACGATCGGCAGCCTGCTGGTGGTCAAGCCACGGATGATCGACGACCGCGAAACCAGCCAGCCCTTCGACCTGGTGGCGTATGCCGACCGCAACCCGGTGTTCCCCCAGCACAGCACCGCCGACCAGTTCTTCGACGAAGCGCAGTGGGAGAGTTACCAGCGCCTGGGGGTGTTGCTGGGCAGTTTGCTCGATGGCCGGCGGCTGGCAAAGCTGCAGGCGGCCACCCGCCACGGCGATGCCGACACCCGCGCCAGCGCGGTGAGCCCAGCGGCGGCGGTGGAAGCACCGGCGGAAGGCTCCCCAGCGATGGCGCGGCGCCGGCGCGTGGCGGCCCTGCAAACCTCGGTCGGCTTCGGCGTATCCGCGGGCCTTGCCTTCGCACTGTTCCAGGCGTTCGAACCGGGGCAAAGCAAAACGCAGGCCGAAGCGTCTGGCTATGAAGCCGCGTTCGAGCAACTCGATACGGCCGTGGCCAACCCACCGTGGTCAGTGCCGCGGCTGTGGCACCTGTTCGGCCGGCTTGAGGCCACCAGCGGCGGCTTGCCCGACAAAACCCGCTACGGCAAAGACCTCAACTACCTACAAGCACGCTTGGCTGAACGCTGCGGCGCCAGCGCCGAGCGCAGCGATGCCTGCGACCTGCCCAGCCTGCTCTACCAACCGGCGCGCAGCAGCCTTTACCGCCAGTACTGGTTCGGCCTGGAGATTCCCCACTCACTGCTGCGCCGCGCCGCGCCGGCCAGCGATGGCCAAGCGCTGAAGGTCAGCGAGATGGCCAGGCTGCAACCCTGCCGCAGCGGTACCGCGCTTTACACTGAAATCTACAGCGAGCACGAACGGCCGGCGGCGGTGGCCTTCGTCGAGGGCTTGACCAGTACGCCACTGCGCCCGCAGGGCATCGAGAACGTGAGCCAAGCGCCCCGCGCCCAACCCGTACCGTGGGCCACAGTGATGGTGGTGTACCAACGCAACGAGGACGCCGCCTGCGCCGGCGCGCTGGCCGCGGATTATCAAAGCCGCTACCTGCGCCCGGCCCGGGCCCTGCCAAGGCCGAGCCTGGCGGGCACCGCGCCGCCCATCATCGAGGTATGGATCCCTCCCGCCCAAGCCCAAATTGCCAGCACCCTCCACCCCTGACCCCCACACCCGGCAGCGGCTGCCCCCTTGCCGGGTTTTTTATTCCCACAAAGAAACTATTTTTCACAAAATACCTAGACACCCCTCCCCGCCTTCACCTATAAAAGCACCCAAGGGAATATTAGTTTCCCCATAGGTATTTTTATTCACCCCCCAACACCCCGTTCACCCCTGAATACCACCGTGCCACCCTGCCCCTTCGCCCCCGAGGAGCCACCATGCAAGCCCGTGCCTACATCCTGAAAGTCAGTTGCCCCGCCACCTCCGGCATCGTCGCTGCCGTGACCTCCTACCTTGCCGAAAGCGCTTGCTACATCGGCGAAATGTCGCAGTTCGACGACGAAACCAACGGCACTTTCTTCATGCGCGCGGTGTTTCGCTTCAACGACGGCCAACCCGGGGACCTGGCCCAGCTCAAGGCCGGCTTCGAGGATGTCGCGGTGCGTTTCAGCATGCACTGGGAGCTGTTCGACAACAGCCAACCGATGCGCGTGTTGCTGATGGTGAGCAAGTTCGACCATTGCCTGAGCGACCTGCTGTACCGGCATAACAAGGGCGAGATGGACATGACCATCACCGCGGTGGTGTCGAACCACCTCGACCTGCGGCCGATGGCCGAGCGCGAGGGCATTCGCTTCATCTACCTGCCGGTCACCGCCGAGACCAAGGCCAAGCAGGAGGCCGAACTGATGCGCATCGTCGAAGACACCCACACCGACCTGGTGGTGCTGGCGCGGTACATGCAAATTCTCTCCGATGAGCTGTGCCAGCAGCTCAGCGGCCGGGCGATCAACATCCACCATTCGTTCCTGCCCGGCTTCAAGGGCGCCAAGCCCTACCACCAGGCCTACACCCGCGGGGTGAAGCTGATCGGCGCCACGGCCCATTACGTGACCAGCGACCTCGACGAAGGCCCGATCATCGAGCAGGAAGTTCAGCGCGTCGACCACGCCTACCTGCCTGAAGACCTCGTCGCCGTAGGCCGCGACACCGAAACCGTGGCCCTGTCCAAGGCGGTGAAGTACCACCTGCAGCACCGGGTGTTCCTCAACCACGACCGCACGGTGATCTTCCGATGAGCGCCGCGTTGCTGATCGACGGCAAGGCCGCCGCCGCCCGCGCCCTGGCCGAGGTGAAAGCCGAGGTGGCCGCGCTCAAGGCCGCCGGCACCACGCCGTGCCTGGCGGTGATCCTGGTCGGTGAAGACCCAGCCAGTGACGTGTACGTGCGCAACAAGGTGCTGCGCGCCGGCGAGGCTGGCATTCGCTCGCTGGAACACCGGCTGCCGGCGAACACCGCCCAGGCCGAGTTGCTCGGGCTGATCCAGCGCCTCAATGCCAGCGCCGAGGTGCACGGCATCCTCCTGCAGTTGCCGCTGCCGGCCCACCTCGAAGAAGCCGCCGCGCTGCAGGCGATCAGCCCGCGCAAGGACGTCGACGGCTTCCATGCCGAGAACGTTGGCGGGCTGAGCCAGGGCCGCGCGGTGCTCACCCCTTGCACCCCCAGCGGCTGCATGCAGTTGCTGCGCGACACCCTGGGTGAACTGCGCGGCAAGCACGCGGTGGTGGTCGGGCGCTCGAACATCGTTGGCAAGCCGATGGCCGCGCTGCTGTTGCAGGCCGACTGCAGCGTGACCGTGCTGCACTCGCGCAGCCACAACGCCGCCGAGCTGTGCCGCCAGGCCGACATCGTCATCGCCGCCGTGGGCCGCCCACGTATGATCGGCGCCCATTGGCTGAAGCCCGGCGCGGTGGTGATCGACGTCGGCATCAACCGCGTCGAGGAACACGGCCGCAGCCGCCTGGTCGGCGACGTCGACCTCGACAGCGCGCTGGCCAAGGTCGCCGCCATCACCCCGGTACCCGGGGGCGTGGGGCCGATGACCATTGCCTACCTGATGAAAAACACCGTTACCGCCGCCCGCCAACTGGCGCGCTCACCGGAGGCCCCATGCCTTTCAACCTGCTGAAGTACGGCCTGGGTGCCGAGTACCCGGCCCACGCCGACCTGCCGCCGCCCAAAGACCTCAAGCCACGCTACGACGTGGTGATCATCGGTGGCGGCGGGCATGGCCTGGGCATCGCCTATTACCTGGCCAAGTACCACGGCATCAGCAACGTGGCGGTGCTGGAAAAAGGCTACCTGGGCGGCGGCAACACCGCGCGCAACACGGCGGTGATCCGCTCGAACTACCTCACCAGCGAAGGGGTGAAGTTCTACATCGAGTCGGTGAAGCTGTTCGAGAACCTGTCGAACGAGTTCGACTTCAACGTGATGTACTCCGAGCGCGGCCAGCTCACCCTGGCCCACACCGACGCCACCGTGCGCGCCTTCCGCCAGCGCGCCGAGGTGAACAAGCACTTCGGCGGCCGCACCGAGATGATCGACCGCCAGCAGATCCGCGAGCTGGTGCCCAGCCTGAACCTCGACCCCGGCCATTTACCGGTGCTGGCCGGCCTTTGGCACATGAGCGGCGGCACCGCCCGCCACGACGCTGTGGCCTGGGGCTACGCCAAGGAAGCGGCCAAGCGCGGGGTGGAAATCCACCCGTTGACCGAGGTACAAGACCTGGTGATCGAGAACGGCGCCATCACCGCGGTGAAAACCAACCGCGGCACGGTCCAGTGCGGCTGCGCGGTGCAGGCGATCGCCGGGGCGAGTTCGCTGATGCTGAAAAAAGCCGGCATCCGCGCGCCGATCCACACCTTCCCGTTGCAGGCGATGGTCACCCAGCCGTTCAAGCCGTTCCTCGACCCGCTGGTGAGCAGCTCGGCGCTGCACTGCTACGTGCAGCAAACCAGCCGTGGCGAGGTGGTGTTCGGCGGCGGCTCAGACCCTTACCCGCTGTACAACACCCGCTCCACCCTCGACCTCAAGGAAAGCCTGCTGGCCCACGCCATCGAAATGTTCCCGTTTCTGGCCAACGCCAAGTTGATGCGCCAGTGGGCCGGCATCACCGACATGACCCCCGACTACAGCCCGATCATGGGGCTGTCGCCGGTGAAGAACTACTACCTCGACGCCGGCTGGGGCACCTGGGGCTTCAAGGCCACGCCGATCGTCGGCAAGACCATGGCCGAGATGGTCGCCACCGGCAAAACCCCCGAGCTGATCGCGCCGTTCGCCCTGGAGCGCTTCTCGCGGTTTATCCAGGTCAACGAAATGGGCGCCACGGCCGCCAGCCATTGATGCGGAGCACACGATGAAAATCCTCACCTGCCCGCTCAACGGGCCACGCAACATCAGTGAATTCACCTACGGCGGCGAATTCAAGCGCATGCCCGACCCGGCCACCTGCAGCGACGCCGAGTGGGCCGACTACGTGTTCAATGCGGACAACGAAGCCGGCGTGGTCACCGAATGGTGGCTGCACACGCCGTCGAGTTATTGGTTCCTGGCCGAGCGCCACACCGTGACCGACCAGGTGCTGCGCACTTTCGACCCGCGTGAAGTGTTCACCCAGCGCATCGACTTCGCCGCTGCCCCGGAGGCCGCCCAATGAACCGCCTGCCCGCCCCGATGGGGCTGTTGATCGACCGCAGCAAACCCGTGCGCTTCAGCTTCGAGGGCCAGCCCTTCGAGGGCGTGGCGGGCGACACCCTCGCCAGCGCCCTCTACGCCAACGGCCAGCGGTTGCTCTCGCGCTCGTTCAAGTACCACCGCCCGCGCGGGGTATTGACCATGGCCGGGCAAGACGCCAACAGCCTGGTACAGCTGCCCCATGAGCCGAACGTGCTGGCCTGCACCCTGCCGCTGAGCGAAGGCCTGGCGGCCACCGCGCAGAACTGCAACGGTTCGCTGGAACACGATAAAGACGCCTACCTGGGCAGGTTCTCCAAGTTCATGCCGGTGGGCTTCTACTACCGCGCCTTCTACAAGCCCAAGGGCGCCTGGAAGCACTGGGAGCCGCTGATTCGTAAAAAGGCCGGGCTGGGCGTGCTCGACCTGGCGTTCACCCCGCAGTACTACGACAAAGCCTACCTGTTCACTGACCTGCTGGTGATCGGCGCCGGCCCCGCCGGCCTGCAAGCCGCGCTGACCGCCGCCGACGCCGGCGCGCAGGTGCTGCTGGTCGACGAAAACCCGCTTGCCGGCGGTGCCCTGGCCTATGCGCGGTTCAGCCTCGAGGCCCAGCAGGCCGCCGAGCTGCGCGCCGCCCTGGTGGCCAAGGTGCAGGCCCACGGCAACATCCGCCTGCTGCTCAGCGCCACCGCCAATGCCTGGTTCAGCGACAACTACGTGCCAGTGATCCAGGGCCAGCGCATGTACAAGGTGCGCGCGCGCCAGTGCATCGCCGCCTGTGGCGCGTTCGATCAACCCGTGGTGTTTCGCAACAACGACCTGCCCGGGGTGATGCTCACCAGCGCCGCCCAGCGGCTGATGCGCCTGTACGCGGTCAAGCCGGGCCAACGCGCGGTGGTGCTGACCGGCAACGACGATGGCTACCTGGCCGCGCTGGACCTGCACGAGCAAGGGGTGGAAGTGGCCGCGCTGATCGACATGCGCGCCCAGGCGAACGACCCTGCCCTGGCCCACGCGCTGGCCCAACAGGGCATCGCGGTAAAGTGCAACAGCACGGTGTACGAGGCCCTGCACGCCAAGGGCATGCGCCAGGTCAGCGGCGTAGACATACGCCGCATCGAAGGCCGCGGCGTGGTCGCCGCCAGCGGTGAAACCCTGGCCTGCGACCTGCTGTGCATGAGCGCCGGCTACATGCCGGTGTACCAGTTGCTGTGCCAGGCCGGCGCGCGGCTGGAGTACGACGACGCCAGCGCGGGCTTCAACGTGCGCGGGCTGCCGCCGATCCTGCGGATCGCCGGCTCGGTGAATGGCCGCTTCAGCCTCGCCAACGTGCTCGCCGACGGCCACAACGCCGCCCTCGACGCCCTCGCCGACCTCGGCCTGCGCAGCCCCTGGGCCGGCACCGCCTACCAGAGCGAAGCGCCGCTGAACACGCCGTGGCCGATCTTCCCCCACCCCAAGGGCAAGGACTTCGTCGACTTCGACGAAGATCTGCAAGTGCACGACATCATCAACGCCACCCGTTGCGGCTACCGCGACGTGCAACTGGTCAAGCGTTTTTCCACCGTTGGCATGGGCCCGTCGCAAGGCCGCCACTCGGCCCTGCCCACCGCGCGCCTGGTGGCCGCGGCCACCGGCCGCAGCGTCAGTGAAACCGGCGTGACCACCGCGCGGCCACCGTTCGCCCCGGAAAAACTCGCCCACGTGGCCGGCCGCGCCTTCGACCCATACCGGCAAACCGCGCTGCATTCCCGCCATGCCGCGCTGGGCGCGAAGTGGATGCCCGCGGGCAACTGGCAGCGCCCGGCCTACTACGGCGGCGCCGGCGAGCGCGAGGCCTGCATGCAGGCCGAGGCGTGGCACGTGCGCAACCAGGTGGGGCTGATCGACGTGTCCACCCTCGGCGGGCTCGACGTGCGCGGGCCGGACGCCGGCGAACTGCTCAACCGGATGTACACCTTCAACTTCAGCAAGCAGCCGGTCGGCCGTTCGCGCTACGCGCTGATGACCAACGAGCACGGCGTGGTGATCGACGACGGCGTGTGCGCGCGCTTCGGCGAGCAGCATTACTACGTGACCGCCACCACCAGCGGCGTCGACCGCCTCTACCAGCAGATGCTCAAGTGGAACGCGCAATGGCGCCTGAACGTCGACATCGCCAACGTCAGCGCCGCGCTGGCCGCGGTGAACCTCGCCGGGCCGCAAGCGCGCCAAGTGCTGGCGGCGCTGTGCGGCGACCTTGACCTGTCTGCCGAAGGCTTCCCCTACCTGGCGGTGCGCCAGGGCCGCGTGGCCGGGATCAAGGCGCGGCTGCTGCGGGTGGGCTTCGTCGGTGAGCTGGGCTATGAAATCCATGTGCCAGCGCGCCATGCCGGGGCCTTGTGGGATGCGCTCATGGAAGCGGGCAAGGCGTTTGGCATCCGCCCGTTCGGGGTCGAAACCCAACGCTTGCTACGGCTGGAAAAGGGCCACGTGATCATCAGCCAGGACACCGACGGCATGACCCACCCCGGCGAGATCGACATGAACTGGGCGATCAGCAAGGCCAAGCCGTTTTTCGTCGGCAAGCGCTCGGTGAGCATCCTCGCCGCGCAGCCGCTCAAGCGCAAACTGGTGGGGTTCACCCTGCCCAAGGGCAGCGAGCAACCGCTTGAGGGCCACCTGGTACTGGAGGGGCCAAACATCAGCGGCAACGTCACCTCGTGTGAATACTCCGGCACCCTCGGGCAGATCATCGGCCTGGCCTATGCCGGCGCCAGCCAGGCCAGCCCCGGGCAACAGATACCGATCCGCGTGGAAGGCGGCCGGGTGGTGCAGGCCACCGTGGTGCAACTGCCGTTCTTCGATGCCGCCAACCAACGCCAGGAGCTGTGACCATGACCCGCCTGACCGCCGAGCACTTCGTGCTCGACCTCACCGCCCGCCCGCGGGTGGGTTTTCGTGGCGCGCAAAGCGCGCTGTACCTTGAAGGCCACGGTTTCGAACTGCCTGGCGCGCCCAACCGTGCGCGCCGCCAGGCCGATGGCGGCTGGGCGTTGCAGCTCTCCAACACCGAGTATTTTCTACTCGGCGCCGGCGCCGACGATGGCCAGCGCCTGGCCGACCTCGAGGCCAGCTGGGAGCTCGACCACCAGGCCAACTACCTGCTGCCGCGCCACGACAGCCATGCCTGGCTGCAACTGCAAGGCCCGCGCATCGCCGAGGTGCTGGCCAAGCTCTGCGGGGTAGACCTGCGGCCCCAGGCCTTCGCCCCCGGCCAGGTGGCGCAAACCCAGGTGGCGCGGGTCACCGCGCTGGTGGCCAATACTGGCAGCGACGCCGCGCCGTGCTTCGAGCTGCTGTTCGACCGCTGCTCCCATGAGTACTTTCTCGGCGCGCTGCTCGATGCGCTGGGCGAATTCGGCGGCATTCTCGCGCCTGAGCAGCCATGAGCGAGGTGGACTACATCGTCCCGGCGCTGCAGCGCGGCCTGCGCGTGCTCGGCATGTTCGGCGCGCTCGAGCGCAGCCTCTCGGTGCAGGCCATCGCCGAGCGGCTGGGGGTGAGCGCGTCGGCGTGCTACCGGATCATCTTCACCCTGTGCGAGATGGGCTACTTGGAGAAAGACGGCCAACAGTACCGGCTGGGCGCCCAGGTGATCAGCGACGGCTTCAGCTACCTGGCCAGCCGGGATATCGTCGAAGTGGCCATGCCGTACCTGAACGGGCTGCGCGATCGTACGTCGCTGTCGTGCCACCTGAGCATCCGCGAGCACACCGACAGCCTGTACCTGTGCCGGGCGTTCGCCGCCCAGCGGTTGTCAGTGAACATCCCGATCGGCACGCGCATTCCCTGCCACTGCACGGCCATGGGCCGGGTGCTGCTCACCGCGCTGGAGCCCAGCGCGCTGGCCACGCTGTACCAGCACGTACGCCTCGACGACTACCCCGCCCCCGCGCCGCGCACCCTGCCTGAACTGCAGGAACTGATCGCCACCGACCGCGCCCGCGGCGTGGTGCTGCACCGCTCGGACTACTCCACCGCCATCGCCACCGCCGTCCGCGACCACCGCGGCCAGGTGGTCGCGGCGATCAACCTCTCCGGGCCAGACGCGGTGATGGACGGGCCCGGCGCGGGGGAGCGGTTCGAGGGGTTGCTGCTGGCGTGCAGTGGGTTGATCAGTGGGCAGTTGGGGTACAGGGCCCAAGGGATCAGCGTGTAAGCTCTGCTGACGCTGCGCATGGGCTTCAGGGCCCTTCGCCCGGCTCAGCCGGCCTCCCACGGGTTCTGTGTTGCCTCGTAAATCAAGGAACACACAAATCTGGTGGGAGGCCGTGGTCCGGCACTCCGGCTGTGCCGGGCGAAGGGCCGCTCAGCCATACACCAAGCGCTCGGCCATCTCCTGCGCGACCCGGGCCGGGGAGCGGTGTTGGGCCTGGGCTTGGGCGAAGATGCCGGTCAGGCGTTGGCCGATGCCTTGGAGGTAACGGGCCAATTGCCCGTCGGCCTCGCCGCTGTGGCTAAGCGCGGCGTGGATCAGCCCGCCGGCGTTGATCACGTAGTCTGGGGCATAGAGGATGCCGCGTTCTTCAAGCTGGTCGGCCACCGCCAGGTCACCCAACTGGCCATTGGCGCAGCCCGCCACCGCGGCGCAACGCAGTTGGCCTACCGACTGGTAATTGAGCATGGCGCCAAAGCCGCACGGGGCGAAAATGTCGCACGGGGTGCTGGCCATCCGCTCGGCGGCGACCGGGCGGGCGTCGAGTTGGTCCATGGCCAGTTGCACCCGGCCAGGGTCGACGTCGCTCACCAGCAGGTCGGCGCCGGCGCCGCGCAACAGGCTGGCAAGGGTGTAACCGATGTGCCCCAGGCCTTGCACGCCAACCCGCAGCCCTTCGAGATCGCTGCTGCCCAAGCGCGCCAGCGCCGCGGCGCGGATGCCGGCGAACACCCCTTCGGCGGTGGGCCGCGAGGTGTCGCCGGCGCCGGCGGTGCAGGTCACGTGGCGGGTGTGCAGGGCCACGCAGTCCATGTCGGCCGTCGAGGTGCCGCTGTCGATGGCGGCCACGTAGGTGCCGTTCAGGGTTTCAACGAAGCGCCCGAACGCCTCGAACAACGCCGCGCGGTTATCCACATAGGCGTTGCGCATGATCACCGCCTGCGCCCCGCCCACCGGCAGCCCGGCCAGCGCCGCCTTGAAGCTCATCACCTCGGCCAGGCGCACCGCCTCGGCCATGGCGCTGTCGTCGTCGGGGTAGTGCAGGTAGCGGCAACCGCCCAACGCCTGCGGGTGGCGCTCGCCATGGATGGCCACCACCGCCCGCAGGCCGGTGGCCGGGTCGACGATGACACGCAGGTGCTGCACACGGGTACTTTGCATAAGCGCGAACATCGGCCAGCCCCCGCAGTGGTGTGAAGGTAGTGGCAAACAGTATAGGCAGCGCCGGGCGTTTCGTTTCACCGGCTGGCCGGTGCTGGACTATCCGGCCGCGCAAGGTTAAAAATTAGCCTATGCGGGCCGCGCAGAGCCTGCCGGGGGAAACACCTATGAACCCACGTGATGCGTGCCTGGCGTGCCTGGCCCGAGAGCCCAGCGCCGTGTTCGAGGCGGCCTTGTGGATTGCAGCGGAGCACGAGCCGGCGTCACGCCCGGCGTGGGGGCTGGAGCAGGTCGAGCACCTGCACCTGAGCATCAGCGTCGGCCTGCCGATGCTGCCCCTGCGCGAGCTGGCCCAGCCACTGCTGCGCAGCCTCAACGACCACGGCTACCAACACGACGACTTCCACCCCCTGCGCCCGCAGGCGGCGATGATGGACCAGGTCCTGCAACGCAAACGCGGCCAGCCCCTGGTGCTGGGCATGCTCGCCCTCGAACTGGCGGGGCGCCTGGGCATACCGCTGGTGGGCGTGAACTTCCCTGGGCACTTTTTGCTGCGGGTACCGGGGGCCGACCACTTGCTCGACCCCTGCGGCGGCCGCCGGCTGTACCCCATCGATTGCCGCGAACTGCTCAGCCGGCTGTTCGGCGCCCAAGTGGCGCTGCGCGCCGAGCACATGGCGCCGGCCTCGCCGCTGCAGATGCTGCAACGGTTGTCCCGCAACCTGCGCCAGTTGCACACCCAGCACGACCAGCACATCGCCGCCCTGAAGGATGCCGAGCGGGTGCTGGCGCTGGGCCCTGGCAATGCCGCCGACTACGTGGCCCGCGCCACCCTCTACCAACGCCTGGAATGCCCACAAGCCGAGCGCTTCGACCTGGAGCGGGCACTGCTGCTGAGTGACGACCCGATCCAGCGCCTGCGCCTGACCGACCGTTTGCAGCAGTTGCCCCAGCCCAGCGGCGTGCTCCACTGAGGGGCGCGCGCACTGTTGCAGTGCGCGCAACAGTGAATGTCAATGGGATGCATTTATCTGCCGAGGCGGGTTGTCTATCCTGCGCGCACTCACTGGCTGCGGCCCTGGCTGAACTCCCCCTCAGGCAAGGCGGTAGCTGCTCCGAGGTGGGTATCCAATGGGCGTTGTGTGCTGCTCCGAAGCACGGCGCCTGGCTTGGGCCGCTGTGTGCGCAGCGGCTTTTTTTTGCCCGTTTGTTGCCGGCCTTAGAAAAATCGCTCCAGCAACGGCGCGGCGAACAGGTTCAACAACCCGGTCAGCACCATCACCAGCCCGGCCACGGTGCCTTCTTCACGGCCCACTTCCTGGGCACGGCTGACCCCAGCGCCATGGGCACCGACGCCAAACAGCGCACCGCGCGCCAGCGGGCTGCGCAGTGGCAGCAGGCGCAGCAGCACGCCGCCCAGCATCGCCCCGAACACCCCGGTGAACATCACGAACACGGCGGTCATTTCCGGCACGCCGCCCAGGTCATGGGCCAGCGGCATGGCGAACGGCGTGGTGATCGAACGCGGCACCAACGACAACGCCACGGATGAGTCCAACGCCAGCCAGCGCGCCAGCCACCAGGAACTGGCCATCGACGCCAGGCTGCCAGCGATCATCCCCAGCAACAGTGCCTGCCAGTGCTTGACCAACAGCGCCCGCTGCTGCCAGATCGGCACGGCGAAGGCGACCGTGACCGGGCCCAGTAGCAGCATCAACCAGTGGGTGTTGGCGGCGTATTCGGCGTAATGGGTGTGCAGCGGCGCGGCAATCAACAGCAGCAGCGCCGGCACCAGAATCAACGGCGACAGCACATAGATGCGCGTGCGCCGGTACAGCCAGCGGCTGCCCACGTACAACAGCAGGGTCAGCGCCAGCCAGAACAGCGGCATCGGCTCAAGCGTCACGGCGCACCCCCCAGCGGAACACCGCGTCTACCGTCAGCGCGGTGACCAGCATCACCACCAGGGTGCTGGTGCAGATCACCAGCAGAATACGCAGCCCCTCCTGGCGCACCAACGCGCCGTAGTCGAGCAGGCTCATCAGCGCCGGGATAAAAAACAGCAGCATCTCGGCCATCAACAACCCGGCGCCCAGTTGCAGGTGCGCCGGTTTCAGGCCGTTGAGGGCAAACACCACCAGCAGCAGCGCCAGGCCTACCACCCCACCGGGGATCGGCCAGCCGCAGGCACTGGCCAGCCAGGTGCCCAGCGCGTACAGCGCAAACAGCACGAACATTTCAGCGCCGGCCCTGGCGTAGCGATTCAAAGCGGTCACAGCGTTCACCTCTTACAAGCTGTGGGCAGTCTACAAACGCCGGTGCCATCCCCGAAGCGAATTGTTAGACTAGGTTTGATTCCGCAATGGAATATTCATGCCATGGAACTCAAACAGCTACGCAGTTTTCTCGAGGTGGTGCGCCGGGGCGGGTTTACCCAGGCCGCGGCAACCCTGCACATCAGCCAATCGGCGGTGAGCAAACAGGTGGCGCAACTGGAACAAAGCCTGGGCGTGACCCTGCTTGACCGCCACGGCTCGCAGTTGCACCTCACCGCCGCCGGGCATGCGGTCAAGCAGCGCGCCGAGCAAATGCTGCGCCTGCGCGATGACCTGCTGAACGAGCTGGACGACCTGCAACTGCTGGCCCGCGGCGAGCTGCGCCTGGGCCTGCCGATGATCGGCGGCAACGAGCTGTTCGCCAGCCTGTTCGCCGACTACCGCCAGCGCTATCCAAACGTCAACATCCAGCTCAGCGAGGGCGGCACCCGGGCAATGGAACAGGCCATTCTCGACGGCGAGATCGAGCTGGGCGGCAGCCTGACCCCCACCGACCCGCAATTCGACTACCAGCCCTTTTGCGACGAGCCGCTCGACGCCCTGCTGCCGGCCGACCACCCCTTGGCCGGCAACCAGCAGGTGAACCTCGGGGAGCTGGCGAACACGCCGTTCCTGATGTACCAGCGCAGCTTTTTGCTCAACGACCGCCTGCTGCAGGCGTGCCGGCGCTACGGCTTCGTGCCGCGCGAAGGCGGGCGCAGCGGCCAGGCGGATTTCCTCGTGGCGTTGGTGGCGGCGGGCCAAGGGGTGGTGTTGCTGCCCAGCGTGGTGGCGCGGGCGCTGGTGCGCCCGGGGGTGATCCGCCTGAAACTGGCGGAGCCGGCCAACCTGCGCTGGGACATCGTGTTCATCTGGCGCCGCGGCGCCTACCTGTCGCACGCCGCCCAGGCCTGGCTGGCGCTGCTGCGCGAGCGCCCGGCCAGGTTAGCGCCCTAGCCCTGCTTGAGGGCCTCGGCGAAAGCGTCGACCCACGGCTCGGCGTCGGTTTCCGGGGTGACCGTTTCGCAGGCGTCGAGGCGCAACATCGGCACGATCTGGCGCACGCCCAGTTCGTCGAACAGCTCGCTGATCAACGCGCCACCGCCGCAGAACGAATCGTCGTAGCTCGAATCGCCCAGGCCGATCACCGCGCCCGGCAGGCCGCGCAGGGCTGCCGGCAATTGCGCGCGCAATTCGCTGTACAGCGGGATCAAGTCATCGGGCAGCTCGCCCAGGCCGGTGGTGGAGGTCACCGCCAGCAACGCTTCGGGCTGGGCCGCAAGCAGCTCGGCCAGGCCCGTGCGGTTGAAGTACTGGCACTGCAGGCCCGCCTGGTTCAGGCGCGCCACGGCATGGCGGGCGACTTCTTCGGCGGCGCCGTACACCGTGCCGGAAAATACCACGAGTTTCATAAGTGCGATCCTGGGCAGTTCTGAGCGGCAAATGGTAACAGCTCGCACCGGCCGATGCCCGCCGGCCGGCGATTGCAGTATCATGGCCAAGCCCGCCCGCCACCTTCGGAGCCCAATCGCCATGATCAACGCCACGCTGCTGCAAAAGGTCGTCGGCGCCTCCAACGATGGCATCTGCGTCACCGAGCAGGAGGGCAGCGACTGCATCCTGATCTACGTGAACCCGGCGTTCGAGGAGATGACCGGCTACAGCGCCAGCGACGCCCTCTACCAGGATTGCCGCTTCCTGCAGAACGGCGACAGCCACGACGCCGCCGCCCGCGCGGAGATCCGCGCCGCACTTGCCGCGGGCAAGCCGTGCCGGCAGGTGCTGCGCAATTACCGCAAGGACGGCACGTTGTTCTGGAATGAGCTGTCGATCACCCCGGTCTACCATGAAGGGGACCAACGCACGTATCACATCGGCATACAAAAAGACGTGACCCCCCAGGTACAGGCGCTGCAGCGGGTCGCCGAGCTGGAGGCAGAGCTGGCCCTAGCACGGCAACAGCTGGCATGCTTGAAAAACGATCAACGGTAACGACAGCGGTACGCCATTGTTGTCATAGTTAACAGTGTCGCGCTCGCGACCCGTACCTGACCCGAGCACCCTATGCAACCCGATGCGATCCTTACCCAGGACGAGCTGGAATTCATCCAGACGATGCACCGTACCCAGCCGAGCGTGCGCGATAACACCTCGAACCTGGTGGTCAACGGCGGCAGCCAGATCAAAGACCTGCTCACCCGCTTGATGGCCAACGAGCAGGTGACCATCCAGGCGCAGTTCCAGAACCAGCAACTGAGCTTCCCGCTGCAATTGGTCGAAGACGAATTCCACGCCCAGCACGTCAAGCTCGGCGCCCCCACCATCTACGAAGACGGCCCTATGCTGCGGCCTTGGCGCCTGGCGCTGGCGCACCCGGTGGCGCTGGAAGACGACCGCGGGCGCATGACCGACCTGCTGGTGGTGGAAATTTCCTTCAACGGCCTGCTGGTGCGCATGCGCAACAACACCCGCGCGCCCAAGCACTTCGCCCTGTGGTTCAACCCCGAAGGCTATGCGCCGGTGTCGCTGCGCGGCGCCCAGGAGCGCAAGACCGCCGATGGCCTGGTGGCCTACCGGCTGACCCTGTGCAACCCGCTGGAAACCGAACGGTTGCGCTACTACATGCTTCAGCAGCACCGCCTGAGCCACCCGGAGCTGCACGCGGGCTAACCCCCGTCAGGTGTCCAGCGCCCCCGCCAGAAACAACCCCAAACGCTGCTGCGCGTGCTCGCCACTGGCGCCCAGGCAGGCGATCGGGGTACCCGCCATCTGCTCGGCGACCAACTCACTGGTCGCACCGGCCAGCAGCAGCGGGCACGGCAGCCCCAAGGCCAACTTCAGCAGGCGCTTGGGCAAGTCCGCCGCCGGCGGCCCGTTGCCGAACAGCACCAGCGCCTGCGGCTGCACCACTTCGCAGACCATCGCGAGTTCATGCAACGGCTGGCCGATGGCAAGTACCCGCACCTGGCGGTCGTGGCCGCCCAGCAACAGCGCCGCCACCAGCAGTTCCAGCTCCAGGCATTGTTCCGGCAACGCCACCACCAGCACGCAAGCACCCTCGCCGCGCAGCCGCTGCAAGCGCTGCAGCACGCGGCTACGGAGAAACTGGTCGAGCATCAGCCATTCGCTGGCGCGCTCCAGGCGCTCGCGGGCCTGGTGCAGTTGCTGCCACACCGGCAGCAGGATGTTCTGAAAGGCCACGGCCAGCGGGTAGGTGGAGAACACCTGGCCGTACACGCTCTCCAGCGCGGCGTCATCGAAACGCGCCACCACCTGGCGCAGTTGCCGGCGCCAGCCGAGGTGGTCGTCGTCGAGGGCTTCGTCCTGTGCCGAGTGCTGCGCCGTGCGCGCCAGCACCGCGCCGACCTTGCTCACCGCCACGCCGCGGTCGAGCCAACCGAGGATGGCGCGGATCTCGTCGATGTTCTGCTGGGAGTACAAGCGGTGCCCGCTTTCGGTGCGCACCGGGCGCACCAGCCCATAACGGCGCTCCCAGGCACGCAGGGTGACCGGGTTCACCCCGGTTACCCTGGCCACCTCGCGGATCGGAAACAGCCGCTGTGCCGCCAGCGAGCCAGAAGGCGCGGCCAGGCTGGGCAAATCGCTCATGCTCAAGAAAACCAAGAAGTTGCTGTTGGATCACAGTGTAACGCCAGTTTGCCGCAAGCACGGCGTTTACACCGCCCAACGGGTAACACTGGACGCCGCGCACTTTTTAGGAATAATCCTTGCAGCTTTTTCAGGCGCATGGCCAACACCCCGGCCCTGCCCTTTCGCCAGCCCTTACCCAGGTGCTGCGCCAACGCACGGAGATACACGATGTCTACGCCCCCCGTTACCATGCTGGTCGCGCGCCGCGCCGCCAAAGGCCGCTACCCCGAGCTACTCGCCTGGCTGCACGAAGGTGAGCGCCTGGCCACTGACTTCCCCGGTTACCTGGGCTCCGGCGTACTGGCGCCGCCCGAAGGTGACGACGAATTCCACATGATCTTCCGCTTCGCCTGCGCGCACACCCTGCATGCCTGGGAGCACTCGGCGTCGCGCCAGGCCTGGCTCAGCCGCGGCGATGGGCTGTTTGCCGCGCCTTCCGAACAACGCGCCCAGGGCCTGGCCGGCTGGTTCGGCAACCCGGGGCAACCGCGCCCGCCGCGCTGGAAGCAATCGGTCGCGGTGTGGCTGGCGTTTTTTCCGGTGTCGTTGCTGTTCAACTTCCTGTTCGGCGGCTGGCTGGGCGAATTCGGCCTGCTGCCACGGGTGCTGATGAGCACCCTGGTGCTTACGCCGATCATGGTCTGTGGGTTCATTCCGCTGTCTACCCGGCTGCTGGCCAATTGGCTGAACGCCCCGGCGCGGCCGAAGCCGGCGCCCCACGCACTGCCCCAGGGTCGCTGAAGCGGCCCACCGGTGGTATAAGTTGGCCTTTGCCATCACGCCACCAGCGAGCCCATGACCGCGAAGCACCCCATTCTGATCACCGGCGCGGCCCAGCGGGTCGGCCTGCACTGCGCGCTGCAACTGCTCGCCGCCGGCCAGCCGGTGATCGCCAGCTACCGCAGCCAGCGCCCAGGCCTGGCCGCGTTGCGCGAGGCCGGGGCGGTGCTGCTGCCGGCGGATTTTTCCAGCGCCGCCGGCGTAGAGGCGTTCATCGTGGCGCTGAAGGGCGTAACCCCGCACCTGCGCGCGATCGTGCACAACGCCTCGAGCTGGCTACCCGACGGCCCCGGCGAGCCCGCCGAGGTGCTGCAGCAGATGCTCGCCGTGCACGTGCAGGCGCCCTACCTGATCAACCTCGCCTGCGAGCCGATGCTGCGCCATGGCGGCGCAGCTGATATCATCCACCTCAGTGACGACGTGACCCGCAAGGGCAGCGCCAAGCACATCGCCTATTGCGCGAGCAAGGCGGCGCTCGAAAGCCTGACGTTGTCGTTCGCCGCGCGCCTGGCGCCGGCGATCCGGGTGAACACCATCGCCCCGGCGATGGTCATGTTCAACGAGCACGACGACGCCGCTTACCGCGAGCGTACACTGGCCAAGGCCGCGCTCGGCATCGAGCCCGGCGCCGAGGTGGTGTACCAGAGCCTGCGTTACCTGCTCAGCACCCCGTACGTCACCGGTACCACGCTGGCCGTCAATGGCGGGCGGCACCTGAAATAACCCCGGCAGTGGAGCAACCCCATGGCAAGACTTGAGCCAGGCTTGGCGCGCATCCGGGTCAAGGACCTGCGCGTGCGCACCTACATCGGCATCAACCAGGATGAAATCGTCAACAAGCAGGATGTGTTGATCAACCTGACCATCTGCTACCCCGCCCAGGAGGCGGTGCGCGACAACGACATCGACCATGCGTTGAACTACCGCACCATCACCAAGGCGGTGATCGCCCATGTCGAAGACAACCGTTTCGCCCTGCTCGAGCGCCTGACCCAGGAGCTGCTTGACCTGGTGATGCGCCACCAGAGCGTGACCTACGCCGAAGTCGAAGTCGACAAGCCCCATGCGCTGCGCTTCGCCGAGTCGGTTTCGATTACCCTGGCCGCCAGCCGGCCGGCCCCGGAGGCCTAGCATGAACGACGCCCAACGCACCGAACTGGAAGCCGCCGCCTACCGCCGGTTGGTGGCACACCTGCAACAACGCACCGACGTACAGAACATCGACTTGATGAACCTGGCAGGTTTCTGCCGCAACTGCCTGTCCAAATGGTACAAGGCCGCCGCCGACGAACGTGGCATCGAGCTGAGCCTCGACGCCGCGCGCGAAGGGGTTTACGGCATGCCCTACGACCAATGGAAGGCCCAACACCAGAAAGAAGCGAGCGCCGAGCAACAGGCCGCGTTCGCCAAGGGAACCCCGCATGCCTGATTTGAACAGCTTCCGCGCCAGCCTCGAAACCGGCGAAAACGCCTTCGCCGACACCCTGGCGTTCGTTGCCGAGCATTACGACTACACCCCCACCGCCTTCAGCAACGGCCCGGTCAGCAGCAGCGCCGGGCAGAACGAAGGCTCGTGCAAAACCCTGGCGCTGGCCAAGCTCGAAGGCTTGAGCAGCACTGAGGCGCTGTTGGCGTTTGGCGAACACTACCGCTCGGTGAAAGCCACGCCCGAGGGCAGCGACCACGGCAATATCCGCGCGCTGATCGCCCATGGGCTGGAAGGGGTGAGCTTTGAAGGTGAGGCACTCAAGCGCAAGGCTTGAGTGGGGGGCATCGCCCGGCACGGCCGGGCGAAGGGCCCTGAGCCTTACTCGAAGGTAGCGTTCTGCAACCCGTCGAGATAACGCTCTACGTCCAGCGCGGCCATGCAGCCGGCGCCGGCGGAGGTGATTGCCTGGCGGTACACGTGGTCAGCCACGTCGCCGGCGGCGAACACACCTTCCACGCTGGTGGCGGTGGCGTTGCCTTCACGGCCGCCCTTGACCACCATGTAGCCGTCTTTCAGTTCCAGTTGGCCTTCGAACAGCGCGGTGTTCGGGGTGTGGCCAATGGCGATGAACACGCCGTCGACCTTCAGCTCGCCCGGGGAACCGTCGTTGTTGAGCAGGCGCGCGCCGGTTACGCCCATGGCGTCACCCACCACTTCCTCGACCACGGCATTGAGCTTGAGCTCGATCTTGCCTTCGGCCACACGGCTGTGCAGCTTGTCGATGAGGATTTTCTCGGCGCGGAAGGTCTCGCGGCGGTGCACCAGGGTGACCTTGCGCGCGATGTTGGCCAGGTACAGCGCCTCTTCCACGGCGGTATTGCCGCCACCGACCACGGCGACGTCCTTGTTGCGATAGAAGAACCCGTCGCAGGTGGCGCAGGCCGACACGCCCTTGCCCATGAAGGTTTCTTCCGACGGCAGGCCCAGGTAGCGGGCGCTGGCGCCGGTGGCGATGATCAGCGCGTCGCAGGTGTAGGTACCGCTGTCGCCGGTCAGGGTGAACGGCTTGGCGGCCAGGTCTACCGCGTTGATGTGGTCGAAGACGATTTCGGTTTCAAAGCGCTCGGCATGCTTTTGCATGCGCTCCATCAGCGCCGGGCCGGTCAGGCCTTCGACGTCACCGGGCCAGTTGTCGACTTCGGTGGTGGTGGTCAGTTGGCCGCCAGCCTGCAGGCCGGTGATCAGCAGCGGCTTGAGGTTGGCGCGGGCAGCGTACACCGCGGCGCTGTAGCCGGCAGGGCCGGAACCGAGAATGATCACCCGCGAATGGCGAACGTCAGACATTTGATACTCCTTCGAACCGCGGGCCCCAGGGCCCGGGCGCATGGCCGGTTGGCCGGCTGAATAAAACGGGTTGCCGAGCGTCTTGGGGAAGGCCGGATCAACAACCCTGAAACAGGGCCACGCCGCGCGGCGTGGCGGTTGTGCTTACAGCGAGCTGGCGTTCTCGGCCAGGTAGTCGGCCACGCCCTGGGCGTTGGCCTTCATGCCTTTCTGGCCCGGGCGCCAGCCGGCGGGGCAGACTTCACCGTGCTCTTCGGTGAATTGCAGGGCTTCGACCAGGCGGACCATTTCGTCGACTTCACGGCCCAGCGGCAGGTTGTTGACCACCTGCGCCTGCACCACGCCCTTCTGGTCGATCAGGAACGAGGCCCGCAGGGCCACGCCGTCTCCGTGCTCAACGCCATAGGCGCGCACGATCTCGTGTTTCACGTCGGCGACCATGGTGAACTCGACTTCGCCGATGCCGCCCTTCTCGACCGGGGTGGTGCGCCAGGCGAAGTGGGTGAACTGCGAGTCGATCGACACGCCGACCACCTCGACGCCCAGCTCGCGGAAGCGCGCCATGCGGTTGTTGTGGGCGATGATTTCCGACGGGCAGACGAAAGTGAAGTCCAGCGGCCAGAAGAACAGCACCACGTACTTGCCCTGCAGCGAGGACAGCTTGAAGCTGTCGACCAGGGTGCCGTTGCCCAGTACCGCCGGGGCGTTGAAATCAGGTGCTTGCTTATTGACCAGTACGCTCATGAGAGCCTCCAGAATAGGTGGATGACCAAGGGTTGGAAGTGATGAATGGGCAAAGCTTAGCGAGCTGCCGCGAATTAGGGAAATGTACATTGGCAATCCCTTCCATAGGTTGCGCCAATGCCGCTTCGTTGTAACCACGTGTAAACCCGCTTCCTGAAGCGCCGGCCAGGCGGTAGGGTGGGCACTGTTTCCCTTGACGGAGCCTAGCATGCCCTCCCCCCGCGTCCTTTCCGGCCCAGGCTACCTGCGCGAAGGCCTGAGCCTGATCGCCCGCCCTGAACTGCGCGCGTTCGTGATCCTGCCGCTGGCGATCAACCTGGTGCTGTTTTGCGCGCTGGTGTACTTCGCCGGGCACGAATTCAGCGCTTGGCTCGACCACCTGATGCCCACCCTGCCGAGCTGGCTGAGCTTTCTCAACTGGCTGCTGTGGCCGCTGTTCGTGCTGTTGCTGCTGCTGATGGTGTTCTTCACCTTCACCATGGTCGCCAACATCATCGCCGCGCCGTTCAACGGGTTTCTCGCCGAAAAGGTCGAGGTGCTGGTCACCGGCAAGGACGATTTCCCCGCCTTCAGCTGGGGCGAGCTGGTGGCGATGGTGCCGCGCACGATGAACCGCGAAATGCGCAAGCTCGGCTATTACCTGCCGCGCGCCCTGGGGCTGCTGGTGCTGTCGCTGATCCCGGGCGTGAACGTGATCGCCGCGCCGCTGTGGTTGCTGTTCGGGGTGTGGATGATGGCCATCCAGTACATCGACTACCCCGCCGACAACCACCAGATGAGCTGGCAAGACATGCTCGCCTGGCTGCGGCAAAAGCGCATGGCCTGCCTGAGCTTTGGTGGCATCGTCTACCTGGTGCTGTTGGTACCGCTGCTCAACTTGCTGATGATGCCCGCCGCGGTGGCCGGGGCCACGCTGTTCTGGGTGCGCGAGCGGGGGCAAGGCTGAAAAGTCCTAAATAGTTAGGGCATGGCCGCGCCCGCTTCGGGGCTCAATAGCCCGGCGCAATCACGCGCCCCTTAGAGCAAGGAGGCTCTTATGCAAAACCCCAACGAAGGCTACGACGAGCACGCCGCGGCCCTGCTGCCAACCCTGCAATACCTCATGAACAATGAAACAGCGCTCGCCGGCCTGACGCCGGAAACGCTGTTCATCAACGGTATCGACCCACACAGCGGTGTGGTGATCGATTCGAATACGTTGCTCCATGCAACGGTCATTTGCGTCATCGAGCGCAACCCGCCCGAGCATGGCCCACAACACGAACATGCCGGCGTATTCACCGTCGCCCACTCATTCCAAGACGAACACCGTGTCGACGCCTCGTTCACCACCCAGGACTTCTGGCACATGGTGCAACAGGCCTACGACACCGTTCCGGCATGACTGAGGGCGCCAGCCATGAACGACGACCTCGAACTGAGCACCGCCACTGAACAGGACACCCTCGAGCAAACACTGGCGAGGCGCCTGGACGAAGCGCTGGCAGACGCCGGCGTGCCGTACCCGGCCAGCAGCCTGTACGTTAATTCGGTCGACAACCTGCGCGACCAGGTTGTAAGCCAGTCCAGCAACTTTGTGGCGTACGCGGCGGCCGCCGCCCAGGCGCACAACTCGCTGACCTGGAACGGCGAGCAGGATATCGGCGTGTTCCTGGCGCCCGACACCTTTGATTACGCCCAGCGCGCCGATACCGAAGCGTTCAACGTCGGCCGCTTCTTCGAACTGGCCAACGACGTGCTCGACACCCTTTAACCGGCCAGCGCGGCGTCGATGGCCTGGGTCACCTCCGGTGCATCGGGTTCGGTGCGCGGCGAGAACCTCGCCAGTACCTGGCCGTCGCGGCCGATCAGAAACTTCTCGAAATTCCAGGTGATGTCGCCGGCAAAGGCGGCATCATCGCCGGCCAGCAACGCGTAGAGCGGCGCGCGGCTGGCGCCGTTCACCTCCACCTTCGCCGCCAGCGGGAAGGTCACCGCGTAATTCACGCTGCAAAAGCTCTGGATGTCCTGGGCGCTGCCGGGCTCTTGCCCACCAAACTGGTTGCACGGCACCCCCAGCACGCTGAACCCTTGCGCCTGGTAGCGCTGATGGAGGTTTTCCAGCGCCGCGTATTGGGGGGTCAAGCCGCACTTGGAGGCTACGTTCACCACCAGCACCACCTCACCCTTGAACCGTTCCAGCGGCAGTGGCGCGCCGTCCAGCGCGTGCAGTTTCAGATCATGGAACCCGGGCATGGCGCCCTCCTTAACGTTTGGAAATAAAAAAAGCGCCCCTCCTTACGGAGCAGGCGCCTTTTTGGACCGTGCGGCAGGCCGCATGCTCAATCAGTGGTGGTGGCCACCTTCGCCGTGCACGTGGCCGTGGGCGATTTCTTCCTGGCTGGCGTCACGCACGCTGACCACCTTGACCTTGAAGTTCAGGCGCTGACCCGCCAGCGGGTGGTTGCCGTCGACGGTCACGTCGTCGCCGTCGAGGTCACGGATGGTGACGATTTGCATCTGGCCATCGGGTGCCGAGGCGTGGAACTGCATGCCCACTTCCAGCTCGTCGACGCCTTCGAACATGCTCCGGCTCAGGGTGCTGACCAGCTCGGCGCTGTAGTCGCCGTAGGCGTCTTCCGGCTCGATGGCAACGTTCAGTTCGTCGTCGGCCTGCTTGCCTTCGAGGGCCTTTTCCAGGCCGGGGATGATGTTGCCCGCGCCGTGCAGGTACACCAAGGGCGCACCGCCGGCGGAGCTGTCGATGACCTCACCAGCATCGTTGGTGAGGGTATAGTCGATGGAGACAGCCTTGTTGGCGGCAATCAGCATGGGGTAAGACCTTTTGCATGAGGATGTGGAAAGCACAAGTGTAAACAAGCCTTCGGGCGAATGCGAACCGCAACCGCCGGTGGTGATCACCGGCTTCGCCCAGGACGCCCACGGCGACTGGTTCGCGCAGCTCTCTTGCGGGCACACCCAACACCTGCGCCATGCGCCGCCCTGGCAGTTGCGCGGCTGGGTGCTCGAGCCCGCCAAGCGCGCCCGGCGCATCGGTACGCCCTTTACCTGCGGTTGGTGCGCGCAAGGGGCAAGCCGCGTTACTCTTGGGCAACGGTGAGCGGCCGGCCAACAGGCCGCCACCGGCCCTGCACTCATCGAGAGCGTGTACATGCAGACCTTTTTCCTCGCGCCGACCGATTTCGGCGTAGGCCTGACCTCCATCAGCCTGGGGCTGGTGCGTGCCTTGCAACGCGCCGGCCTGCAGGTTGGCTTTTTCAAACCGGTGGCCCAGCCCCACCCCGGCGATACCGGCCCGGAGCGCTCCAGCGAACTGATCGCCCGCACCCATGGCTTGAAGCCCCCTCAACCGCTGAGCCTGGGCCATGTGGAGCGGATGCTCGGCGACGGCCAGCTCGATGAACTGCTCGAGCAGATCGTCAGCCTCTACCAGCAGGCCAGCGCCGGCCTCGACGTACTGATCGTCGAGGGCATGGTGCCCACCCGCCAGGCCAGCTACGCCGCGCGGGTGAACCAGCACTTGGCCAAAAGCATGGACGCCGACGTGATCCTCGTCTCGGCCCCGGAGAGCGAAGCGCTGGCCGAGTTGTCTGGCCGGGTAGAGCTGCAAGCGCGCCTGTTCGGCGGCCCGCGTGACCCAAAAGTGCTCGGCGTGATCCTCAACAAGGTGCGCACCGAGCAAGGCCTGGAGAGCTTCGCCAAAAGCCTGCGCGAGCACTCGCCATTGCTGCGCGGCGGTGAGTTCCGCCTGCTCGGTTGCATCCCCTACCAGGAAGACCTCAACGCCCCGCGCACCCGCGACGTGGCCGAGCTGCTCGGCGCCCAGGTGCTCAACGCCGGGGACTACGAACAACGGCGCATGGCGCGGATCATCATCTGCGCGCGCACGGTGGTGAACACCGTGCCACTGCTCAAGCCCGGCGTGCTGGTAGTGACCCCCGGTGACCGTGACGACATCATCCTCGCGGTCAGCCTGGCCACGCTCAACGGCGTGCCACTGGCGGGGCTGCTGCTCACCAGCGATTCGATGCCCGACCCGCGCATCCTCGACCTTTGCCAGGGCGCGCTGCAGGCCGGCCTGCCGGTGCTGTCGGTGAGCACCGGCTCGTACGACACCGCCACCCGGCTGAACCAACTGAACCGTGAAATCCCCATCGACGACCGCGAGCGCGCCGAGACCATCACCGACTTCGTCGCCGGGCACCTCGATGCGCGTTGGCTCGAACAGCACTGCGGCACCCCGCGCGAGCTGCGGCTGACCCCGGCGGTGTTCCGCTATCAGTTGATCCAGCGCGCCCAGCAGGCCGACAAACGCATCGTGCTGCCCGAAGGCAACGAGCCGCTGACCATCCAGGCCGCGGCCCAATGCCAGGCCCGTGGCATCGCCCGCTGTGTGCTGCTGGCCAAGCCAGAGGAGGTGCAGGCGGTGGCCCGCGCCCAGGGTATCGAGCTGCCACCCGGCCTGGAAATCCTCGACCCCGACGCGATCCGCGCGCGCTACGTGGCGCCGATGGTGCAACTGCGGCGCAGCAAGAACCTCAACGAGCCGATGGCCGAGCAACAGCTCGAAGACCCGGTGGTGATCGCCACCATGATGCTAGCGCTGGATGAAGTCGACGGGCTGGTGTCGGGGCTGGTGCACTCCACCGCCAATACCATTCGCCCGGCGCTGCAGTTGATCAAGACCGCACCGGGCTGGAACCTGGTGTCTTCGGTGTTTTTCATGCTGTTCCCCGACCAGGTGCTGGTGTACGGCGACTGCGTGATGAACCCCCACCCCGACGCCCAGGAACTGGCCGAGATCGCCCTGCAGAGCGCGGACTCCGCGCAAGCCTTCGGCATCGCGCCGCGGGTGGCGATGCTCAGTTACTCCAGCGGCCAGACCGCCGGCGAAGAGGTAGAAAAGGTGCGCGAAGCCACGCAATTGGCGCGCGAGGCGCAGCGTGGCTTGCAGATCGACGGCCCCTTGCAGTACGACGCCGCCAGCAACCAGCAGGTGGCCCGGCAATTGGCGCCCGACAGCGAAGTGGCCGGGCGCGCCACGGTGTTCGTGTTCCCCGACCTGAACAGCGGCAACACCACCCACAAGGCGGTGCAGCGCAGCGCCGATTGCGTGAGCGTGGGGCCGATGCTGCAGGGCCTGCGCAAGCCAGTCAACGACCTGCCGCGCGGCGCGCAGGTCGAAGACATCGTCTACACCATCGCCCTGACCGCCATCCAGGCCAGCCGGGTGGTGGAGTTGTAGGCCGGCGGTTTACTGCTGCTGGGCCGGCGCCTGGTACTGCTGGCCGGGGATCGGCTTGAGGTTGACCTCGACGCGGCGGTTCTGCGCCCGGCCGTTAGCGTCGGCGTTGCTCGCCACCGGTTGGTCCGGGCCCATGCCGCGCACGCCCAGGCGGCTGCCATCTACCCCTTGCGAGGTGAGGTAGGTGGCCACGGCCTGGGCACGGGCCTGCGACAGGTCCATGTTGTGCTGGCGGGCGCCGGTGCTGTCGGTGAAGCCGACGATCTCGATGGTGTTCTCGTTGAACTGCTTGAACGAGGTGGCGAGGTTGTTCAGCGGCGCATAGAAGCTCGGCGCGATGGCCGAGGAATCGGTGCCGAAGGTGATGTTGCCGGGCATGATCAGTTTGATCTGGTCACCTTGGCGCTGCACCTCTACCCCGGTGTTGGCCATGCTGGCGCGCAGTTGGGCTTCCTGGCGGTCGGCGTAGTAGCCATAACCGGCGGCGGCGCCACCGGCGACCACGGCGCCGATCAGCGCGCCCTTGCCACGGTTGTTGTGGTCGATGGCGGCACCGGCCACGGCCCCGGCCAACGCGCCCAGGCCGCCGTATTTGGCGGTGCGGCTCATGCCCTGCGAACCTTGCCCCTCCTGCGCCTGCCCCTGGTTGCTGTAGGGGTTGGGCTGGTTGGCGCAGCCAGCCAGTACAGTGGCGGCAACGGTGGCGAGAATCAAACGGCGTGCGGTGAACATCTCAAGGCTCCTGTCAAAGCGGTTGGGGATACAGGGGTCGCGATAATGAGCCATTGGAACACTGAAAGCCCTTGAAATTCAGTGACAAAAACTTTAGCCCTGGGCACCGCCCCCGGCGCCCTTCACTCGATACCGAGTGCTACGCCCGCCACCGGGCAGCCGTTCGATACAGCCCTTCTCCAGCAAGGCCGCCAGATGCCGGGTGGCCGTGGCCTTGGCTACCTTCGCCACGGCCTGGTATTGCGAAGCATTGATGCCCTCTTCGAAGCCCGCCGGGCCGCCATCGAGCAGGCGGTTGAGCACCTTGACCTGCTCTGGCAACAGCCCTTGGTGGCGATGCGACTGCCAGAACCGTGCCTTGTGCAACACCCGTTCGATCCGCGCCAGGCCCCCTTCGAGGCTGCGCTGCAGGGTGATGAGAAACCACTCCAGCCAGGCAGTGATGTCCAGGCCGCCCTTTTGGCTGCGCTCCAGTATCCGGTAATAGCCGCCGCGATCATCGAGGATGCTTGCGGCCATGGCGTACAGGCGGATCGCCTGGCCGTCGGCCTGGGCCAGCGCGAGGTCAGTGAGGGCGCGGGTCAGGCGGCCATTGCCGTCGTCGAACGGGTGCAGGGTGACGAACCAGAAATGCGCGATGCCCGCGCGCAGCAGAGGGTCCAGGGTGGCGTCTGCGCGGCTGGCGGCAAACCACTGTAAAAACTGCTCGACCTGTTGCTCCAGCCCCTCCCGGGGTGGCGCCTGAAAATGCACCGTAGGCCGGTCGAGCCGGCCAGACACCACCTGCATGGGCTCATCGCCCCGCCAAGTGCCTACTCGCGGCGCCGCCAGCATCGAGGCCGGCTCGGCAAACAGGCATTGGTGCCAGGCAAACAAGCGCTCGCGGGTGAGCGCGGCGCCAGGGTTGCCGGTGGCATCGAGCATCAATTCAGCCAGGCCTTCGCTGCGCGGGCTGGGCTTGCCTTCATCGCTCAGCCCCAACCGCCGCGCCAGCGACGAGCGCACCGAACTGGCACTGAGCGGCTCATCTTCAATGGCCGAAGAGGTGATGATGTTCTGCAGCAAGGCATCGAGGCTCAGCCCGGCTTCAGTCTCGCCCGCCAACCCGGCCATCCCCAGCAACCGCCCCTGCAACTGGGTGCAGGCCCTCAGCAACGCCGCCAACGGCCCGGCCTGCCAGGTAAAACCCGGCCACTGCGGTTGTTGCCAGATCCAGCGTGGCTCGCTCATGTCAGCCCCCTCGGCAGTGCGTGAGCCGAATAACCCGGCTATTCGGCTCACATAATGAGCCGAATATACCGCCTATTCGGCTCACCGCCCACCTCAGTACTGCACGCCCTGGGTCAGCCCACCATCGACGAGAAAATTGCAACCGGTGGTAAAGCTGGCCGCGGCGCTGGCCAGAAACAGCGCCGCGTTGGCCACTTCTTGCGGGCGGGCCATGCGCCCCATGGGGTTGGCGGCCAGGCACTGGGCGAACAGCTCCGGGCTGTCGCGCTCGATGCTGCCCCACACGCCCTCCGGGAAATACACGTTGCCCGGCGACACCGTATTGACCCGAATGCCGTCGCCGGCATGCCGCGCCGAGAGGGTTTTGCCGTAGTGGATCAACGCCGCCTTGAGCACGCCATAGGGCTCGGCGAAGCGGTCCACTTCGCGCCCGGACACGCTGGAGATCAACACCACCGCCCCGGCCGGCGAGCGCTTGAGGTACGGCAGCGCGGCGTTGAAGAAACTCACCGTGCCGAGCAGGTCGGTGTCGAACGCCCGGCGCCAGGTGGCCAGGTCGCCGCCACCGGCCAGGGCGCTGACGTTCGGCACGATGATGTCTACACCGCCCAGGCGCTCGGCGCTGGCCTCGACCCAGGCGGCCATCTGCGCCGGGTCGGTCACATCCACGGCCTGGCCGAACACCGCGCCGGCCAAGGCGGCTTCGGTGGCGCGCACGCCCGCCTCGCCGCGGGCACAAAACGCCACCCGCGCGCCCTCGGCGGCGAACGCCTCGACGATGGCCCGGCCGATGCCGCGCGAACCGCCGCTGACCAATACCCGTGCCTGTTTCAATTGAAGGTCCATAGTGGCTCCTGAGTTGCCGCGAAGAAACGATTCAGGGCACTCTAAACAGCGAACCCACCCTGGGCAGCCCCCTGCCCCACGCCCGTGCCGAAAGTTCGGCAGGGCCGAACGGAGCGCCCCCATGGCTACCCTGCAGTCGGTCGAACGCACCCTGCACCTGCTTGAAACCCTCGCCGAGCAAGGCGGCAACGCGCGCCTGGGCGAGTTGGCCAGCGCCTGCGGGCTGAGCAAAAGCACTGCCCACGGCATGCTCGATACGCTGGTGGCGCTGGGCTATGTGAGCCGCGAAGGTAGCCGCTACACCCTGGGCCTGCGCGTGCAGGCCTTGGCCGGCCCAGCCGAGGCGCCAGCGCGGCGCCTGCGTGAAGGCTTCGCGCCGGCCCTCGCGGCCTTCACTGAACTGACCGGGCAGCGTTGCGTGCTGGCGGTGCCGGGCGGCAGCCGCGCTTACCTCACCCTCGATGGGCTGGACGGCGACGGCCAGCGCTGGCTCCCGCCAGCGGATGCGCAGCGCGATGCCCTCGCCACCTCCGCGGTGGGCCAGGTGTTCCTCGCCCACGACCCCAACCTGTTACGCCGCCTGCGCCGCGAGGCCGCCCAGCCATTGGCCATGGAGCCGCGCCTGGGCGAAATCAGCCGCCAGGGTTACGCCCTCGACCTGGGCGCCTCGCGCCAGGGCCTGCATTGTTTCGCCCTGCCGCTGCGGGTGCGTGGCCAGGTGGTGGCGGCGCTCGGCGCGCAAGGCTCGGCCCAGCAACTGGCACCGGCCCGGCTGCAACGGCTGGCGCGGCGGGCGATGCGCGAACTGTTCGAGCTGATCAGCTGCTAAGCAGTTCGGCATAGCGCGGCAAGTCGATATTCCCGCCGCTGATGATCACCCCCACGCGCTTGCCGCGCCACTGCTCGGCCACCCCGCGCAGGGCGGCCAGGCCCAGGCAGCCGGTGGGTTCGACGACCATCTTCATGCGCTCGGCGAAAAACCGCATGCCCTGCACCAGCTCATCGTCGCTGGCGGTGAGGATGCCGTTCACCTGCTGTTGGATGATCGCGAAGGTGTACTGCCCCAGGTACTGGGTTTGCGCGCCATCGGCCAGGGTTTGCGGGGTGGCGATGCGCACGATGCGCCCAGCCGCGAGGGATTGCTGGCCGTCGTTGCCGGCCTCGGGCTCAACCCCGTAGAGGCTGCAGGCCGGCGCCAGCGCGCGGGTCGCCAGCGCGCTGCCAGAGAGCAGCCCACCCCCGCCCAGGGGCACGAACAACGCATCGAGCGGGCCTACCTCTTCGAACAGCTCCTTGGCCGCGGTGCCCTGGCCACTGAGCACATCGGGGTGGTCGTAGGGTGGCACCAGGGTCATGCCGCGTTCTTCAGCCAGGGCGCGGCCGAGGGCTTCGCGGTCTTCACGGTAGCGGTCATAGGTGATCACCTCGGCGCCATAGCCACGGGTGGCGGCCAGCTTGGCCGCGGGGGCGTCGGCGGGCATCACGATGGCCGCCGGGATACCCAGAATGCGCGCCGCCAGGGCGATGCCCTGGGCGTGGTTGCCGGAGGAGAACGCCACCACACCGCGCTCACGCTGGCCCGCGTCGAAACGCGCCAGGGTGTTGAAGGCGCCGCGAAACTTGAACGCGCCCATGCGCTGGAAGTTCTCGCACTTGAAGAACACCTCGGCGCCCAGGGCGTGGTCCAGCGTGCGCGAGGTCAGCACCGGGGTACGATGGGCGTGGCCTTCGAGGCGCTGGGCGGCGGCTTGAACGTCGGCATAGGTGGGCAAGGCAATCATGGCGAAGGCTCCTGGTCGAGGGGTTGGGTACGTAGCCAGTCTTCGCGGCGCAGCTCCCAGGTTTCCTGGAGCATCTCACCGGCCACGAAACGCCCGGGCTCGGTGCGCACGCAGCGCATGCCTTCACGCACCGACACGCGCTTGGAGGCCAGGTTGGCTTCGGCCTTGGGCACGTGCATCAGCGGCCGCTGCAGCGTCACGAACCAATAATGGTTGATCACCTGGCAGGCCTCGCGCATATAGCCCTGGCCCTGCCAGGCCGGCGCCAGCCAAAAGCCCCGGTGGTTGCCGGGGTGCTCGTACAGGCCAATGCTACCGATGCACTGCGCCGGCGCCTGGCGCAGGCGGATCATCCAGTGGCGCTCTTCGCCGCGCGCGCTGGCAGGCAAGGCGTGGTCGCGCACAAAAGTCAGCGCGCCGTCGGCCGGGTACGGCCAGGGCACGTTGTGGTTGAGGTAGCGCACCACCTCCCAATGGGGGAACAACTGCTGGATGGCCGCGGCATCGGCCAGTTGCAGCGGGGTGAGCAACAGGCGCTGGGTGGTGAAGGTTGGCAAGGCGTCCATGGCTGGCAAACCGGCTAACGTGAATGGCCCACCATACTGACCGATTTTGCCGCGCCGCGGCCAGCCCACGCCGTGCGGCCGGCGCCGGCTTGGTGTTAAATAGCGCGCTAAGGTTGTTACACCGCACGCTCAATACGGGTTTCTCCCATGCTCGAAGTCACCGAAGTGTCCATCGCCCAACTGCGGGCCGCCCTGGAAGCCGGCCACACCACCGCCGTCGAGTTGGTGCAGGCTTATTTCGAACGCATCGACGCCTACGACGGCCCCGCCACCGCCACCGCCCTCAACGCCGTGGTGGTGCGCAACCCCGACGCGCTGGCCGAGGCGCGGGCCGCCGATGCGCGCCGGGCCAACGGTGAAACCCTGGGCCCGCTCGATGGCATCCCCTACACCGCCAAGGACAGCTACCTGGTCAAGGGCCTGACCGCCGCCTCCGGCAGCCCGGCGTTCGCCCACCTGGTGGCGCAGCGCGACGCCTTCACCATCGAACGCCTGCGCGCCGCCGGGGCGATCTGCCTGGGCAAGACCAACATGCCACCCATGGCCAACGGCGGCATGCAGCGCGGTGTGTATGGCCGCGCCGAAAGCCCGTACAACGCCGGCTACCTGACCGCGCCGTTCGCCTCGGGCTCGTCCAACGGCGCTGGCACCGCCACCGCGGCCAGCTTCGCCGCCTTTGGCCTGGCCGAAGAAACCTGGTCGAGCGGGCGCGGCCCGGCCTCGAACAACGGGCTGTGCGCCTACACGCCGTCGCGCGGGGTGATCTCGGTGCGCGGCAACTGGCCACTGACGCCGACCATGGACGTGGTGGTGCCCTATGCGCGGACCATGGCCGACCTGCTCGAAGTGCTCGAGGTGGTGGTGGCCGATGACCCTGACACCCGTGGCGACCTCTGGCGCCTGCAACCCTGGGTGCCGATCCCGAAGGCCTCCGAGGTGCGCCCGGCGCATTACCCGGCGCTGGCCGCCGGGCCCAAGGCACTGGCCGGGCAGCGCCTGGGCGTGCCGCGCATGTACATCAACGCCGACCCCGCCGCCGGCACCGCCGAAGCCCCCGGCATCGGCGGCCCGACCGGCCAGCGCATTGCCACCCGGGCCTCGGTGATCGCCCTCTGGAAGCAGGCGCGGATGGCCCTGGAGGCCGCTGGCGCGGAGGTGATCGAGGTGGACTTCCCGCTGGTGTCGAACTGCGAAGGCGACCGCCCCGGCGCGCCGACGGTGTTCAACCGCGGGCTGGTCAGCCCGGCGTTTCTTCACGATGAACTGTGGGGCCTGAGCGCCTGGGCCTTCGACGACTTCTTGCGCGCCAACAACGACCCGGCGCTGAACCGCCTGGCCGACGCCGACGGGCCGCGGATCTTCCCCCACGACCCTGGCACCTTGCCCAACCGCGAGGGTGACCTGGCCGCCGGCATGGACGAGTACGTGAAGATGGCCCAGCGCGGCATCACCCCCTGGGAGCAGATCGCCACCCTGCCCGACGGCCTGCGCGGCCTGGAGCACACCCGCCGGCTCGACCTCGAAGACTGGATGCAGCAGCAGCGCCTGGACGCGGTGATCTTCCCCACCGTGGCCGATGTAGCCCCGGCCAGCGCCGACGTTGACCCGGCCGCCGCCGACATCGCCTGGAGCAACGGCGTTTGGGTGGCCAACGGCAACCTCGCCATCCGCCACCTGGGCGTGCCCACGGTCACCGTGCCGATGGGGGTGATGGCCGACCTCGGCATGCCGGTGGGCCTGACCTTCGCCGGCCAGGCCTACAGCGACTCACGCCTGCTGCGCCTGGCCTCGGCCTTCGAAGCCACCGGCAACCAGCGGATGATCCCACCGCGTACGCCGCCCCTGCATCGGCGGCCGTGAGGCCGGTTGTGGCGTAATGTTGTTCACTTAGGCCATCAGAGCGCTCAATTGAGGGGGAAAAGCGCTGATTACTTCAGGTGGTTTTACTGAGCGCATGACCTGACTGGCCCTTCGCCCGGCACAGCCGGCCTCCCACCAAGATTTGTGTGGTCCTTGATTTCCTAGGCTACACAGAACCCGTGGGAGGCCGGCTGTGCCGGGCGAGGGGCCAACCGCAGCAACCCCTACAACCCGTCGAGCAAACCGTCCTGGCGCAGCAGGTCGACGATGACCTGCTCATCCACGGCGTAAACCCCGCGTGACGCCTTCCACACCAGCTTCTTGTCCTGCAGCGCCAGCAGTGCCTGCTGAATGCCGGAAATATCAGTCTTGGCATCCGCTGCGGCCGCGCCGGCCGACTCCATCGCACGCCCGTAGAGTGCCTGGGTCTGGGCCTCAAAGGGGGCGTAGTCATCTCCCTTGGCCGCCAAGACTCGCAATACCGCACCCTGAATCGGGGTCAGGCTATGGATCACCTTGCGCAGGTTACCGGCGAATTCGGCCGCCTGCGCCTTGACCAGCGCCTCGAAACGCGAGGGCACCTCTTCGGGTGCCAAGGTCATGTCGAAGCGAATTTCGTCGGCGGCCGCGCCCAACAGTTCTGGCCGGTGGCCGCAGGCTTCGAACAACGCGAAGACTTCATCGGGTACCAGGGCCACCGGCAGCTCGACCTCGGCACAGAACCACTGGATGTAATCCCGCCCCAGCGTAGGAAACGGCACCATCGCCTTGTTCGCGGGTGATGGCGTGCTGCGCCTCATCGATGATCAGCACGAGGGGCTTCTTCAACTCATCAGACAGCACCGCGAGCGCCTGAGACGTGACACATCCTTACCTAGGCCTCGAGCGCCAGGCGTAGATCTTCCCGCGCAAAGGTGGATTTGCCGGTGCGCCTGGGGGCGGACAAGAACACACCCGAACCCATACAGGCCTAGGTGAGGGAATTACAGAGAATTATTAGAAATTATTATTTTTTATGAGAGCACCTCATACCACCCCCAACGCCGCCGCCTCGACCACTACCCTCACCCGCCGCAACACCCCCTCCAGTGCCTCCATAGCGACCGAACCCAGCGCCAGGCGCAGCGCCCGGGGCACCTGGGGCCCCACGGCGAAGGGCTCGGCGGTGGCCACGGCGATGCCCTCGCGCAGCAGCGCCATGGCCACTTGATCGGCGCGGGCGTCTTCGGCCAGGGGCAGCCAGATGAAGTACCCCGCCGGATGGCCGAGGTACGCCAGGCCGTCGAACACCGCCCGGGCAATTCGCTGGCGGGCCTGGGCGTCTGCGCGCTTGTGCGCTTCAAGCCGGGCGACGCTGCCGTCTTCAAGCCAAGCGCAGGCGATGGCAGTGAGCACCCCGGGGGCGTTCCAGGTGGTGGCGCGGACCATCCGCTCCAGCGCCGGCACCCACTGCGCCGGCGCCGCCACAAAGCCGATGCGCAGCCCCGTGGCGACGCTCTTGGACAGCCCGCTCACATACAGCGTGCGCTCCGGCGCCAGTTGCGCCAGCGGCGCCGGTGGCTGTTGCGCCAGGTAGGCATAGGCGGCGTCTTCGATCAGGGCCAGGTCGTGTTCGCGGGCCAGCGCCACCAGTTGCATGCGCGCTGCCAGTGGCATCACCCAGCCCAGCGGGTTGTGCAGGGTCGGCATGCAGTACAGCGCCCGCACCGGCCGGCCGCGGCAAGCCTGGGCCAGGGCGTTGAGGTCGGGCCCGTGGGCGCCAGCGGGGATCGCCAGCACCTCCAGCCCCAACGCCTGGGCCAGCACCTTGAAGCCGGAGTAGGTCAGCGCGTCGGCCGCCACCACATCGCCGGCGCGCAGGCGGCTCATCAGGCTGATCGCCAGGCCGTGCTGGGCACCGTTGCTGATCACCACCTGTTCAGCCTGCGCCGGCACCCCGTGGCCGCGCAGGTAGCGCGCCACCGTGGCACGCTCACTGGGGCGCCCGGCGTGGGGCTGGTAGCGCAGCAAGGCTTCGAGGTCGCCGGCCGCGGCCAACTGGCGCAGGGCCGCGCGCAGTTGCTCGGCCTGGCCGGGCAAGGTGGGGTAATTGAAGTTGAGGTCGGCCATGCCCTGAGGGACGGTTTGCTGCTCGATGCCCAACCCCGGCGGCAGGGCCAGCTCGCGCACGAAGGTGCCACGGCCGGTTTCGCCACTGACCAAGCCCATGGCTTCCAGCTCGGCGTACACCCGGCTGGCGGTGGCCAGCGCCAGGCCCTGCTCGGCCGCCAGTTGGCGGTGGGTCGGCAGGCGCGTGCCAGGCGCCAGGGCACCGCTGCGAATCGCTGCTTTGAAGTGGTCGACCACCTGTTTGTAGCGGGCCTTGGCCATGGTTGTATCCAGTACAATTTTTTGATTGTACTGATACTGCGCCCCACACTGGCCGCCAGGCAAGGCCACCAACAGGCGTTATTCAGATGGCACGCGGCACACACATTCAACTCGGCCACAGCGCCCAGGGCTGGCTCAACGGCTTGATCGGGGTGGTGATTTTCAGCGGTTCGCTGCCGGCCACGCGGCTGGCGGTGCAGGCCTTCGACCCGCTGTTCCTGACCTGCGCGCGGGCCACCCTGGCCGGCGTGCTCGGCGCGTTGTTGCTGGTGCTGTTCAAGCCTACTCGCCCCCAGGGCCGGCAGTGGGCCTCGCTGCTGACCGTGGCCTTGGGCGTGGTGCTGGGCTTCCCGCTGCTCACCGCGCTGGCGCTGCAGTCGGTCACCTCGGCCCATTCGATCGTTTGGCTGGGCTTGCTGCCGCTGGCCACCGCGGTGTTCGCGGTGCTGCGCGGCGGTGAGCGGCCGCGGCTGGCGTTCTGGTGTTTTTCCCTGCTGGGCAGCCTTTGTGTGGTGGGCTTCGCCGCCGCCCAGGGGCTGCAGGCCTCGGCCCGCGGCGATGCGCTGATGCTGCTGGCGATCATCGTCTGTGGCCTGGGTTACGCTGAGGGCGCGCGGCTGTCGCGCAGCCTCGGCGGCTGGCAGGTGATTTGCTGGGCGTTGCTGCTGGCCTGGCCGCTGATGGCGGCGCTGGCGGCTTGGCGGCTGCCGGCCAGCTTCAGCGCGGTAGGCCTGCCGGCCTGGCTCAGCCTGGGCTATGTAGCGCTGTTCAGCATGCTGCTGGGCTTTGTGTTCTGGTACCGCGGGCTGGCCTTGGGCGGGATTGCCGCGGTGGGGCAGTTGCAGCTGTTGCAGCCCTTTTTTGGCCTGCTGCTGGCGGCGGCCCTGCTCGGTGAACAGGTGACCGCCAGCATGCTCGGCGCCACCGCCGCGGTGGTGCTGTGCGTGGCCGCGGCGCGGCGTTTCTCCCGTTAAAGCTCGCGGGCCCAGCCACGTAACACGAACTTCTGCACCTTGCCGGTGGAGGTTTTCGGCAAGGCCTTGAATACCACGGTTTTCGGCACCTTGAAGCCCGCCATGTGCTCGCGGCAAAACTGGATGATCGCGGCGGCGTCAACCTCCGCCGCGCCGTCCTTGAGGGTGACGAAGGCGCACGGGGTTTCCCCCCATTTTTCGTCCGGGCGTGCCACCACGGCGGCCTCGAGCACCGCCGGGTGGCGGTACAGCACGCTTTCTACCTCGATGGTGGAGATGTTCTCGCCGCCCGAAATGATGATGTCCTTGAGCCGGTCGCGCACCTCGATATAGCCGTCGGCGTGCCACACCGCCAGGTCGCCGGTGTGGAACCAGCCGCCCTCGAAGGCTTCGGCGGTGGCCGCCGGGTTGGCCAGGTAGCCTTTCATCACCGTGTTGCCACGCATGAAGATCTCACCCAGGGTTTGCCCGTCTTGCGGCACCGGCACGCCGGTTTGGCCGTCGGCCACGCACAGGCCGTCGAGGGTGTGATACCGCACGCCCTGGCGTGCCTTGAGGCGGGCGCGCTCGTCGGCCGGCTCAGCGTTCCAGGCGTCATGCCAGGCACACACGGTGACCGGGCCGTAGGTTTCGGTCAGGCCGTAGGCGTGGGTCACGTTCACGTTCAGCGCTTCGACCGAGGCGATCACCCGCGCCGGTGGCGCGGCGCCGGCGGTCATCACCTGCACCGGGTGGGCGAACGGCGCGCAGCCCGGTAGGTTGGCCAGCGCGTTGAGCACCACCGGCGCGCCACAGAAGTGGCTGACGCCATGTTCGCGGATCAGCGCCGCCACCCGCGCGGGCTCGACCTTGCGCAGGAACACATGGGTGCCGGCCAGGGCGGTGACCGTCCACGGGTAGCACCAGCCGTTGCAGTGGAACATCGGCAGCGTCCACAGGTACACCGGGTGGTGCCCCATGGCCCAGGCCATTTGGTTGCCAATGGCGTTGAGGTAGGCGCCGCGGTGGTGGTACACCACGCCCTTGGGGTTGCCGGTGGTGCCAGAGGTGTAGTTGAGCGAAATCGCCTGCCATTCATCCGCCGGCCAGGCCCAGGCGAACTCAGGGTCACCGGCGGCCAGCAGGGTGTCGTAGTCCAGTTCGCCCAGCGGCTGGCCGGGGCCGTCGTATTCAGCGTCGGCCACGGCAATCACCACCGGCGGCTGTTGCAACCGCGCCAGCGCCGCGGCAATCACCTCGCTGAACTCGGCATCGACCAGCACCACCCGCGCCTGGCCGTGGCCGAGCATGTAGGCGATGGCTTCGGCGTCGAGGCGCACATTGAGGGTGTTGAGCACCGCGCCGAGCATCGGCACGGCAAAGTGTGCCTCGAGCATCGCCGGGATGTTCGGCAACATCGCCGCCACGGTATCGCCCTCGCCCACCCCGAGCCGGGCCAGCGCCGAGGCCAGGCGCCGGCAGCGGCTGTAGGTTTCAGCCCAGTTGCGGCGCAGGGCGCCGTGCACCACCGCGGTGTGCTGGGGGTACACCTGGGCGCTGCGTTCGATAAAGCTCAACGGGGTCAGGGCCACGTGGTTGACGGCGGCACGGGGCAGGCTTTGCGGGTCTTCGTGGGCCATTGTTATTAGCTCTTATGGTCGGGGTGCACTCAAGTGTAGGCAAGAATGTTCCGGCCCTTCGCCCGGCGCAGCCTGCCTCACGGGGATAAAACGGGGCTTGGGCAGGGCTCACTCCGCGGCATGCCGCCGGTCGAAATCCCACACTTCGGCAAAGCCCATCAGCTCGCACATGTCTTGGAAGCTGTACAACTGCTCGCCTACCCCCAGGGTGCCCTTGCCGGCCTTGAGTTCGCCGTATACCTGCTCCAGCGCCTTGGCCATGGCTAAAAAACCTGCGGCTGGGTAAATCGCCATGGCAAAGCCCAGGGCTTTGAGGTCGGCCGGCGCCAACTGCGGGGTGCGCCCGCCTTCGACCACGTTGCACAGCAGCGGCGCGTCGAAGCTGCGGCCGATGGTGCGCAGCTCTTCTTCGCTCTCCGGGGATTCAATGAACAGCACGTCGGCGCCGGCCTTCAGGTAGGCCTCGGCGCGGCGCAGGGCTTCGTCCAGGCCGAGGCTGGTTCGGGCGTCGGTGCGGGCGATGATCTGCAGGTTCGGGTCTTGCCGGGCCTGGGCGGCGACCTGGATCTTGCGCACCATGTCATCGCAGGCAATCACCCGGCGGCCGGGGGTGTGGCCGCATTTTTTCGGAAATTCCTGGTCTTCGAGCTGAATGCCCGCCGCCCCGGCGCGCTCGTAGCCGCGCACGGTATGGGCCACGTTGAGCAGGCCGCCATAGCCTGTGTCGCCGTCGCAGAGGATCGGCGTGCGGCTGGCGGCGCAAAAGGCGCCCACGCGGTTGACCATGTCGGTGTAGGTGGCCAGCCCGGCGTCGGGCTCGCCCAGGTACGAGGCCACCGTGCCGAAGCCGGTCATGTACAGGCAGCCAAAGCCCATGCTGGCGGCCAGGCGAACCGAGATCAGGTCGAACACGCCGGGGGCGACCAACAGTTCCGGGCCGGCCAGGCGGGCCTTGAAGTCTTGCCGCAACAGTGAAAAGTCCATGTGCACCTCGTGCTCAGTGATGAAGATGGTTGGCCGCTTCGGCGCGGCTGCCGGGGGCGATGTGGGCGTCGCTGGCGATGGCCTCGAGCGAGCGGCGGTTGGTTTCCGTGCCGAACAGCCACAGCACCAGCGCCATCGACAGCAATGCGCCGGTGATCACCAGCAGCACGTTGCCGACCTCGCCGTTGGCGTACACCAGCACCACCACCTGCGGCGCGATGATCCCGGCCAGGCGCCCGGCGGCGCTGGCCACACCGGCGCCGCGCATGCGGTTCTCGGTGGGGAACAGTTCGGGGATGTACGAGGCAATGCCCAGCGCGACCATCAGGTAGGTGCAGGTGAACAGCAAGAAGCCCCACAGCGTGGCCGCCGGCAGCCCGCTGGAATGGCTGTACAGCCAGCCGAACAGCGCCGCCAGCAAGGCCACGCCGATCAGGCCGTTCTTGCGCCCCACCCGGTCGGCCAACAGCACCCCGGCCAGCGCGCCGGCCGGGCCGCCGAGCGACATCAGGGTGGTGTAGCCCAGCGAGGACTTCAGCTCCAGGCCCTGCTGTACCAGGAAGGTCGGCACCCACACGATGAAGCCGTAGATCACCACGTTGATCGCCACCTGCACCCACACCGCCACCAGCGTGCGGCGCAGCACCGGCCGCCGAAACAACGACCCCAACCCGTGCTGGCGCGGCGGCAGTTCGATGCTCGGCGGCAACGGCGGCAGTGCCGGGCTGGCCGCTTCGATCTGCCGCAAGATCGCGTCGGCCTCGGCATGCCGGCCCTTGGCTTCGAGCCAGCGCGGCGATTCGGGCAGGTTCTTGCGCAGTAACCACACCCCCAGCGCGCCGATCCCGACGATGGCGAACATCGCCCGCCAGCCAATGCTGGGGATGATCAGGTAGCCCAACGCGGTCGAGGCGAACAGCGCCGAGTTGGTGATCAATGACAGGTACGAAGACCAGCGCCCACGCACCTTCGGCGGGATGAACTCGCCGATCGAGCTGTAGCCAATCACAATCTCCGCGCCCAGCCCCAGGCCCATGAAGAAGCGGCACACGATCAAGAACCACATGTTCGGCGCCAACGCCCCGGCCAGCGAGGCCAGGCCGAAGATCGCCAGGTTGAACTGGTAGGTGAACTTGCGCCCCTTGGCATCGCCCAGCACCCCGGCGGCAAAGGCGCCGAGCAGCATGCCGACGAAGGTGGACGAGAGAAACGCGGCGTTCAGCGAAAGGTTCGACCAGCCGCTGCGGGTCAACTCGCCGATCACGCCACCGGCGAGGTAGATGTCGAACGAGTCGAGAAACATGCCGGCGCCGATCAGCCACAGCAATTGCCGGTGGAAGCCGGAGGTGGGCAAACGATCAAGGCGCGCACCGGCCTGGGCGGTACGGTTCATGGGCTATCTCCTGCGGTGTATTGTTGTTATGGCCCGCGTGGTTACAGCAGTGCGTCAACGACGGTGGGCGTTCTCCAGCACAGAGGCTTGCGCGGCCAACAGGTGGCTGCGCATCACCGCCTCGACCCACTGCGGGTTGCGCGCGCGCAGCGCCTGCACCAGCTCGAAATGCTGGCGCACGCTGCGCGCGCGGTCGGCCTGGCCGAAGGTGGCGAAGGTCCATTTGATCAGCGGCACTTCCTTGAGCGCCTGCAGCGAGGCCAGCAAGCGCCGGTTGCCGGCGCCTTCGTTGATCACATCGTGAAAGCGCTTGTTGGCGGCGAACCAGGCCTCGGTGACCGCCTGCGGGTCACCACTGGCATTGAGCGCGGCCATGTGCTCGGCCAGGGCCAGCAGCTCATCCAACTGGCCCTGGCCAAGGTGATGCGCGGCCTGGGCGGCCAGGTAGGGCTCGATCAACGCCCGCGCCTCGAAGATTTCCTCGATGTCGCGCACCGACCACTGCTTCACCCGCGCGCCGCGGTGGGGCAACACCTCAAGCCAGCCTTCGGCGCCCAGCCGGCGAAACGCCTCGCGCACTGGGGTGCGGCTCACGCCGTAGGCTTCGGCCAGATGGGCCTCGCGCAGGTGAGCGCCGGGGGCGTAGTGGGCCTGGGCGATGCCCTGCTTGATGGCGCTGTAGACGTCGTCGGCGCCGGGGGTGGGGAGAGGGTTAGGGGTCGGCATTGCACACAATCGCTCAGTTTTTGTTCTGTTATTGGCGTGTTCTACTGGTTTTAACCATAGATTGCATGCAATGGATGTCAAGGCCTAAGCGGGAGGGCCCATCGCCCGGCACAGCCGGCCTCCCACTCGATTTGTGTAAGCCATTGATTTACTGAGAAATACACAACCCGTGGGAGGCCGTGGTCCGGCACTCCGGCTGTGCCGGGCGATGGGCCCTCAACCCCGTACGCAAGCTACCCTTGCTACACCCCCTCGCACCGGAGCCCCAATGCCCACCCTGCCCGCCCGCCTCGCCCGGCGCCTGCTCAGCCTCGATGATTTCGAGCGCGCGGCGCAACGCCACCTGCCACGCCCGTTGTTCGGCTACATCGCTGGCGCCGCCGAAGACAACCAGGCCTTCCACGCCAACCGCCAGGCCTTTGCCCACTACGCCCTGCTGCCACGGGTGCTGGTCGACATCGCCCAGCGCAGCACCGCGCGCGAGCTGTTCGGGGTGCGTTACGCGCAGCCGTTCGGCATCGCGCCGATGGGCATCAGCGCGCTGACCGCTTACCGCGGCGACCTGGTGCTGGCGCGGGCGGCGGGCCAGGCGCAGGTGCCGATGATCATGAGCGGCTCGTCGTTGATCCGCCTCGAAGACGTAGCCAAGGCCAACCCCCAGGCGTGGTTCCAGGCCTACCTGCCAGGCGATGAGGCGAACATTCTGGCACTGGTCGAGCGGGTTAAACGCGCCGGCTTCGGCACCCTGGTGATCACCGTCGATGTGCCGCTGGCGGCCAACCGCGAGAACAACCTGCGCAGCGGCTTCTCATTGCCGCTGCGGCCCACCCCACGGCTGGCCTGGGACGGCCTGAGCCACCCACGCTGGTTGCTCGGGACCTTCCTGCGCACACTGCTGCGCCACGGCATGCCGCATTTCGAGAACAACTACGCCTACCGCGGCGCGCCAGTGTTGTCGCCCAAGGCGCTGCGCGACTACAGCGACCGCGGCCACTTGCACTGGGCGCACCTGGCGTTGATCCGCCGGCATTGGCCAGGGCGGTTGGTGGTCAAGGGCATCCTGCACCCGGCCGACGCCCAGCGCGCCCAGGCCGAGGGCGCCGACGGGGTGATCGTGTCGAACCACGGCGGCCGCCAGCTCGACGGCGCGCTGGCGCCGCTGCATGCGCTGCCGGCGGTGATCGCCGCCTGCCCGGGGTTGCCGGTGATGCTCGACAGCGGCGTGCGCCGCGGCACCGACGTGATCAAGGCGCTGGCGCTGGGCGCGGCGTTCGTGTTCGTCGGCCGGCCGTTCGGGTTTGCCGCCGCGGTCGGCGGCGAGGCCGGCGTGGCCCATGCGCTGGGCCTGCTGGGCAGCGAGGTGTCGCGTGACCTCGCCCTGCTCGGGCTGTGCACCCTCGATGAACTCGGCCCGGCGCTGCTGGCGCCGGCCGGCGCGCCGCTGCAAATGCCCGCACAAGCCGGATAGTCCACGCAACAAGCGGACAGACCGCCCCGCCGCGCTGCTCGAAGATGGCCTCCACGTTCATTCACACGGGAGAGCCACCATGAAAGGCCGTTATGTGCAGGTGCACGCCACCGGCGGCGAGAGCTTCAAGGCCTACCTGGCCACCTCGATCGATGGCCGCGGCCCGGGCGTGGTGCTGTGCCAGGAAATCTTCGGGGTCAACGAGGCGATGCGCCAAGTGGCCGACCAGTTGGCCGAAGAAGGCTACACGGTGCTAGTGCCAGACCTCTACTGGCGCCAGGCGCCTGGGCTCGAACTGGGCTACGGCGAGAGCGACTTCCAATGGGCGCTGTCGCTGTACCAGAACTTCGACGAGACCCTAGGGGTGATCGACATCGGCGCCAGCCTCGGCCACCTGCGCGGCCTGCCGGAGTGCAGCGGCGCCGGGCTGGCGGTGGTGGGCTATTGCCTGGGCGGCAAGCTGGCCTACCTGGCCGCCTGCCGCCTGCCCCAGGTGGCCTGCGCGGTGGGTTACTACGGGGTTGGCATCGAGCACGCGCTGGAGGAACTCGCCGGGCTCAAGGGCCGGCTGGTGCTGCACGTTGCCGAGCTCGATGGTTTCTGCCCGGCGCCAGCGCGCGAGGCGATCCTCCAGGCGCTGGCGGCCACACCCAACACCGAAGCCTACCTGTACCCCGGCGTGGACCACGCCTTCGCCCGCCCCGCCGGCGTGCATTACCACAAGCCGTCGGCGCTGCTGGCCCATGAGCGCAGCGTGGCGGCGCTGCGCCGCTGTATTGGCCCGGACTACAACCTCTCGGCGCTGTGGGAAGAACACATCCGCCACGAGTTCGACACCCGCGACGTGGCCGCGACCATGGCGACCATGGTCGCCGAGCCCTACGTCAACCACATCCCGACCATGACCGGCGGCGTCGGCCAGCGCGAGCTGGCGCGCTTTTACCGCTATCACTTCGTGCACAACAACCCGGCCGACATGCAGCTCACGCCGATCTCGCGCACCGTGGGCGCCACGCAGATCGTCGACGAGTTCGTGATGCGCTTTACCCACGACCGCGAAATCGACTGGCTGCTGCCCGGCGTGGCCGCCACCGGCCGGGTGGTGGAAATCCCCATGCTCGGGGTGGTGAAGTTCCGCGGGCCGAAGCTGTACCACGAGCACATCTACTGGGACCAAGCCAGCGTGCTGGTGCAGGTGGGCCTGCTCAACCCCAACGGGCTGCCGGTGGCCGGCGCTGCCACCGCGCACAAGCTGCTCGACGAAAGCCTGCCCTCGAACACGCTGATGCCCACCTGGGCCGCCAGCGCTGGCCTGCCGGTGGAGGGTTGAGCGATGCACTATTCCCTTGAAGGCCAGACCGCGCTGGTCAGCGGCGGCGCCACCCTGATCGGCGAAGCCGTGGCCCAGGCGCTGATCGGCGCCGGTGCCCGGGTGGCACTGCTCGACATCGACCCGGCCGGCGCCGCGGTGGCCCAGCGCTTGGGCGAGCGGGCGCTGTTCGTGCCCTGCGACCTGGCCGACGACGCCTCGCTGGCCCAGGCCCTGGCCCAGGTGCACCAGCGCCTGGGGCCGGTGAGCCGGTTGGTCAACCTGGCCTGCACCTACCTCGACGACGGCCTGGCCTCGCCTCGCGCCGACTGGCTGCGGGCGTTGAACGTGAATGTGGTGTCGGCGGTGTGCCTGGCCCAGCGCCTGCACGCCGAGCTGGCCGCCCAGCGCGGCGCGATCGTCAACTTCACGTCGATCTCCGCCCGCTGCGGGCAAAGCGGCCGCTGGGTATACCCGGTGTCGAAGGCGGCCATGGCCCAGCTCACCCGCAGCATGGCCCTGGACCTGGCCGCCGACGGCATCCGGGTGAACTCGGTATCACCCGGCTGGACCTGGTCGCGGGTGATCAGCGAAGTGGCCGGCGGCGACCGCGCCAAGGCCGACCGCGTGGCCGCCGACTACCACCTGCTGGGCCGCCTCGGCGAGCCCGCGGAAGTCGCCCAGGTGGTGCTGTTTCTCTGCTCGGAGGCCGCCAGCTTCGTCACCGGCGCCGACTACGCGGTCGACGGCGGCTACTCGGTGATGGGCCCCGAACGCAACCAGCCAGCCATCCCGCGCTTGGCCGAATAACCCCCCAACCCTCGCAACAGGAGAAACGCCATGCGTCGCATCGCCATCGTGGGCGCCGGCCAGGCCGGCCTGCAACTGGCCCTGGGCCTTCAGGCCAAAGGCTACACCGTGACCCTGGCCACCAACCGCAGCGCCGATCAGGTGCGCGCGGGCAAGGTGATGTCCAGCCAATGCATGTTCAACAGCGCCCTGCAAACCGAGCGCGACCTGGGCCTGAACCTCTGGGAAGAACACTGCCCAGCGGTGGAAGGCATCGGCCTCAGCGTACCGGCCGCCGACCGCCCCGGCGAGCGTGCGCTGCACTGGAGCGCGCGCCTCGAGCGGTACGCCCAGGCGGTGGACCAACGCCTGAAGATGCCCGCCTGGATGGACCTGTTCGTGCAGCGCGGTGGCGAGCTGCAACTGCTCGACGTGGGCGTGGCTGAGCTGGAAGCGCTCACCGCGCGCCACGACCTGGTGCTGCTGGCCGCCGGCAAGGGGGAGGTGGTCAACCTGTTCGAGCGCGATGCCGAACGCAGCCGCTTCAGCCAGCCGCAACGGGCCCTGGCCCTGACTTACGTGCACGGCATGGCGCCGATGGCGCCGTATTCGCGAGTGGCCTTCAACCTGATCCCCGGCGTGGGCGAGTACTTCGTGTTCCCCGCGCTGACCCTCAGCGGGCCGTGCGAAATCATGGTGTTCGAAGGCGTGCCCGGCGGGCCGATGGACTGCTGGGGCGATGTGCAAACCCCGCAGCAGCACTTGGCGCGCAGCCTGGAGCTGGTGCAGCGCTTCGCCCCGTGGGAAGCCGAGCGCTGCCGCCAGGTGCAACTGACCGACGCCGGTGGCGTGCTCGCTGGGCGCTTCACGCCGATGGTGCGCAAGCCGGTGCTCACCCTGCCGTCGGGCCGCCAGGTGTTCGGCATGGCCGACGCCCTGGTGGTCAACGACCCGATCACCGGCCAAGGCTCGAACAACGCCGCCAAGTGCAGCCAGGTGTACCTGCAGGCGATTCTCGACCACGGCGACCAGGCCTTCACCCCAGCCTGGATGGCGCAGACCTTCGAGCGCTACTGGGCCTACGCCGGCCAGGTGGTGGCCTGGACCAACAGCCTGCTGACACCGCCGCCGGCCCACGTGCTCGAACTGCTCGGCGCGGCCAGCCAGTGCCAAAGCCTGGCGGCGTTGATCAGCAACGCCTTTGACGACCCCCGGGGCTTCCAGCCCTGGTGGTTCGACGCCGACGCCTGCCAGGCGCTGATCGCCCACCACCTGCGACTGGCCGCCTGAGGACGCTGAAATGACCGATACCTCCCTGCATCAGCTGGTCAGCGCCGCCAGCGGCGACCCGCGCGCGCTGCGCAACCTGCTCGGCCAGTTCGCCACCGGCGTGACGGTGATCACCACCGTCGGCGCCGCCGGGCGCAAGGTCGGGATGACCGCCAACTCGTTCTCGTCGGTGTCGCTCGACCCGCCGCTGATTCTCTGGAGCCTGGCGCGCACGGCGCCGAGCCTGGCGGACTTTCTCGGCGCCAGCCACTTCGCCATCAACGTGCTTGGGCAAGACCAGCACGGCCTCTCCGGGCACTTCGCGCGGCCCGCCGAAGACAAGTTCGCCGGCATCGAGCACCACAGCGGCACCGCCGGCGTGCCCCTGCTCGAAGGCGCTATCGCCACCCTGGTGTGCCGCAACCTGACCCAGTACGAAGGCGGCGACCATTTGATCTTCCTCGGGCAGATCGAGCACTACCGACACAGCGGCGGAGAACCGCTGGTCTTCCACGCTGGGCAGTACCGGGTGGCCGCCGCGCACCCGGCGCTGGCCGGTTGATTGCCCTGCCGTGACCCTTTCCAGGAGCTTTGCATGAAACCGACGCGTACTTTGGCCGCCGCCCTGGCGCTGGCCGCCGGCAGCGCCCACGCCTACGACCTGCCCGTGGTCAACCTGGGGCTGACCAGCTTCCTCGACGGCGGCCTACCGGCCGGGCCGGGCTGGTACCTGCAGCAGTACTTCCAGAACTACAGCAGCAACCGCCTGGTGGACAAGAACGGCGATAAGTTGCCGTTGCCGAAAACCCAGCTCGACTATCAGGTGGCGGTGACCCAGCTCAGCTACCTCTCCGGCCTGCGCCTGGGCAACGCCAGCCTGGGCATCAATACCTTGCTGCCGGTGGTGACCAAGATGCAGGTCGACGACGGCCTGCACAACGCCGCCCTGAAGGACCAAGGCGGGGTGGGCGACTGGCTGATCGGGCCGTTCATTCAGTTCGACCCGGTGATGGGCCCGAACGGCCCGCGCTTCGTGCAGCGCATCGAGTTCCAGGTCAACCTGCCCACGGGCCGCTACAGCAGCGACAGAGACATCAACCCCGGTAACAACGCGGTATCTTTCGACCCGTACTGGGCAGCCACCTACTGGTTCACGCCGAAGTGGACGGCATCGATCCGCGCCCACTACCTGTACAACTTCAAGAACCACGACCCCAGCTATGCCTTTGGCGACGCCGACACCGTACAGGCCGGCCAGGCCCTGCACGCCAACTTCGCCACCGAGTACGCGGTCACCCCGCAACTGCGGCTGGGCCTCAACGGTTACTGGCTCAAGCAGATCAGCGACACCCAGGTCGATGGCCACGACGTGAGCGGGCGCCGGGAGAAGGTCTGGGCGATCGGCCCGGGGGGGATGTACAGCTTCTCCAAGGATGACCACCTGATCGTCAACGCCTACTTCGAACAGGACGTGGAAAACCGCCCCGACGGCTCCCGCGTGCAAGTGCGCTACGTGCACCACTTCTGAACCGCCCTGTTGGCTCCTTTTGGTTCGCCTGCCCTCGGGCAGGCTTTTTTCATGGTGGAGGCCTGGCGATGACCGAGGCACTGATTTGCCGTACCGACCCGCAAGGGCGCATCACCTTCTGCAGCGCCGCGTTCGCCCACCTGCATGGGCTCAGCCCCGAGCAACTGCTGCAGGCCCCGGCCGCGCGGCTGCGCCATGAGCACGCGCCAGCGGCGTTGTTCGAGCAACTGTGGGCCAGCCTGGGCCAGGGCACGCCGTGGCTGGGGCCGCTGTGCAACCGCGGCGCCGATGGCCGCCCGCTGTGGCTGGAGGCCTATATCAAACCGGTGTGGCGCGGCGGCGTGCTGGCCGGCTACGGCGCCTTCTACCAGCCACTGCCCGCGGCCCTGCACGGGGCTGCCCAACGCGGCTGGCGGCAACTGCGCCAACGCCCGCCGGGGCTAGCCCAGGGCGCGCTGCTGTGGGGCGGCGGTGCCGCGCTGGCCGGCGCGGCAGGCACGGCGCTGAGCCTGGGCGAAGGCGGGGCGATGCTGGCCAGCGCCGCGGTGGCGGGGCTGGCCGTGCTGGCCCAGCGCTGGCACCTGGCGCGGCAACTCAACGCGCTGCTCGGCAGCCACCCGCAACTGTGCAGCGCCCCACGCATGGCCCGCTGCTACGGCACCGGCTGGGCACCGCTGGCGCGCCTGCGGATGGCCTTGCGTGGGGAGGCGATGCGCCTGCGCACGGCCTTGGCGCGGGTGGCCGCCGCCGGCGCGCAACTGCACCAGCACGCCGGCGACGTGAACGCGCTGATCGCCCACGAAGCCGGGCGCCTGGATGCCCAGCGCGAAGACAACCAACAAACCGCCGCCGCGCTGCATGAGCTGGCCAGCGGCATCCGCGCGGTCAACCAGCATGTGGCGGCGACCCTGGCCAGCACCTACACCGCCACCGCGCTGGCCGCCAGCGGCCGCGAAGGCAACGCCGGCGCCGAGCAGGCCTTGCACACCCTGGCGCAGTCGGTGAGCACCAACGTGCAGGCCGGCGCGCGGCTGGGCGATGCGGTGGAAGCGATCGGCAGCATCACCGCGATCATCGACGCGATCGCCACCCAGACCAACCTGCTGGCGCTCAACGCAGCCATCGAAGCCGCCCGCGCCGGCGAAGCCGGGCGCGGCTTCGCGGTGGTGGCCGATGAAGTGCGTGGGCTGGCCCGGCGCACCCACGAAGCGACCCAGGGCGTGCAGCCGCTGCTGGCCCAGTTGCAGGCGGCCAACCAGCACAGCCAGCAGGCCGGCCGCCAATGCCTGGCGCTGGCCGAAGACGGCACCCGGCAGATGCGCGCGGTCACCGGCCAGTTGGCGCAACTCGATGAGGCCTTGGCCGAAGTGCGGCAGATGAGCGACCACATCGCCGCGGCGATGCAGGAGCAGGAAGCGGTGGTCGGCATGCTCGACGAACGCGCCCACCACGCCGCCAGCGCCGTGGCCGGCAGCGCCGACCAGGCCCGCGCGGCGCAGGCGCTGGTGCAGGGGTTGAATGGGCAGGTGCAGGCGCTGCAGCGCCTGGCGGGGGAATTCGAGGGCCAGTGATCGGCTTGAGGGCCCTTCGCCCGGCGCAGCCGGCCTCCCACGGGGTCTGTGTTGCTTCCAAAATCAATGGCTTACACAAATCTGGTGGGAGGCCGTGGTCCGGCACTCCGGCTGTGCCGGGCGAGAGGCCCGGCAACCTCACCGCCCACTCTGCAAGAACTTCTCGCTGTACAACTGGTGCTCGGCCAACGCCTGGCCGGCGAGCCAGCCGCGTACCGCTTCGATCATCGGCGGCGGGCCGCACAGGTACATGTCGAAGGCCTGCGCCGCCAACGCCTGGGCGTCGAGGTGGTCGGGGATGTACCCCGCGCGGCCTCGCCAGGCATCGCCCGGGCGGCTGACCACCGGGGTGTAGTCAAACCCGGGGATGCGCGCCTTGTAGCCCTCCAGGCGGGCCTGCTCGCAGAGGTCATCCTCTTGGTTCACGCCATAGAACAACCGCACTGGCTGGCCGCAGCCGCCGCGTTCGGCCATGGCGTCGAGCATGCCGAGGAACGCCGACAACCCCGTGCCGCCCGCCACCAGCACCAGCGGCCGGCGCACCTCGCGCAGGTAGAAACTGCCCATTGGCGCTTCCAGCTCGATCAGTTGCCCAGGCTGGCAGCCATCACGCAAGTAATTGCTCATCGCCCCATCCGGCAGCAGGCGGATCAAAAACTGCAGGCGGTTGCCCGGGTTGGGCAGGTTGGCGAACGAGTAGGCCCGCCATTGCTCGCTGCCCGGCACCTTCAACCGCGCGTACTGCCCCGGCAGGTATTGCAGCGGTTGCGGGTGTTGGCCGGCGCACAGGTGGAGGATCGCCGTGCTCGCCGACACCTGTTCCACCGCCAGCACCCGCGCGCTCACGCGCAACGGCCCGGCGGCGTGGCACAGGCTGGCGGCGTGGTCGAAGTAAAAGCTGGCGTCGGATTGCACGCGGGTCTGGCAGGCGAGCACTTTGCGCTCGGCCAGGTCGCGCGGGCTGAGCGCTTCGTCGTCGACGTAATCCTGCTCGTAACGGCCGCTTTCGCACTGGCCCTGGCAGGTGCCGCACACCCCTTCACGGCAATCCAGCGGCAGGCTGATGCCCTGGCGCAGGGCCGCGTCGAGCAGCAGCTCGCCGGGCTTGACCTGGATGAAACTGCTCGCGCCATCGGCGAAGTTCAAGGCAACGGTAAAGCTCATGGCGCACCTCACAGATGGTAAAAGTCGAGCACCGAATCAATCGTGTCGTTCAGCAGCAGCACATGCTTGCGGCGGATGCGAAACCCCTCGCCGTCGCGGCGCAGCAGGTAGGTGGCGTGGCCAAAAAAACTGCCTTGGGCGCCCTGGCGGGCGTACAGGGTTTGCCAGCCCACCCGCGCTTGTAGCTCACCGCTGGGCAGCTCCAGCACCCGCAGGTTGCTCACCTGGTGCAGGGTGCGCGGCAACGGCGTTGAGGCCGCACTCTTGCCGGTGCGCAGGCGAAACACGCGGTCTTCAAGGCCGGAACGGTCGGCGTAGTAGATGTACGAAAGGCCCTGGTTGGGGTCGGTCACGTAGCAGTGCTCGCTTTCCCATTGCGGCAGGTGGAAGGTGCTGTCTTCGTCGAACAGGGCCAGGTAGGCGTCCCAGTCCTGGGCGTCGCACAGTTCGGCCTGGTGAAACAGAAATTGCTCGATGGCGGTGTGCAGGGTCATCTCAAAGCTCCTTGGGTTGCAGCGCTTGGCGGGCCAGGCCTTCGAGCAGCAGGCGCTGCCAGGTGCCGTGCTGGTTCACGTAGAGGCCCTCGTGGGTGAACTCACGGCCGGTCATGGCCGGCTGAATGCCCAGCGCTTCGCTGTTGGGGGTGGGGCCGGTGGTCCACTGGTGGTGCCCACGGGAGATGTCGCTCCAGCGCTCCAGGCGCGCCTGGAAGCCCCGCTGTTGCTCGCGGAACTCCACCAGGTCATCGGGGGTGCCGAGGCCACTGACGTTGAAGAAATCCTCGAACTGGCGAATGCGGTTAGTGCGGTCGGCCGCGGCCTCGCCCTTCACGCCGATGCACTGGCTGATCACCTCGGTCTTGTTCCAGGCCAGCGGGCGGATGATCCGCAACTGTGAGCTGATCTGGTCCATGAAGAACAAACTGGGGTAGATGTTCAGGTTGCGCAGGCGGTGCATCATCCACTCGGCGCGGGCCTGGCCGTGGGCCTCGACCAGGCGCGGCATCACGCTGGCGTAACCAGGACGCACGCTAGGGTTGGGCATGTCGCTGAACAGCAGGCTGTGGCCGTTGCGGAAGGAGAACCAGCCATCGTCGGTGGCGGCGTCGCCGGCGCCCAGCTTGGAGTAGTCGAGGGTGCTCGCGGCGCCGCCCTTGGCGGCGTTCACCTGCTGGCGGTGCTGCACGGTAGACACGTAGTTATAGTGCACGGTACTGACGTGGTAGCCGTCCAGGCCGTTCTCGTTCTGCAGCTTCCAGTTGCCGTCGTAGGTGTAGCTCGACTTGCCCGGCAGCACCTCGAGCTCACCGGTAGGCGACTGCGCGACCATCATGTCGAAGAACAGCTTGGCGTCGCCCAGGTAGCTTTCGAGGGTGTCCTGGCCGGCGGCGTCCAGGCTGATGAACACAAAGCCCTTGTAGCTCTGGATGCGCGCTTTCTTCAGCCCGCGGGTGGCTTTGTCGAAGCCTTCGGGGTATTCACCCGGGGCCTTGACCTTGACCAGGCGGCCGTCGCTTTTGTAGCACCAGGCGTGGAACGGGCAGGTGAAGGTGCTCTGGTTGCCCTTGCCCACCCGGGTCAGCGTGGCGCCGCGGTGCTGGCAGGCGTTGATCAGCGCGTTCAGCTCGCCGTTGCCATCACGGGTGATGATCATCGGCTGGCGGCCGGCGCGCACGGTCACGAAGTCATGGGGGTTGGGGATTTCGCTTTCATGGCAGGCGTAGATCCACACCTTTTCGAAAATCAGCTCCATCTCCAGGTCGAACAGCTCGGGCTCGGTGAAGATGTCGCGGGCCATGCGGTACACGCCCTCGGCGGGGCGAAAATCCAGGCAGCCCTGGAGGTAATCGAGCCATTGCTCACGGTTGCGGGTGCTCATCAGGTGTGTCCTCTGTAGTAGCCCTTGGCGGGGCGGGAACGTGACCTGATTGAACGGCCGGGTGGCCCTGGGGCTCTAGCCACTTGGTGGGCGAAGTTCATCCATTTAGTTCGGCGCGGCCACTGGCCTGCCAATTGCTAGCAGTAAATGGATAGCCCGGCCCCAGGCCGCGGCGCACACTGTGACCACGCGAACCGCGCGGAGCTGCCCCATGCCCACTTCCCCTCTCGACATCCAGGCCCAGCACCATGAGCTGGCCGCCGCCTGCAACTGGATGGCAGGCATCTGCGGGCCGCACCAGCTCGACGCCAGCCACCCCGAGCACCTCAGCTTCGAGCACAGCGGCGCGCGCCTGCCCGGGCGGGCCACGGTGCTCGGCTGCATCAGCTATGGCACGGCAGTGAACATCGGCATCCAGGGGCTAGACGCCTACAGCCTGAGCCTGCCCATCGAGGGCCGCCAACAGCTCAGCAGCGGCGGCGCCCAGGTGCGCTCCCATGCGCAGTTGGGGGTGGTGGTGGCGCCGTTCGGCCGCCAGCAACTGGCCATGGCCGACGACTGCCGCAAGCTGCAGGTGGTGGTGCGCCAGCAGACCATGCGCGAGGTCGCCGAAAGCCTGCTGCAACGGCCCTTGGCCGAGCCGGTGCGGTTTGCCCTGGAGATGGACCTGCGCCATGCCAAGGTGCAGGCGTGGTGGGAAATGGTGCGCCAGTTGCTGGCCAGTTGGCCGGCGGTCAGCGCGCTGTATGGGCACGCGCCGCTGGCAGGGGAATTCGAGGCGCTGTTGATCAAGGGCCTGCTGCTGGCGCAGCCGAACAACTACAGCGACGAACTGCTGGCCAGCCCTGGGCAGCCGGTGCCGCAGTACCTGGAGCGGGCGCGGCGCTACCTGCGCCGCAACGCTGGCGAAGCGATCCGCCTGGCCGATGTAGAGGCCGCCAGCGGTGTAAGCCGCGGCAAGCTGTTCGACGCCTTCGCCCGCCACCACGGGCAAACCCCGATGGCCTGGCTCAAGCATTACCGGCTGCGCCAGGCGCGCTCGGCGCTGCTCACCGGGCCGGCCAGCGCCAACATCTCGCAACTGGCGTTGGCCTGGGGCTTCGGCCACCTGGGGCGGTTCGCCAGTGACTACCGCAAGGCCTTTGGCGAAACCCCGTCGCAAACCCTGGCGCGCCTGCGCCCCTGAGGGTTACGGCTGGCGAAAGCGCCGGGTCGCCGAGGGCAGCTCACCAAAGCGGCGCTTGTACTCCTGGGCGAACCGCCCGAGGTGGGCAAAGCCCCATTTGAACGCCACGTCGGTGACCGAGGCCTGCTCGTTCTCGCGCAGCTCGCGGTGCACCTGCTCCAGGCGCAGGTCGCGCAGGTAGGCCATGGGCGTGGTATCGCGAAAATTACGAAAGCCGGCGAACAGCGTGCGCACACTCACCCCGGCCTGCTCGGCGAGCATCTCGACCGACAGCGGCTGGCCCAGGTGGGCGCGAATGTACTCTTCGCTGCGCTTGACGAACCACGGCGAGGCGCCGCGCTGGGGCGCCTGGGCCAGCTTGGCGCTGGCCAGGTGCGGCTGGCCGTAGAGCAAGGCATTGAGCAGCGCGGACTCGAACTGCTTGAGCACCAGCGGCTGGTGCAGCGGGTGCGCGGGCTGGGCGATGGCTTCAAGCAACAACTGCAGCAGTTGCACGAAGTACGCGCCGCCGGGCTGGGTGAGGTCCAACCGGGGGTCGAACTCGGGCAGCCGCGCCTCGGCCAGGTGTTGCCGGCAGTGTTCGGCCACGTCCTCGGCATCCAGGCGCAGCGCCAGCTGCGGCGCGGCGCCCTGCCAGCGCATGCGCAGCGGTTGCTGCGGGGAAATCAACGACGCCAGTTGCGGCGAAGACTCGAAGTGGCAATCACCAAAGCCAATCTGCGCGCTGCCACGCAGCGGCACCTGCACCAGGTAAAACCGCTCCAGCCGGCCGGGGTCGATGTGCACATCGCTGCCGTACTCCAGCCGGCTCACCGACAAGCGCCCGCGGCTGACGTTGTGCATGCTCGCGCTCACCCCCTCGCCACGCCGCGCCGGCGCCAGCTGGTGGGGCTTGAATACGCGGCCCACGCCGCTGCACACGGCCTCTTGGTCGCTGTGCAGGAACAGCAAATTGTGGGCGCCGAACAGCGCACTGTCGCGCCAGCGTTCGGCGCTGGGCGATACCGCATCGCTGTGGGTCATTGTTACCTCCGTGCACACAGGCTGGGCTTTGTGCACCCCTTTGTGCAGGGCCATTTGCACTGTGCGGATAGCGGCTGCGCTATCCGGATACCGCAAGGCCCAGAGTGGGGTGCTAGGTGCCGGTTGGGGCCGGCTTACCTTGGGAGGAGCAAGGAACGGACCAACTGTGCGGGGCAAGAATGCAAATGGCCCTTCGCCCGGCAGCGCCGGGGGAAGGGCCATTGAAGCCTGAAGCGGGGATCAGCCAAAACGACCGGTGATGTAATCCTCGGTCTGGGTTTTGTTCGGCTTGGTGAAGATGGTGTCGGTGTCGCCGTGTTCGATCAGTTCGCCTAGGAACATGAACGCGGTGAAGTCCGAGCAACGCGCGGCCTGTTGCATGTTGTGGGTCACGATCACCACGGTGAACTGTTCCTTCAGTTCGGTAATCAGCTGCTCGATGCGGCCGGTGGAGATCGGGTCGAGCGCCGAAGTAGGCTCGTCGAGCAACAGCACCTGGGGCTTGAGGGCGATGGTGCGGGCAATGCACAGGCGCTGCTGCTGGCCACCGGAGAGGCCCTGGGCGCTCTTGTTCAGTTTGTCTTTCACTTCATCCCACAGCGCCGCGCCGCGCAGGGCCTGCTCGACGCGCTCTTCCATCTCACGCTTGCCCAGGCGCTCGTGGTGGCGCACGGCATAGGAGATGTTGTCGTAGATCGACATCGGGAACGGCACGGGCTTCTGGAACACCATGCCCACGTGGCTGCGCAGGCGGTTCATGGAGTAGTTCGAGGCCAGGATGTTCTCGCCATTGAGCAGTACTTCGCCCTTGGCTTCCTGCTTGGGGTACATCGAGTAGATGCGGTTGAACACCCGCAGCAGGGTGGACTTGCCGCAGCCGGACGGGCCGATGATGGCCGTGACCTGCTTCTCCGGGATGTCCATGTGGATGTTCTTCAGCGAGCGATGGCCGTTGTAGAAGAACTCGAGGTCCCGGACCTGGATCTTGGTACGCAGGGGGGCAACAGTGTTAAGGGCAGCCGTGTTCATCAGTGGGACCTATCGCGCAGAAGAATGAGACGGGAGAGCAGGCTGAGCGTCAGTACGAACAGCGTCAGGATCAACGCGCCGGCCCAGGCCAGGGCGTGCCAGTCATCGAACGGGCTCATCGCGTATTGGAAAACGACCACCGGTACGCTGGCGATCGGCTTGAGCAGGTCGCTGCTCCAGAACTGGTTGCCGAACGCGGTGAACAGCAGCGGCGCGGTTTCGCCGGTGATGCGCGCCAGCGCCAGCAGGATGCCCGTGACCACACCGGCGCGGGCGGCGCGCAGCACGATCTGCAGGGTCATCTTCCATTGCGGCACACCCAGCGCCAGCGCGGCTTCACGCATGGTGCCCGGCTGCAGCTGGAGCATTTCGTCGGTGGTGCGCACCACCACCGGGATCACCAGCAGGGCGAGGGTCAGGCCACCGGCCAGGGCGGAGAAGCCCACCTGGTGGTTGGTCAACGCACTGACCGGCAGGATGAACGCGGTGTACACGAACAGCCCGAGCACGATCGACGGGGCCGACAGCAGGATGTCGTTGATGAAGCGCACGATCATGCCCATGCGGGTGTAGCGGGCGAACTCGGCCAGCCACACGCCGGCCATCAGGCCGATCGGGGTACCCACCAGCAACGCCAGGGCAGACATCAGCAAGCTGCCGTAGAAGGCGTTGGCCAGGCCACCGCTGGCGCCCGGCGGGGGCGTCATCTGGGTGAACAGGTGCGGGCCCAGGGCCGCGGCGCCATTGATGATGGTGGTGATCAGGATCCACACCAGCCACAGCAGGCCGAAGCCGGTGGCGGCGCAGGCGAAGACCATCGCGAGCTGGTTCTTGAACGCCCGCATCCGGTAGAGGTTTTCGTTGGCCGTGGTCATTTGACCCCCTCGTTACGCGACAAGCGCATCAGCATGATCCGTGCAATCGCCAGCACGATGAAGGTCACCACGAACAGCAGGAAGCCCAGGGCGATCAGCGAGCTGCGGTGCAGGTCGGTGTAGGCCTCGGAGAATTCGTTGGCGATGACTGAAGCGATCGAACTGCTCGGCATCAGCAGCGACGCCGACAGCTGGTGGGCGTTACCCAGTACGAAGGTGACCGCCATGGTTTCACCCAAGGCGCGGCCCAGGCCGAGGAATACGCCACCGACCACCGCCGAGCGGGTGTAGGGCAGCACGATGTCCCAGACCACTTCCCAGGTGGTACCACCCAGGGCGTAGGCCGATTCCTTCAGTTGGGTCGGCACGGTGCGGAACACTTCGTTCATCACCGAGGTAATGAAGGGGATGATCATGATCGCCAGCACGATGGCCGCGGTCAGGGTACCGATGCCCAGCGGCGGGCCCTGGAACAGCGCGCCGATGACCGGGATCGCGCCCAGGTTGTCGTTGATCCAGGGCGTCAGGTGTTCAGCCATGAAGGGCGCGAAGACGAACAGGCCCCACATGCCATAGATGATCGAAGGGATGCCGGCGAGCAGTTCGATCGCCGAGGCGATCGGCATGCGCATCCACGGCGGCGCCACTTCGGTCAGGAAAATCGCAATGCCGAAACTGACGGGCACGGCAATGAGCAACGCCAGGAACGAGGTCACCAGTGTGCCGTAGATCGGCACCACCGCGCCAAAGCGCTCCCCCACTGCGTCCCAATCGGTGCTGGTGAAAAAGTCCAGGCCGAAGGTGTGGAAAGCCTGGGCGCCACCCCACAGGGTAGACCCGGCAATGCAGGCCAGAAGGCCCAGCACGATCATCGCAGCAGCACGTACCGTACGGCGGAACCACACATCGTGGCGATGATCGCGGGCAGCCCGCGCTTCGCTGTCACTTCGGTTCTTGGCAATCACTGTAGCCAGCACTTGAGAGTTATCGGTCATCATAGTCCGCTCGCAAAAAATCCTCTCAAGGGGCAGGGCCCTTGAGAGGTGAGTGTTGCACTCAGATCGTTACTTGAACTCAGAAGCCCAGTAGCTTTCGATCTGCTTGACCAGCGACTCTGGCAGAGCCACGTAGTCCAGCGATGCAGCTTGGTCCTGGCCATGTTCCAGCGACCATTTGAAGAAGTCGAAAGCGGCTTTGCTTTCTTCGGCCTTCTTAGGCTGCTTGTACATGATGATCCAGGTGGTAGCGGCGATCGGCCAGGCGTCTGCGCCCGGGGCGTTCACCAGCAGCAGGTTGAAGTCCTTGGCGTTTTTCCAGTCAGCGGTAGCACCGGCAGCGGCGAAGGCTTTGGCGCTAGGCTCGAGGAACTGGCCACCGGCGCTCTTCAGCTGGGTGTGCGACAGGCTGTTCGACTTGGCGTAGGCGTATTCAACGTAGCCGATCGAACCTTTGATCTGCTTGACGTAGGCAGCCACACCTTCGTTACCCTTGCCACCTACACCGACCGGCCATTGAACGGTCGAACCGGCGCCGGCTTTCCACTCGCCAGCCGAGGCTTTGTCGAGGTAGCTGGTGAAGTTGAACGAGGTGCCCGAGCCGTCCGAACGGTGAACGACGGTGATTTTCTCGCCTGGCAGTTTCACGTCAGGGTTCAGTGCCTTGATGGCAGCGTCGTCCCAGGTGGTCACGGTGCCCTGGAAGATCTTGGCCAGGGTCGGGCCGTCGAGTTTCAGTTTGCCCGGAGCAACGCCTTCGACGTTGATGATCGGCACGATACCGCCGATCACGCTCGGGAACTGGCCCAGGCCAGCGGCGGTCAGGTCTTCGCCTTTCAGCGGGGCGTCGGAAGCGCCGAAGTCAACGGTAGCAGCCTTGATCTGGGCGATACCGCCGCCCGAACCGATCGATTGGTAGTTGATCTGGTTGCCCGACTTCTCGCCATAGGCCTGGGCCCATTTGGACAGAACCGGGTACACGAAGCTCGAGCCGGCACCGGTCACGGTGGTCGCGGCCTGGGCAACACCGGTCAGGCACAGCGAAGCCAGCAGAATCGAAAGGCGGGTCTTGGTCAGCAGTCTCACGGCACACCTCAGTCAAAGGGTATTTGTGTGGAGTCATTCCACAGGAGTAAGCCGTGCCGATTTAATGCGGGTTATGTGACTCTTTGATGACAGCAGTAGGCAGGAATTATGACAGCCGGGCTGGAAGCCCCGTGGCCAGCGGTGTGCAGAGGGGGTAGAAAAAGTTCCCTACCCCCGTAAAACCCATGGCAATGGGCCACTCCCGGGGGTTTTTCGGGGCGCTTTCCACGCGGTTCGCTCAGAACCTGAGGCCCAGCGTGAGGGCGAGAAAATCCCGGTCGTTGATCGTGCTGTAGCGGCCGCCGAAGTAATTGGTGTAGGCCAGTGATGCACTGTAGGTGCGTTGGTAGTCGGCGTCCAGGCCGAGGGTGACGGCCTTGCGGCCCTCCTCGAATTGCCCGCCCGGCTGCGGCGAATAACCGTTCACGTCGTGGGCCCAGGCCAGGCTGGGGCGCAGCGTTAGGCGGGGCACCACCTCGAAGAAGGTCCATTGCGCGCGGGCGCGGTAGCCCCAGGCGGTGGTGGTGGTAAAGCCGCCGCCGTCGCAATAGCGGCTGCCCGCCTGGCACTGCCCTGGCGGCGCGCCAAAGGCCACGTCACGCCCGTAATAGCCACTGCCCAGGCCGTTGACGCGGGTGGCGCCGAGCTCCGCCAGCAGGGTGAAGCGGTCTGCCCCCAGGCCACCGTCGAAGGTGTGTTCCAGGCTGCTGCGCAGGTCGGTGACCGGCGCGCGCTGGTAGCCCTGGTCGGCGCCACTGGCGTTGCTTTGCTGCAACACGCTGTACCAATTTTCCTGCAGGGGCGCGTTGGGGCGGTAGCTCAGTTCGCCGCGCCAGCGGGTACCTTCGGGTAAAACCGACGAAAAGCTCAATCCGTACAAATGAATGTTTTCAGGATATTTCACGTAGTACCCAGGGCCGTCGCCGGCCAGGTAGGCGGCGCGGCTGTGGTAGTTGAGCACGTAGGCACCCAGCTCGGTATTCCACGGGCTGAGCTGGTAATGCACGGCCAGGCCGAACTGGCCGCCGCTGCTGGGTTCATCGTCATGGCCGCGGGCAACCAGCGTGCCTTCGGGCTGGCCGGCGCTGGCCGGGCCGAGGGCCAGGTTGCCCGCGCAGCCCTTGGCCAGGGCATCGCTGCTGGCGAAAAACGTGCCGCAGTTGGCCTGTTGGTCTGGGTCCCACGCCAGTTGGTAAAAGCCATCGACTGACAGCGCGTCGGTCAGGTTCTGCCGCACGTAGAACAGGCTGGTCGGCAGTGCCTGCTCGCGCCAGGGCGCGGCGGCGCTGGGGAACAGTTGCGCGCCGGTGGGGTTGATCGCATCGATGCCGCCGCCGATCAACTGCGCTTCGCCCCAGTGCACCACCTGCCGGCCCACGCGCACGGTGCCAGGCTGCCCGCCCAGTTGGTAATGCTGCCAGGCGAAGGCTTCGAGCAACTGCCCGCCGGCACTGCGGCTGCCCAGCGCGCGGCCGCTGTCGTCGATGTCCTTGAAGCGCTGATGTTCGTCTTCGAGCTTGAAGTCGTACCAATAGCGGCCACGCAGGTACAGGCCGCTGTCCTGGTAGCGCAGCTCCAGCGCGTGCACGCCCTCGAAACGGCGGCTGAAGGCCTCGCCACGCTTGAAGTTCAGGCGGCCATCGTCGCTGCTGGCGGCCGCGGCGTGGCCACCGTTGCTGGCGCCCACCAGGCGCTGGCTGGGCGAGGCCAGGCCCCAGCCACTGCTGAGCGAGAACTGGGTGTCGAACTGGCCTTCCACCGGGCCGATGTTGAGCGGTACGCCGAAGCTGGGCCCCGCCATCAAGGCGACCACACCCAACGCCCAACTGCCCTGCCATGCCCTGCCGCCCAAAGTGCCTGCCCCTGCCGAAAAAAGGCCCATGCTGGCGGCCCGGCGCGGCAGGCGTCAAGCGCCCGGGGTGGTTTTCATAAAGACGACAGGAACGGGCTGTTGCTCGCCTGCCAGTCGACGATGTCGACCCGGATGCGTTTCTTGTCCAGCTTGCCGACGCTGGTCTTGGGGATTTCCGGTACCCGCGCGATCTGGCTGGGCACTGCCCATTTGTTGATCCGGCCCTGCTCCACGAACGGCGCCAGGTGGGTTTTGATCGCCTGGGCGTCGAGCGCCTGGCCCTCGTGCAGCACCACCAGCGCGAACGGCCGCTCGCCCCACTGGGCGTCGGCCACGCCCACCACCGCCACCTCGCGCACCACCGGGTGCTGGGCGATCAACGCCTCGAGCTCGAGCGAAGACACCCACTCGCCGCCGGTCTTGATCACATCCTTGATACGGTCGCGGATGTCGATCACCCCGTGTTCGTCGAGGGTGGCCACGTCGCCGGTGTGCATCCAGCCGCCCTGCCACAGCTCGGCGCCTTTTTCCGGTTCCTTGAAGTAGCTCATGGTCAGCCACGGCGCGCGCAGCACCAGTTCGCCCTGGCTGTGACCGTCGGCCGGCTGGAAATTACCCTCGGTGTCGACCACCGCGGCATCGACCAGCGGCACCGGCACCCCGGCCTTGAGCCGGTAGGGAACCCGCGTGGCGTCGTCGGCGGCCATCAGTTCTTCGTCGAAGTAGGCGCAGGCGATCAACGGGCAGGTTTCAGACATGCCGTACGCCGCGGTGAGCTGGATCCCCCGCGCCAGTGCGGCGTCGTACAGGGTGCGGTTGAGCGCGCTGCCGCCGATGATGATCTTCCAGCCGCCAAAATCGATACCAGCGCCCTGCTTGCAGGCCAGCAGCATTTGCAGGATGGTCGGCACGCAGTGGGAGAAGGTGACCTTCTCCTGCTGCCACAGCCGCACCAGCATGTCGGGCTCGTAGCGGCCGGGGTACACCTGCTTGATGCCGAGCATGGTGGCCACGTAGGGCACGCCCCAGGCATGCACGTGGAACATCGGGGTGATCGGCATGTACACGTCGTTGGTGCCCATCAGCCGCACGCAGTCGACGCTGCCCAGCAGGGTGGCGATGCCCATGGTGTGCAGCACCAGTTGCCGGTGGGTGAAGTACACCCCCTTGGGGTTGCCGGTGGTGCCGGTGGTGTAGAAGGTGGTGGCCACCGAGTTCTCGTCGAAATCGGGGAAGTCGTAGTGCTCCGGCTGCGCCGCCAGCAGCGCTTCGTACTCGCCCAGCAACCCGGGCAGGTCATGCTCGCCGGCGCCGCTGTCGCTGAGCACGATGGTGCTTTCGACCGTGGTCAGTTGCCCGGCCAGGGCGTTGTACAGCGGAATGAACTCACTGTTGACCAGCACCAGGCGGTCTTCGGCGTGGTTCATGGTGTAGAGGATCTGCTCCGGCGACAGCCGCACGTTGATGGTGTGCGCCACCGCGCCGATCATCGGGATGGCGAACATGCACTCGAGGTAACGGTGGCTGTCCCAGTCCATGATCGCCACCGTGTCGCCAGGCTTGACCCCCGCAGCGACCAGCGCCCCGGCCAGGCGGGCGATGCGCGTGTTGAGGGTGCGGTAGTCGAAGCGCACCAGGTCGCGGTAGACGATTTCCCGGGAACGTTCATAACGGCTGCCCGATTTGAGCAAATGCTTGATGAGCAGCGGGTAGGAGTAGGCACCTTCGGCGGGAGGGAGAACACGCGTCTGCATCGGGGGGTCCTTTTAGGCGAGTGCTGGGCAATCTCCTGAGCCTAGCACTCGTTTCAGAGCCCTCAATGCATTTCGGTCAGGGCGATCTTCACCCCCAACGCCACCAGCACCGCGCCCATGGTGCGGTCGAACCAATGGCCCATGCGGGCAAAGCCAGCGCGCACCCGCGCCTGGCTGAACAGCAGCGCCACCAGGCAGAACCACCCCGCGGTGGCGAAGGCCAGGTACACGCCATAGCCGGCCTGTACCGCCAGTGGGGTGTGCGGGTTGATCACCACGGTGAACAGCGACAGGAAGAACAGCGTCGCCTTGGGGTTCAGGCCGTTGGTCATGAAGCCCGCGGTGTAGGCCTGGCGTGGCGAGCGTGGCTGCAGGCCGCGCACCAGAACGGCCTCGCCGGGCGCCGCCGGGCGCGCGCGCAGGGCCTTGAAGCCGATGTACAGCAGGTAAGCAGCCGCCAGCCATTTGAGCAGGTTGAACAGCACGATCGACTGCGACACGATCAGGCCGATCCCCAGCAACGAATAGCCTACGTGGAGGAAGATCGCCGAGCCCACGCCCAGCGCTGTCCAGGTGCCGGCGCGGCGGCCGTGGGTCACGCTTTCGCGCACCACCACGGCGAAATCCGGCCCGGGGCTGGCCACAGCGAGCAGGTGAATCAGTGCAACGGTGAGAAACTCGGTCCAGTACATGGCGGCAGGCCTCAAAATTTGTAACAAATAGGTTCTTCGATTGGGTAATTTACCACCACAACCCCACAAGAGGCGGCACCTGATGCGCGCGGTTTTTCTCGATCACAGCTCCCTGGACCTCGGCGACCTCGACTTGGCGCCCCTGCGCCAGGTGTTCAGCGCCCTGCACCTGCACGCCAGCACCGAGCCGGCCGACACTGCCGCGCGCCTGGCCGGGTACGGGGTGGCGATCAGCAACAAGGTACTGATCGACGCCCAGGCCCTGGCCGCCAACCCACAACTGAAGCTGATCCTGGTGTCAGCCACCGGCACCAACAACGTTGACCTGGCCGCCGCCCGCGCCCAAGGGGTGACGGTGTGCAACTGCCAGGGCTACGGCACCCCGTCGGTGGCGCAGCACACGCTGATGCTGCTACTGGCGCTGGCCACCAGCCTGCCGCAGTACCAGCAAGCGGTCGCCGCCGGGCAATGGCAGAAGGCCAAGCAGTTCTGCCTGCTGGACTTCCCCATCGTCGAGCTGGAGGGCAAAACCCTCGGCCTGCTCGGCCACGGCGAGCTGGGCAGCGCGGTGGCGCGCCTGGCCGAAGCGTTCGGCATGCGCGTGCTGATCGGCCAGTTGCCCAACCGCCCGGCGCGCGACGGCCGCTTGCCGCTGAGCGAACTGCTGCCGCAGGTCGATGCCCTCACCCTGCACTGCCCGCTCAACGAACACACCCGCGACCTGATCGGCGCCGCCGAGCTGGCGCTGCTCAAGCCCGGCGCGTTTGTGATCAACGCCGGGCGCGGCGGCCTGGTCAATGAACAGGCCCTCGCCGATGCCCTGCGCAGCGGCCACCTTGGCGGCGCCGCCACCGACGTGCTGACCACCGAGCCGCCGGCCGCCGGCAACCCGTTGCTGGCCAGCGACCTGCCGCGCTTGATCGTGACCCCGCACAGCGCCTGGGGCAGCCGCGAAGCACGCCAGCGTATCGTCGGCCAACTGGCCGACAACGCCGGCGCCTTCGCCGAGGGCCGGGCACTGCGCGTGGTCAGCTGAGCTTTGGTAAACTTCGCGGTTTTTTAGCCAAGGAGCTGACCATGGACCCGCGCAGTGAAGTGCTGCTACGCCAGGCCGACCTGTTCGCCGGCCCACTGCTGCTGGCCGGCGCGCCGGCCGACGGCCTGCTCGCGCAGCTGCCGCAGGCCCAGGCCTGGAGCTGGAACGCCGCCGACCACGGCGCCCTCGCCGGGCGCTTCGGCGGGCGCTGCCACTTTGGCACCGAGGTGCCCGCGGGCAGCTTCAGCGCCGCGGTGCTGTTCTTGCCCAAGGCCAAGGACCTCGCCAGCTACCTGCTCGATGCCCTTGCCGCCCGCCTGGGCGGCGCCACGCTGTACCTGGTGGGAGAAAAGCGCGGCGGCATCGAGGGCTCGGCGCGGCTGCTGCAAGGTTATGGCGCACCGCGCAAGCTCGACAGCGCGCGGCACTGCCAGTTGTGGCGGGTTGATGTCGCCACCCCGCCCGCGGCCCCGGTGCTGCAGGCCTTGGCACAACGCTTCAGCGTCGCGGCCCCGGGCGGCGCGCTGCAGGTGGTGAGCCTGCCGGGGGTGTTCAGCCACGGCCGCCTCGACCGCGGCACCGCGCTGCTGCTCGAACACCTTGAAGGCCTGCCCGGCGGGCACCTGCTGGACTTCGGCTGCGGCGCCGGGGTGGTTGGCGCGGCGCTCAAGCGGCGCTACCCGGATAGCCGGGTCAGCCTGCTGGATGTCGATGCCTTCGCCATCGCCGCCAGCGCGCTGACCCTGGAGGCCAATGGCCTGGCCGCCGAGCTGATTTGCGGCGACGGCATCGACGCCGCGCCCAGCGGGCTGGAGGCGATCATCAGCAACCCGCCGTTCCATACCGGGGTGCACACCCACTACGCCGCTACAGAAACGCTGCTGCGAAAAAGCCGCCAATGCCTGCAAAAAGGTGGGGAAATCCGCCTGGTCGCGAATAGCTTCCTGCGCTACCCGCCGCTGCTCGAAGAGGCCTTGGGCAATTGCCAAACCCTCGCTGAACGTGAGGGCTTCCGCCTCTATCGCGCGGCCAAGGCCTAGAAACAAACCGCTTGCCTTTGCCAAGCCAGCTAGGCAGAATCCGCTCCGTCCTAGGGGAGTAGTCTCCCGGCGAGCCGCCTGGCTCGCATTGGCACGCGTCAACACACTTGGCCCACAGGCCATGGCGCGAGCGACCCGGAGGCCCACGTCAGAGGGGCCCGGCGGTTTGACAAGACCTATGACACGCACACCTTACCCGGGGCGGGGAGGCTGTACGTGTCATAGCCGTGTCGACCCGCCCCCGTAGGAAGCCTGATGCTTGAATCCCTTCTTGTCCCAACCGGTATCGTTGCGCTGGCCGAAATCGGTGACAAGACCCAACTCCTTGCGCTGATCCTCGCCGCTCGCTTTCGCAAGCCGGTACCGATCATTCTCGGCATTCTTGCCGCCACGCTGGCCAACCATGCCGCCGCTGGCGCCGTGGGCGCGTGGGTGAGTAGCTACCTGACCGACACCGTGCTGCACTGGATCCTCGCCGCGAGCTTCACCGCCACCGCGCTGTGGACGCTGGTGCCCGACAAAATGGACGACGACGAAGCCAACCGCGGCAGCAAGTTCGGCCCGTTCATGGCCACGTTGATTGCGTTCTTCATCGCTGAAATCGGCGACAAAACGCAAGTGGCCACGGTGATGCTGGCCGCCCAGTACCCGCACCTGCTGCTGGTGATCATCGGTACCAGCCTGGGCATGCTGATCGCCAACGTGCCGGTGGTGCTGGCGGGCAACTTCGCCGCCGACAAACTGCCGCTGACCCTGATCCGCCGCCTGGCCGCCGCCGCGTTCTTCGTGCTGGCGGTGTACTCGGTGTACAAGGCGATGGTGGTGAGCGGCTGGCTTTAAGCCTGCCGCTTCCAGCGGGAAGCGGCAAGCGGCAAGCGGCAAGCAAGCAAGCAAGCAAGCAACAAGCCTGAGGGCTAGCCCTTGGCGGCCTGGTAGAGCGGCATCACCTTGGGGATCGCCGCCTGCAAGGCGCTGATGCGGTTGGCGTCGGAGGGGTGGGTGCTGAGGAATTCCGGCTGCCCTGCCCCACCGGCGGCGTTCATTTTCTTCCACAGAGTGATCGCCGCGTTCGGGTTGTAGCCGGCGCGGGCCGACAGCTCCAGGCCGATGAGGTCTGCTTCGTTCTCGTTGGCGCGGCTGTTGGGCAAGGTCATGCCGTACTGGGTGACCGTGTCGGCCAGCGCCAGCGAATCCTGCCCCAGGCCGAACAGGGCGCCGGCGCCCTGCTTCGCCATCTCGATGCCGTACGCCTTGGACATCGCCTCGCGGCCGTGCTCGCGCAGGGCGTGGGCGATTTCATGGCCCATCACCGCGGCCAGTTCGTCGTCGCTCAGTTGCAGTTTATCGATGATCCCGGTGTAGACGATGATCTTGCCGCCGGGCCCGCAGTTGGCGTTCAGTTCATCGCTTTTGATCAGGTTCACCTCCCACGGCCACTGCGCGGCGTCCGGGCGCAGCTTCGGCGCCTGGGCGATCAGGCGGTCGGCCACTGCCTGCACGCGCTTGGCCTCGGCGCTGTTCTTGTCCAGCGCGCCCTGGGCGCTGGCCTTGCTCAGCGTGTCTTTATAAGAGGTGGCATACATCTGGTTGACCTGGTCGGTCGAGAGCATGCTGAACATGTACTGCTTGCGGTTGACACCGACCGCGTCGCCGCTGGTGGTGTTCACCGCCTGGCACCCGGCGAGCAGCAGGCTGCCGGCCAGCGCCAGGGGAAAGAATGGCTTGCGCATGAAAGGGTTCCCTTACCGATGTGGCGTGTATCGTAACCGATACGATGGGCGGCGGGGATGGTGGCAAATGGGCCGTTTACATAGAGAAACCAAACCAGGCAGCCAATAGGGAAGCGGTGCTTGGTAGGCCATACAGGTATTGGTAAGGTTCGGGGCCAACAACGAAAAAACCCGCCATTAAGGCGGGTTTTGTCTACAGCACTTGCTTATGTCCGTGGGTGGAGGCTTGCGCCCGCGTTTCCCTCGGCGAGTGCAGTCGAGATTAAGGAAAGCCGCCCGTGCCGTCAACTCCCCACCCCTCATTACCATCAGCCTTGAGCCGGCTGTTGTCGACACCACGCTTCGCAACCTATGAGGCTGCCACTGCCATAGCTGGGCAAGTTCAACCATGGGCAGCTGTTACTTTGTATGCCTGGAATGCACAGGTGGCCGGGGCGATGCTTGCTCCGCTGCACATGTGCGAGATAACAGTACGCAACGCTGTCGCCGAAGCGCTCTGCGCCGTATACGGCCCACGCTGGCCTTGGCAGAGCACATTCGAAATGAGCTTACCGATGCCGAAAGGGCCGGGTTACAACCCCCGCCGCGACCTTATCGACACGCGCAAGCGCGTGCCGACTCCGGACCGGGTGATTGTCGAGCTCAAGTTCAAATTCTGGGAAAGCCTGTTTACTCGCCGCCACGATGCCAGGGTGTGGATACCGCAACTGTTCACGACGTTCCCCCATCTTCCCCGCGATCGCTCGGTAGCCGAGCACCGTCAACGCCTGGCGGACGACTTGAAATCCATCCGTTTACTCCGCAACCGCATCGCCCATCACGAACCTATCTTCAACCGGAAATTGGCAGAAGACCTTTCCAGGGCAAAAAAGATTGTCGCAGCACGCTGCGGGGTTTGCGCCTCCTGGATGCTGGGTGAACAGCTAGCGACAGCTGCCATCGGCGCCAACCCGCTTTGACTCACGCCGGCGTCAAACACTCCGGCGCATCCAGCTTCGGGTCGTTCACCAATTTTGCCAACGGCCGCTCGCGCAGGCTGGCGCAGGGCTTGGCCAGCAGGCTGTACAGCTGCGGCAGCGGCGTGTCGGCGGCCAGCCACAGCGCCTGCTCGCGGGCATCGAGGATCAACGGCCGGCGTTGAGCGGCGGCGGCCTGGGTGACCACCGCGGTGCTCAGCCATACCTCCTCACCTACGCTGTAGGCCTCCCACACGGCGGCGAAGTACAGGTTCGAGCCTTCGCCTGGGGTCAACCAATAGGGTTGCTTGCGCACCGAGCCGCGCCACTCGTAAAAACCATTGGCCGGCAGCAGGCAGCGGCGCTGGCGGAACGCCTCACGGAACAACGGCTGCTCGGCCAGGGTTTCGGCGCGGGCCTGGGCCGGGGTACGGGAGAAGTCGGTGACCCAGGCTGGGGTCAGCCCCCAGCGCGCGCGGGCCAGGTTCAGGCCTTCGGGGCCTTGGCGCTGGATCAGCACCGCCTGGCCGGGAGAGATGTTCCATTGCGCCTGATGCTGCGCGGGAAACCCCGGCAAGGCGGCAAAAGCCGGGTTCCAGCGAAACAGCGCGTAGCGTCCACACATCAGAAGGGCAAGGCTCCGGTCAGCACAGCAAGATACCAGGGCCGCTGTCAGGCTCTTCGCCCGCCACCGGCAGGGCGCTAGTGTACTGGTTGATCAGCGCCAGCGCGCGCTCGGCCTGGGCATCGTCCACCGCCAGGTTCAACAGGCCGATGGCCGGCAGCTCGCCCATCGCGCCGACCAGGTCGCGGCCCTGCAGGTGCGCGCCGATGCCCTCACTGGCGAGCATCACCAGCAACACCTCGGCCTCGAGCAGGTTTTCCGGTTCGTAGATGCGCTTCATCATTCGTTCTCGCTGTACACATCCAACGACCACTGGCTGCCATCGGTGTGCAGCACGAACTGAATCGGCCGGCAGCACACCGGGCAGTCTTCAATATAGTCCTGATCCCCGCCCGACAGGTCGAGCACGGCCTCGGCCGGCTCGCCGCAATAGGGGCAAAAATAACGCTCGGTTTCCAGCATCGGGCTTCCCCTTCCAGTTATGCGTATAATCGCCGCTCTGTTTCACTACTCAAGCCGTTGCCAACAAGAGAGCATGATGGGCGAATTCGATGCCATCCGACCTTACGATGACTCCGAGGTCAAAGCCGTACTGACCAGGCTCCTCAAAGACCCGGCGTTTCTCGACACCCTCATCCACTTCCGCTTCCCGCGCTTTGCCGGTGGTTTCGGCTGGCTGCTCAAGCCGATGGTGGCGCGCAAGCTCGCCCGCGAATTCGCCGGCATCGAGAGCGTGGCCGCCCTGCAAGACAAGGTCGAGATGTACGTCGACCACACCATCGAACGCGCCACCGATGGGGTGACCTACACCGGCGTCGAGCAGTTCAAGTCCGGCAATGCCTATCTGTTCCTGGCCAACCACCGCGACATCGTGATGGACCCGGCCTTCGTCAACTACGCCGTGTACCACGCCGGGCTGCCCACGCCGCGCATCGCCATTGGCGATAACCTGCTGCAACGGCCGTTCGTCAGCGACCTGATGCGCCTGAACAAAAGCTTCATCGTGCACCGCTCGGTCAGTGGCCGCCGGGAAAAACTCGCCACTTACCAGTTGCTGTCGGCGTACATCAACCACTCCATCCGCAGCGACTGCGCCTCTATCTGGATCGCCCAGGCCGAAGGCCGGGCGAAGGATGGCGATGACCGTACCGACTCGGCCATCCTGAAAATGTTCCACATGAGCCGCAAGGAAGAGCCTTTCGCCGAAGTTATCCGCTCGCTGAACCTCACCCCGGTGTCGATCAGCTACGAGTATGACCCGTGCGACGCGGCCAAGGCCCGCGAGCTGTACATCCGCGCCACCACCGGCACTTACAAGAAGGCGCCGGGCGAGGATGACCTGAGCATTGCCCTGGGCATTACCGGCTACAAGGGCCGGGTGCACATCAACTTCTCCGCGCCGGTGGCCGAACTGCTCGAAGACACCAAGCAACTGGCGGCGGAGATCGACCGGCGCATCCTCGGCGGCTACCGGCTGTTCCCGGTGCACTACCTGGCCTACGCCCAGTGGGAAGGGGCCGACCCGGCGCTGGTGGTGCCCGCCGCCAGCGAGCTGTTCGAGGCCCCGGAACTGGCCGCGGCCCGCGAAGAATGGCAGCGCCGCCTCGACGGCTGCCCGGCCGAACACCGCCCGTACCTGGTGCAGCAGTACGCCACCCCGGTGCGCAACCAGTACCGGGTCAAGGCTGGGCTGGAGCTTTGAGCCGCGCGGTTTAAATTCGCGCGGTCATCTGTTCGTCATGCTCTTGGGGCACGCTTGCGGCCCCACTTCGCCAACGGACAGGACGCTACCCCGATGCTGCACGCCCACAACCAGGACCGCCTCTACCTGATCACCCCCAGCGACGAGCAACAGGCCTTGATCGACGGCCTGAGCATCAATGTGCACGACCGTGGCTGGCTGGTGTATTGCGCGCTGGGCGGGCATGCGCACCACGACCTGCTCGAGGCCGATGCGCGCACCGGGATTGGCATGCCGGACTTCGGCATCGAGGCGGCCTGACCGGCCCTTCGCCCGGCACAGCCGAGCGAGGGCCGCGGGATCACTGGCGCAGGGTCTGGCCGATGGTCGGGTCCTTGAATACCCGGGTGAGGGCATCGCTCAACACATCACTGACCAACTTGGTGTTGGTTTCCTGGTTCGGCGCCATGCCGAAACGCTGGTTCAGCGAAGCACTGTAGCGGCCGCTGTAGCTGTGGCTAGGGCCACGCACGTCGGCGCGGAAGGTGGCCGAGATATTGGCTTCGGTCACGTAGGTGCTGTCTTTCGGCGACTGGTACTTCAGGTCAGCCAGGGTCAGGGTCAATACCGGCGCGCCCATCGCCGAGGCGTTGGGGGTGTAGCCGAGCAAGCGCACCGCGGCTTCGGCCTGGGCTTGCAGCTTGGGCACGACGTCGTTGCCCTGCACGCTCACCGCGCTGGTTTCAGGGTACAGGCCGCCGCGGGTACCGAGCACTGGCGAAGGCCGGCCATCGACCACGCGCACCTGCACGGGCTGGCCCTGGCCAACCGGCGCGAGCTGCTCGAGCAGTTTGGGCTGGGGGCTGAGTTGCTGTGGGCTGCTCGCGCAACCAGCCAGCGTCAGGGCGGACACAGCGATCAAACCGAACAACAAGCGTGGCAACATGCGCGATTCTCCAAAAAGGGCACGAGGCGCCAGTATACCGGCAGCGCAGGGCCCGGGGTATCAGGATGATGTTAAGACTGAACGCCGGCCGCGGCGTTCCTCGCCCGGTTGCAAGCTGGCTGTAAAGGCTTTGTCACCACGGCGTCACGAGCTGTTGATAAGGTTTTGACAAACGCGCCCTGCCCCGAGGTTGTTCCCATGCGCTCCCTGCTCACCCGCCTTGGCCTGCTCGCCCCGCGCCGCACCTACGCCCTGCTCGACAGCAACGGCTTGTGCAGTGGTTTCCACACCGGCACCCAGGCGCCCGCGGGCTATGGCTGGGTGCAGGTACCCGAGGCGCGCCTGCACTGGTTGGGCCGCCCGCTGCCCGCCGAGGCCCGCCTGCCGGCCCGCGCCAGCGGCCGAAACTGGGCCCGCGCCTTCGCCGGGTGACGCCTTCACGGAAGAAAACCGCCTAAAAAGCGAACTTTTTCCCCGCGTTCACCGCTATAATCTGCCCCCGATTATAAGGTCGTCTCCTGATCGGGCTGCGCTATATCGCCGCACCGCGGCATGCTACCCCTCGCCCACCAGAGAGCCGCCCACTTCAGGCCATCGCCCGCGTTGCGCGGTGAGCTTTCTTTGAGGTTCACGTCTTCAAAAGAGCGTGAAAAACAACGGGTTTTCACAACTTCACAAGAGTGTGGCGAGCAAAATGAACAGTCTTGCAGCAGCTAAAGCACCATTAACCACAAGGCCAGGCGCATCGAACCCAACCCGATACCGGGGCTGACCCGGCCACGGCGCATTGCCTCGCCCGTTGGTCGAATTGCCCGAGCATGCCGGCGCATGCGTAGATAGGCACCTTCGGCAACCGGGAGCGCGGCGTGCGCTGGCGATGATCATCGGCCAGGGCCGGGTGAGCTTACCTGCTTTGCGCGGTCACACCCCTAGTGAGGCCTGGCTGTCAAACAGATGTGGTTGATTTTGGAGATGCGTTAATGGCGCAGAATGAAGCAGTGGACGTAGTGCTGGTGGGCGCGGGCATCATGAGTGCCACCCTGGCGGTGCTGCTCAAGGAGCTCGACCCGGCCCTGCGGCTGGAAGTGGTCGAGGCGATGGACTCGGGCGCGGCAGAGAGCTCCAACCCCTGGAACAACGCCGGCACCGGGCACGCCGGCCTCTGCGAGCTGAACTACACGCCGCAGGCGGCCGACGGTTCGGTGGACATCAAAAAGGCCGTGCACATCAACACCCAATTCGAGGTGTCGAAGCAGTTCTGGGCCTACCTGATCCGCAAGGGCGCCTTTGGCACCCCGAAAGCGTTCATCAACCCGGTGCCGCACCTGAGCTACGTTTCTGGCGACAAGGGCGTGGCCTTCCTGAAGAAGCGCTTCGAATCGCTCAAGCCCCATCACGCCTTCGCCGAGATGGAGTACACCGAAGACAACGCCCTGCTCAAGCAGTGGATGCCGCTGATGATGCCGGGCCGCGACCCGAACGAGCACCTGGCGGCGACCCGCGTGCAGAACGGCACCGACGTGAACTTCGGCGCGCTGACCAACAAGCTGCTGGGCTACCTCGGCCAAACCGACGGCAGCGAGGTGAAGTACTCCAAGAAGGTCACCGGGCTGCGCCGCAACACCGGCGGCTGGGAAGTCGACATCAAGGACGTGAACAGCGGCGCCACCCGCCAGGTCAATGCCCGCTTCGTGTTCCTCGGCGCCGGCGGCGCGGCGCTGCCGCTGCTGCAGGCCTCCGGCGTTGAAGAAGGCAAAGGCTTCGGCGGCTTCCCGGTCAGCGGCCAGTGGTTGCGCTGCGACAACCCCGAGGTGGTCAACCGCCACCAGGCCAAGGTGTACAGCCAGGCCGCGGTGGGTTCGCCACCGATGTCTGTACCGCATCTCGACACCCGCGTGGTCGAAGGCAAGAAGTCCCTGCTGTTCGGGCCCTATGCCGGCTTTACCACCAAGTTCCTCAAGCACGGCTCGCTGATGGACCTCCCCCTGTCGGTGCGCATGAGCAACATCGGCCCAATGCTGGCCGTGGCCCGCGACAACATGGACCTGACCCGCTACCTGGTCAACGAAGTGCGCCAGTCGATGGAGCAACGCCTGGCCTCGCTGCGCAAGTTCTACCCCGAGGCCAAGGCCGAGGACTGGCGCCTGGAAGTGGCCGGCCAGCGGGTGCAGATCATCAAGAAAGACCCGAAAAAAGGCGGCGTGCTGCAGTTCGGTACCGAACTGGTGGCGGCCAAGGACGGCAGCCTGGCGGCCCTGCTGGGCGCCTCGCCGGGTGCGTCGGTCACGGTGTCGATCATGCTCGAGCTGATCGAGCGCTGCTTCCCCGAGCAGTACGCCAGTGCCTGGGCGGGCAAGCTGGCGGAGATCTTCCCCGCCCGCGAAAAAGCCCTGGCGGCGGACGCCGAGCTGTACCAGCGGGTCAATGCCCAGAGCAACCAGGCCCTGGAACTGGTGGAGCCGGCCAGCGACAGCGGCGAGCGGTATGCCTGACGCACCATGAAAAATGCCCCTGAAAAGGGGCATTTTTTTGCGTCGGGGTTGGCTACCCCTCAGCCTTTGGCCGCCTCGATGATCTCGATGTATTCCTCGGCATTGCGCTGGTCTTTGATCAGCGCGATGAAGTCGTGGCCGTCGGCATCCTGGGCGTTCAGGTCATGGCCGGCTTCCTTGAAAAAGCCAACGAAGCGCTCGAAGTCATGGGCACGCAGGCCGCGGTAGGCCTTGATCAGCTTGTGCACGGCCGCCGGGGTGGCATCGGCCGGTTCGTATTGCAGGAAGCTCTTGACGTAGTCATCGCTGATTTCGTCGCCGATCACCTGCTTTTTGTCTTTGCGCATTGCCACTTCACCCTCAGCTCACGGTTGGTATCACAGGGCTGGGAGTGTACCCCCGGCCCCGGCGCGGCTCAATGCGCGCGCGGGCCGCTGGTGCCGGTGGTGTGCAGGTCGGCCCAGATGTGGCCGTTGGCGTAGGCCAGGTACTGCACATACACCGTGTCGTTGCGCAGCAGGTCCATCAACAGGCGGTACTGCACCAGCGGGTAGTTCAGGGTGAGGGTTTTGCTGGCTTCGTCGAAGCTGGCCTTTTTCAGGCTTTTGCTTTCGCTGTCGAAACTGATGACCACCTGGGCCAGGGTGCCGCCCTTGGTCAGCGGCTTGCCCTTGAGGCGCAAGGTGAGCGGTGCGGTGACCGGGATCGGCTGCTCGTTGGACAACCGTTCGTTACCGGCCACCACGCTGAACTCGGTGACCTGCAGCAACTGCTGCTGGGTCGGCTCGCCCTGGCGCAGGTTTTGCTCATCGGGCGGCAGGTACTGCGCATGCAGGGGCGCGGCGGCAAGCGACAAAGGCAACAACAGCAGCGGCAAGGCAGCGAACAGCACGCGCATGGCAGGCTCCAGCGGGGGTGGGCGCTGCACTGTAGCACAGCGCCCGGCCCCGCCGCGCGCCGCTTACAGGCCTTTTACCGCGTAGATGCCCGCGGCGTTGCGCCAGTAGCCTTTGTAGTCCATGCCGTAGCCGAAAATGAACCGGTCGATGCACGGCAGGCCGGTGAAATCGGCCTTCAGGCCCGGGCTGGCCTTGCGGTCGTGGGCTTTGTCGATCAGCACGGCGGTGCGCACCGAGGCGGCGCCGGCGTGTTTGCAGAAGTCGATGATCGCGCTCAGGGTGTGCCCTTCGTCGAGGATGTCGTCGATGATCAGCACGTCACGGTCGATGAACGAGATCTCCGGCTTGGCCTTCCAGAACAGGTCGCCGCCACGGGTTTCGTTGCGGTAGCGGGTGGCGTGCAGGTACGAGGCCTCCAGCGGGAAGCGCAGGTGCGTGAGCAGCTTGCCGGCGAAGATCAGCCCGCCGTTCATCACGCAGAACACCACCGGGTTGCTGTCGGCCATTTGCGCGGTGATCGCCTCGCCCACCCGGGCGATCGCGGCTTCAACCTCGGCTTCGGGGTACAGGCAATCGGCCTCGTCCATCACTTGGCGAATGTGCGTAAGGTCGGCGGGCATGGGCGCTCTCCAGGGGGCTGGCGGGTAAAAGCCGGCAAAGGTACGCATCCGGGCGTTCCGAATCAAGCGTTTGTGGACTAGTGTTCCACCTTGGCCACACACGCCGCCAGGAATGGATTAATCTAGCGCGTTTTTTGTTCCGCGCCCTTTGGAGACAGTGCCCATGCCCACTCGCGAAATACGCCACCCGCTGATCCGCCACAAGCTCGGCCTGATGCGCCGCGCCGACATCAGCACGAAGAATTTTCGCGAACTGGCCCAGGAGGTCGGCGCGCTGCTGACCTACGAAGCCACCAAAGACCTGCCGCTGGAAACCTACGAAATCGACGGCTGGTGCGGCAAGGTGCCGGTGGAGAAAATCGCCGGCAAGAAGATTACCGTGGTGCCGATCCTACGCGCCGGCATCGGCATGCTCGACGGTGTGCTCAGCCTGATCCCGGGGGCGAAGGTCAGCGCCGTGGGCGTGGCGCGCAACGAGGAAACCCTCGAGGCGCACACCTACCTGGAAAAACTCGTGACCGGCATCGAAGCGCGCCTGGCGATGATCATCGACCCAATGCTGGCCACCGGCGGCTCGATGGTCGCGACCATCGACCTGCTGAAAAAAGCCGGCTGCCGCGACATCCGCGCGATGGTGCTGGTGGCCGCGCCCGAAGGCATCGCCGCAGTGGAAAAAGCCCACCCCGATGTGCAGATCTACACCGCCTCGATCGACCAGGGCCTGAATGAGCAGGGGTACATCATCCCTGGCCTGGGCGATGCCGGTGACAAGATTTTCGGGACCAAGCAGAAGGATTGACCGAAGGGCCCATCGCCCGGCACAGCCGGCCTCCCACCAGATTTGTGTAAGTACTTGATTTAAGGGGCAACACAGAACCCGTGGGAGGCCGGCTGTGCCGGGCGAAGGGCCAGTCAGGTCATGCGCTCAGCAAAACCATTTGAAGAAATCAGGGCTTTTTAACCCCGATTCAGCGCTCTGATTGCTTAAGTGAACAGCATTACGGCACAGCCGGGCGATGGGCCGCCCCCCTTACCCCGCCCGCTCACACAGCGCCGCCAACGCCTGCGCCCACTGCGGGTTGTCATTCAAACACGGCACCAACACCAGTTCCTCGCCACCGGCCTCGCGGAACTGTTCGTTGCCGCGGATGCCGATTTCCTCGAGGGTTTCGATGCAATCGGCGACGAACGCCGGGCACATCACCAGCAGCCGCTTGACCCCACGCGCGGCCAGCGCATCCAGCGCCGCGTCGGTGTAGGGCTCGATCCACTTGTTCTTGCCCAGCCGCGACTGGAACGCCACCGACCACTTGCCTTCCGGCAGGCCCATAGCCTGGGCGAAGGCACGGGCGGTGGCCAGGCATTGGCCGCGATAGCACACCGCGCGCTCTTCGGCGCTGGCCTGGGCGCAGCAGTCGGCGGCGCGCAGGTCGTGCCGGCTGCCCTTGGGCAGCAATTTGCGGATGTGGCTTTCCGGCAGGCCGTGGAAGCTCAGCAGCAGGTGGTCGTAGTCATGTTCCAGCCATGGCGCGGCGCTGGCGGCCAAGGCCTGGATGTAGGTGGGGTCGTCGTAGAACGGGCGCAGGGTGCTGACGCTCAGCGGCAGCTGTTGCTCGGCCACTGTGTGTTTGGCCAGCTCGAGCACGGTGGTCACCGTGCTGTCGGCGAACTGCGGGTACAGCGGCGCCAGGGTCACCCGGCGCACGCCCTGGGCGGCCAGGCGTGCCAGCACGCTGGGCAATGCCGGCTCGCCGTAACGCATCGCCACCTCGACCGGGCCATGGGGCCAGAGGCTGTGCATCTGCGCCTGCAAGCGGCGGGTGAGCACCACCAGCGGCGAGCCCTCCTCCCACCAGATCGACGCATAGGCGTGGGCCGACTGCGCCGGGCGCCGGGCGAGGATCAACGACACCAGCAAGCGCCGCAGCGGCCAGGGCAGGTCGATGACGTAAGGGTCCATGAGAAATTGATTGAGGTAGCGGCGTACGTCGCCCACCTCGGTGGAAGCCGGCGAGCCGAGGTTGACCAGCAGCAAAGCGTGATCGGTCATGCACAGTCCTGTTTCAAGGGCGCGAAAAAACGTTATCCAGTGCGGTTTGCACATCGTTGTAACGGAAGCTGAAGCCGGCCTCGAGCAACCGCGCCGGCAGGGCCCGCTGGCCACCGAGCAGCAGCCCGGACATCTCGCCCAGGCCAAAGCGCAGCAGGGATTCGGGCAGCGGTATCAGCGCCGGGCGGTGCAAGGCCTTGCCCAGGCGCTTGACGAACTCGCGGTTGCGCACCGGGTGCGGCGCGCAGGCATTATAGGGGCCGCTGGCGCTCTCACGGTTCAACAAAAAATCTATCAAGGCGATCTGGTCGTCGATGTGAATCCACGGCATCCATTGCCGGCCGGTGCCCAAGCGCCCACCCAGGCCCAGCTTGAACGGCAGGGCCATGCGCGCCAGCATGCCGCCCTCGGCGCTCAGCACCAGCCCGGTGCGCAGCAGCACCACACGAATACCCAGCTCGCTGGCGCGCTCGGCGGTTTCTTCCCAGGCAATGCACAGTTGGCTGGCGAAGTCTTCGCTGACCGGGCCGTGCTCTTCGGTCAGCTCGCGCTGGCCGCCGTCGCCGTACCACCCCACCGCCGAGCCCGAGAGCAACACTGCGGGGCGCTGGCGGCGGTGGCCAAGCCAGGTGAGCAGTTGTTCGGTCAAGGCCACCCGGCTGGCCCACAGCAGCTTGCGCCGCTGGCCGGTCCAGGGGCGGTCGGCGATCGGCGCGCCGGCCAGGTTGACCACCGCGTCCAACGGTTCGTCGTCGAGTGCCTGCAGTTGCCCGATCGCCCGCACCGCTGCGCCGCAGCGCGCGGCGACTGTGTCTGGCTGGCGGCTGAGTACCGTCAGGCGGTGGCCCTGGGACAACCAGAGCTTGCAAAGCTGCTGCCCGATCATCCCTGTACCGCCGGTCAGCAAAATGTGCATGGCAGTCACCTCAATGTGTCCGGCTGGGGGGCCGGTGTGGTCTATTCCTTATCAGAGCAAGGCACTAATGGCCGCGTACGCTCTCAGATAAAACATAGAGCAACACAGCCCTCATTGGTTTTAAGGACGCCACAACTTATACCAGTTTTACCGAATGTACAGGCTTGCAGGGCAAGCGTAGTCTGTTCAGTACGACGTAAAGAGGCATTCCATGACCACTGCACCCATTGCAATCATCGGCACTGGCATCGCTGGGCTCTCTGCGGCCCAGGCACTGACCAAAGCCGGGTGCGCCGTGCACCTGTTCGACAAAAGCCGTGGCCCCGGTGGCCGCGCCTCGAGCAAGCGCAGCGACTTCGGTTCCCTCGACCTCGGCGCGCAGTATTTCACCGCCCGCGACCGCCGTTTCGTCAACCAGCTCCAGCAATGGCAGGCCCAGGGCCTGGTGGCCGAATGGTCGCCCACCCTGTACACCGCCAACGGCAACGGCCTGAACCTGAGCCCAGACGAACAAGTGCGCTGGGTCGGCACCCCGCGCATGGGCGCCATCGGCCGCGAGCTGGCCAAAGACCTGCAAACCGTTTACAGCTGCCGCATCGTCGAAGTGTTTCGCGGCAAAGAGTACTGGCACCTGCTCGACGCCGAGAACCAGAGCCATGGCCCCTTCAGCCATGTGATCTGCGCGGTGCCAGCCCCCCAGGCCACGGCGCTGCTCAGCGCCGCGCCCAAGCTTGCCGCGGTCGCCGCCGGGGTGAAGATGGACCCCACCTGGGCCGTGGCGCTGTGCTTTGAGCAGCCACTGGATACCGACCTCGAGGGCTGCTTCGTGCAGAACAGCCCGCTAGACTGGCTGGCCGCCAACCGCAGCAAGCCCGGCCGCGACGGCAACGGCGACACCTGGGTGCTGCACGCCAGCAGCGAGTGGAGCCGCCAGCACATCGACCTCTCCAAGGAGGCAGTGATCGACCACCTGCACGGCGCCTTCGCCGAACTGGTGAACTGCCCGATGCCCGCCCCGGCCATGAGCGTGGCGCACCGCTGGCTCTACGCCCGGCCCGCCGGCAACCACGAATGGGGCGCTCTGGCAGACGCCGACCTGGGCCTGTACGTGTGTGGCGACTGGTGTTTGTCAGGCCGCGTCGAGGGTGCCTGGCTCAGCGGCCAGGAGGCCGCGCGCAAGTTGCTCGAACACCTGGAGTGACGCCCATCACACCGGCGGGCAGTTGACTCTGCCCGCGGTGAACTTATCATCGGCAACCTTGTACAAACATTCTAGCTTGTACAATTTTATGCCGAGGTCTTTATGCCCGATCCTGCGCCCGCCAAACCGAGAATTGCTATCAGCGCCTGCCTGATGGGCGAGGAAGTGCGCTACAACGGCGGGCATAAGCAGTCCCGCTACTGCCGCGGCCTGCTCAGCGACTATTTCGAGTTCGTGCCGGTGTGCCCGGAAGTGGCGATCGGCCTGGGCATCCCGCGCCAGCCCATCCGCCTGGTGGGCGAGGCCAGCAACCCTCGCGCGCTGGGCACGGTAGACAACCGCCTGGACGCCACCGCCGCATTGGCCGAATACGGCCGCGAGATGGCCGCCAAGCTCGATGACGTGTGCGGCTACATCTTCATGCAGAAATCCCCTTCCTGTGGGGTGGAACGGGTCAAGGTATATCGCGAAGACGGCCTGCCGCAGTTCGAAACCGGCAGCGGCATCTACGCCCGGGTGTTCTGCGAAAGCCGGCCTAGCCTCCCCGTGGAAGAAGAAGGCCGCCTGTGCGACCCGGTGCTGCGCGAGAACTTCATCGTGCGGGTGTACGCCTACGCGGCCTGGCAACAGCTACTGGCCCAGGGCCTGAGCCGCCACGGCCTGACGGATTTTCACGCCCGCTACAAATACCAGTTGATGGCCAGCCACCCACAGCAGTACAAAGCCTTGGGCAAGTTGCTCGGCATGGCCACCACCGCCAGCCTCGAAGAGGTCGCCGCGCAGTACTTCAGCGGGCTGATGCAAGCCCTCAAGCGCCCGGCCACCCGTGGTACCCACGCCAATGTGCTGATGCACATCAGCGGCTACCTGCGCCACTACCTCAACCCCTCGGACAAAGAGGAACTGCGCGCGCTGATCCTGCAGTACCGCGACGGCATCGTGCCGCTGGTGGTGCCGCTGACGTTGCTGAAACATTTATTCCGCCTGCACCCGGACCGTTATATCGCTCAGCAGGTCTACTTGCAGCCCCACCCCGAAACCCTGAGCCTTCGAAATGCGATCTGAACCATGAGCCCAGCCTTAGCCCCCGATGACGATGCCGACTACGGCAAGGCGCTAGCCGAAGGCTGGCTACCGATTCGCGAAGTGTCGCGGCGCACCGGCGTCAACCCGGTTACCCTGCGCGCCTGGGAGCGCCGTTATGGCCTGGTGGTGCCGCACCGCACGCCCAAGGGCCACCGCCTGTATTCGCTGGAGCACCTGCAGCGCATCGAGGCGGTGCTCACCTGGCTCAACCGCGGGGTGACCGTCAGCCAGGTCAAGGCGCTGCTCGACAAGCCCGCCGAACGCATCGTGCACCGCAGCGAAGGCGAGTGGGTACCGGCCCAGCAGCAGTTGATCCACGCCATCAGCGCGCTGGCCGAGCGCAAGCTCGATGACCGGTTCAACCAGGCCATGGCGCTGTACCCACCGGCCACCCTCTGCAGCCAGTTGCTGATGCCCTTGCTGCGCGAGCTGGAACTGCGCTGGCAAAGCCAGCCGGGTACCGCCGCGGAGCGGGTGTTCTTCCTGGGGTGGCTGCGCAGCAAGCTGGGCGCGCGCATTTACCACAACAACCGCCAGCTCAATGGCCAGCCGTTGCTGCTGCTGAACCTCTCCGATGCGCCGATGGAGCCGGCCATGTGGGTCACCGCCTGGCTGGCCAGCAGCGCCGATTGCCCGGTGGAGGTGTTCGACTGGCCGCTGCCGGCCGGCGAACTGACGCCGGCCATGGAGCGCCTGAATGCCCGCGCCGCCGTGTTGTATTCCAGCCGGCCGCTGAACCTCGAGCTGTTGCGTGCGCAACTGACCAGCCAACGCTTCGTGCTGCTGGCCGGGCCCTGCGTGGAAATCCACCGCAGCGAGCTGGCGATGCACCCGCAGTTGTCTCATTTACCGCTGGCGTCTTCGCCGCTCGACGCCCACCGCCAGTTGCAACTGGCCAATCTGATCTGAGGGCCCCATGGCCACACCCGCTCACCAGCTGTACTGGCTGCGCACCGACTTGCGCGTGCACGACAACACTGCCCTGGCCCGCGCCTGCGCCGCCGGCCCAACGATTGCAGTGTTCCTGCTCAGCCCCGGGCAATGGCACCAACACGACGACGCGGCCTGCAAGGTCGACTTCTGGCTGCGCAACCTCAAGGCCCTGGCCGCCGAGCTGAAAGCCCTGCACATCCCGCTGCTGGTGCGCGAGGCCAACCACTGGGCACAGGCACCGAAAGTGATCGCCGCGCTGTGCGAAGAGCACGCCATCGAGCAGGTGCACTGCAACCGCGAGTACGGCGTGAACGAAACCCACCGCGACGACGCTGTGGCCGCCGCGCTCGGTAAAAACGGCGTGGGGTTTACCGCTTATGTAGACGCCACGCTGTTCGAGCCCGGCAGCGTGCTCACCCACAGCGGCGGCTATTTCAAGGTGTTCAGCCAGTTCCGCAAGGTCTGCAACGAGCGCTTGGGGCACAGCTTGCCGGGCATCGTGCGCAAGCCCAGCGCGCAAGCGCCGCTGCGCGTGGCCAGTGACCCGCTTCCCGATTCGGTGAAAGGCTTCGCCACGCCCTCGCAGAGCCTGCGCGAGCTGTGGCCGGCCGGCGAGGGCGAAGCCCGGCGGCGCCTGGAGCACTTTACCGATGGCGTGATCGAGGCCTACGACGTAGACCGCGACCTGCCCTCGCGGCCAGGCACCAGCACGTTGTCTGCCTACCTCACCGCCGGGGTGCTGTCGCCCCGGCAATGCCTGCACGCGGCACTGCGGCACAACCACGGCGAGCTGCAGAGCGGCAACGCCGGTGCCACCACCTGGATCGGCGAGCTGATCTGGCGGGAGTTCTACAAGCACATTCTGGTGGGTTTCCCGCGGGTGTCGATGCACCGCGCCTTTCGCCCGCAAACCGAGGCCCTGCCCTGGCGCCACGCGCCGAAAGACCTCGAAGCCTGGCAACAGGGCCGCACCGGCTTCCCGATCATCGACGCCGCCATGCGCCAGTTGCTCGAAACCGGCTGGATGCACAACCGCCTGCGCATGCTGGTGGCGATGTTCCTGACCAAAAACCTGTTGATCGACTGGCGCGAGGGCGAGCGTTTCTTCATGCAGCACCTGATCGACGGCGACCTGGCCGCCAACAACGGTGGCTGGCAATGGAGCGCGTCTACCGGCACCGACTCAGTGCCGTACTTCCGCCTGTTCAACCCGCTGAGCCAGTCGGAAAAATTCGACGCCCAGGGGGTGTTCCTCAAGCAGTGGCTGCCAGAGCTGCAAAGCCTGAGCAAAAAAGACGTGCACAACCCGGCGCAGGCGCGCGGGCTGTTCGATGAGGTGGATTACCCCAAGCCGATCGTTGACTTGAAGCAGAGCCGTGAACGGGCGTTGAGCGCCTTCAAAAACCTTTGAGGGCCTTACGCCCGGCACGGCCGGGCGATGGCGCTTACAACGGCATCTTGTAGTTCAGCGAATACGCCTCGATGCCATCGTTCGGCTCTTTGATGCCGGCGTTGGAGTAGTGAATGGCCCGCACGCTCAGCTCGTGCCCACCGCCAAACTGCACGCCCAGGCCGATGCGGTCTTCGAAGTTGAAGGCCGAGCCCAGGTCGCGGTCTTCGACCTTGCTGCGGGAGAACACCGACACGCCGATGCCCAGGTCGATGAACGGCTTGATCGAGCCGCTGCCGAATTCGTAACGGAACACCGGGGCGAACGACAGCGTGCTCACGCTGGAGCGTTTGTCACCGTCCCAATAGGTGTAACCGGCGTCCCAATAACCGGTCAGGCGCCCCATGCTGGTTTGCCACCAGCTTTTGTCCCAGTCGATCGCGTAGCCCAACCGATACACTTGGGTCGACTGGCCGGTATCACCCGCCGAAAAACTGATGCCGTCTGCCTGTGCCCCTGTGCTGTACCCCACCGCAAGCGCCGCCACTGCGGCCAGCCCCAACAGTCGCTTCATCGATGTACTTCCTGTGTTGTGTTTTCGAGTTATAGCGCAGCTATAGAAGGCCGTCGCGCTTTGTTAGTTCACTGACACATTACTCGCTTTTCACGTTTTTTTTACTTTGGCAGTTCCGCCACCTGGCCTGGCGCAAACCCCAGCCGTTCCAGCACCTCGGCGAACTGCGCGGGCGCGCCGCTGGTCCAGTAGCGCACAGCGCCCGCGGCCTGCTCTGAGAGTAGCCCGGATTGCGCCAGCAGGCGCTGGGCCTGGCGCGCCACCGCGGCGCCGGTGTCGATCAACACCACCTCGGGGGGCAGCAACTCGGCCAGCAGCGGGCGCAGGAAGGGGTAATGGGTGCAGCCCAGGATCAGCGTGTCGCAGCCAGCGGCCAGCAGCGGCTGGAGGTAACCGCTGAGCACGCCGCGCAGGGCCGGGCTGCGCAAATCGCCGGCCTCGATCAACTCCACCAGCCCCGGGCAGGGCTGGGTGAGTACGGTCACGTCCACGGCAAAGCGGTCGAGCAAGGCGGCAAAGCGCGCGCTTTGCAGGGTGCCGGTGGTGGCCAGCACGCCCACGCGACCATTGCGGGTGGCACTGGCGGCCGGCTTCACCGCGGGCTCCATGGCCACCAACGGCCACTGCGGGTAACGCTCACGCAGGTCCGCGGCGGCGGCGGCGGTGGCGGTGTTGCAGGCGATCACCATCGCCTTGGCGCCCTGGGCCCGAAAGAACTCGGCCACGGCCACCATGCGCTGGCGAATGAATTCAGGGGTTTTCTCACCGTAGGGGCAGTGCCCGCCATCGGCCACGTACAGGTAATGCTCGGCCGGCAGCAGTTGTTGCAGCTCGCGCAGCACCGACAGGCCGCCGACGCCAGAGTCGAACACGCCGATCGGCGCCGCCCGTTCAAGCATGGCCGGCGCCACACACCGCGCAACTGGGGTCACGCTTGACCCGCAGCTCGCGAAACCTCGTGCTCAAGGCATCGACCAGCAGCAGCCGGCCCACCAACGGGGTGCCGAAGCCGGCCAGCAGCTTCAACGCTTCCAGCGCCTGCAGGCTGCCGACCAGGCCCACCAGCGGGCCGAGCACGCCGGCCTCGCTGCAGGTGAGTTGCTCTTCGCTGCCATGGCCATACAGGCAGTGGTAGCAGGGGCTGGCGGGCTCGCGCGGGTCGAACACCGCCAACTGGCCCTCGAGGCGGATCGCCGCGCCGCTGACCAACGGCACCGCGGCGGCCACGCAGGCGGCGTTGACCGCCTCGCGGGTGGTGAAGTTGTCGGAGCAGTCGAGCACCACGTCGACCTCAGCCACCAGGGCGGCCAGTTCCTCGGCGGCGAGCACCGCGCGGTGCGGCACCAGGGTGATCTCGGGGTTGAGCGCGGCGAGCCGTTCGGCGGCCGAATCGACCTTGCCCTGGCCGACGCTGGCGCTGCTGTGCAGCACCTGGCGTTGCAGGTTGGTCACGTCCACCGTGTCGAAGTCCGCCAGGTGCAGGGTGCCGACCCCGGCTGCGGCCAGGTACAGCGCCACGGGCGAGCCGAGCCCGCCGAGGCCGACGATCAATGCCCGGGCGGCCTTGAGCTTGAGCTGCCCGGCCACGTCGACCTGGGCCAGCAGCACCTGCCGGCTGTAGCGCAGCAGTTCCTGATCACTCAGCACAGGGTGCGGCCCAGGGTGATGCGTTCATGGCCGCCGAGGTCCAGCCGGCTTTCGATCTGCTCGAAATCATGCTGGGCCAACAGCTCGCGCACCCGCGCCGCCTGGTCGTAGCCGTGCTCGAGCATCAGCCAGCCACCGGGCAGCAGGTGCCGGGGCGCCTGGGCGATGATCAGGCGGATGTCGTCGAGGCCGTCTTCGCCCGACACCAGCGCGCTTTCCGGCTCGAAGCGCACGTCACCGGCGGCCAGGTGCGGGTCGCCACTGGCGATGTATGGCGGGTTGCTGACGATCAGCTCGAAGCGCTCACCGGCAACCGCCTCGAACCAGTGGCTGGCGCGCACGAACACGTTGCCCAGGCCGAGGCGCTGGCGGTTGCGCTCGGCCAACGCCACGGCTTGCTCGACGCGGTCCACCGCGGTGACCTGCCAGCCGGCGCGCTCGCGGGCCAGGGCCAGGGCGATGGCGCCGCTGCCAGTGCCGAGGTCGAGCACCTTGGCTGTGTGCTGCGGCACCAGCGCCAGCGCGGTTTCGACCAGCAGTTCGGTTTCCGGGCGCGGGATCAGCGTGTGCGGGGCCACCTCGAGGTCGAGCGACCAGAAGCCCTGCTGGCCAAGAATGTACGCCACCGGCTCACCGGCGCGGCGGCGCTCAAGGTAGCCGGCGAAGGCCTCGGCGGCTTCGCTGCCCACGATGCGCTCAGGCCAGGTGCGCAGGTAACTGCGGTTTTTGCCCAAGGCCGAGGCCAGCAGCAGCTCGGCATCGAGTTGGGCGGTGGGCGATTGGGGAAGCTGCGCGTCGCGCAGCAAGCTTGCGATGATGGTCATTTAGTCACCCAGGGCCGCCAGTTGGTCGGCCTGGTATTCGGCCAGCAGCGGTTCGATCACGGCATCGACACCGCCCGCGAGGACTTCGTCAAGGGCATACAGGGTCAGGTTGACACGGTGGTCGGTCACCCGCCCCTGCGGGAAATTGTAGGTACGGATACGCTCGGAGCGGTCGCCCGAGCCCACCAGCAACTTACGCTCGCTGGCAATGGCATTCTGCGCCGCGCTGGTTTGCATGTCGTTGAGCTTGGCCTGCAGCCAGGACATCGCCCGCGCGCGGTTCTTGTGCTGCGAGCGTTCCTCCTGGCACTCCACCACGATGCCGGTGGGCAAGTGGGTGATGCGAATCGCCGAGTCGGTCTTGTTGATGTGCTGCCCACCCGCGCCAGAGGCACGGTAGGTGTCGACCCGCAGGTCGGCCGGGTTGATCTCGATGGCGATCTGCTCATCGGGCTCGGGCAGCACCGCCACGGTGCACGCCGAGGTATGAATGCGGCCCTGGGACTCGGTTTCCGGCACCCGCTGCACACGGTGCGCGCCCGACTCGAACTTGAGCTTGCCGTACACGTTGTCGCCCTCGACGCGGGCGATCACTTCCTTGAAGCCGCCGTGCTCGCCTTCGCTCTCGCTCATCACCTCGACCCGCCAGCCGCGGCGCTCGGCGTAGCGCGAGTACATGCGGAACAAATCGCCGGAGAAGATCGCCGCTTCATCGCCACCGGTGCCGGCGCGGATCTCGAGAAAGACGTTGCGGCCGTCGTTCGGGTCTTTGGGCAGCAGCATGCGTTGCAGGGTGCCTTCCATTTCAGTGATGGCGTCCTTGGCCTCGCGCACTTCTTCGACGGCCATTTCGCGCAGGTCCGGGTCGCTGTCCTTGAGCAGCGCCTGGGCCCCGGCGAGGTCGGCCTGGGCCTTGCGCCAGCCGGCATAGGCCTGCACCACCGGCTCGACCTCGGCGTATTCACGGGAATAGGCACGGAATTTCACCTGGTCGGTGATGACCTCCGCGTCACCGAGCAGCGCGGTGAGCTCCTCGTAGCGGTCCTGGAGGGTGTCCAGCTTGTTGAGCAGCGACGCTTTCATTGCAGGGGTTTATCCGTGGGGCCCTGGTTCAGGGCGAACAATTCCTGGGCCGTGGCCAGCGCATCGACGCGGCCCTCGGCGGAAAACTTCTTCAACTGCACGCTGGGGGCGTGCAGCAGCTTGTTGGTCAGCCCGCGCGCCAGTTGCGCCAGCGCTTCTTCGGCGCTGGTGCCGTTGGCCAGCGCGCGCTGGGCCTTTTGCAGTTCTTCGTCACGCAGCCGCTCACCCTGCTCGCGGTAGGCGCGCAGCACGTTGACCGCCGCCAGCTCGCGCAGCCGCGCCATGAACTCGCCAGCGCCGGCCGAGACCATGTCTTCGGCGGCCTGGGCCGCGCCCTGGCGGCTCTTGAGGTTTTCCGCGACCACGTCGTGAAGGTCATCGACCGAATACAGGTACACGTCGTCGAGTTCGCCCACTTCCGGCTCGATATCGCGCGGCACGGCGATGTCGACCATGAAGATCGGCTTGTGCTTGCGCAGCTTCAGCGCGCTCTCGACCGCGCCCTTGCCGAGGATCGGCAACTGGCTGGCGGTGGAGCTGATCACGATGTCGCTGTTGGCCAGCTCTTGCGGGATGTCGGCCAGCAGCACGGCGCGGGCGCCGAACTCCTCGGCCAGGGTGCTGGCCCGCTCGAGGGTACGGTTGGCCACTACGATACGCTTCACGCCCTGCTCGTGCAGGTGGCGGGCGACCAGCGTGATGGTTTCGCCGGCGCCGATCAGCAGGGCCTGGCTGCGCGCCAGGTCGCTGAAGATCTGCCGCGCCAGGCTGACCGCGGCGAACGCCACCGACACCGGGTTTTCGCCGATGGCGGTGTCGGTGCGCACCTGCTTGGCGGCGTTGAAGGTGGCCTGGAACAAGCGCCCCAGCAGCGGCCCGACGGTGCCGGCTTCGCGCGCCACGGCGTAGGCGGATTTCATCTGACCGAGAATCTGCGGCTCGCCCAGCACCAGCGAGTCGAGCCCGGAGGCGACCCGCATCATGTGCCGCACGGCGTCGTCTTCCTGGTGCACGTAGGCGCTGGCGCGCAGTTCGTCGAGGCTGAGCTTGTGGTAGTCGGCCAGCCAGCCCAGCACCGTGTCGGCGGCCAGGCCGTCCTGCTCGAGGTACAGCTCGCTGCGGTTGCAGGTAGACAGGATCGCGGCTTCGCGGCTGGCGGTGTGCCGGCAAAGCTGCTGCAAGGCGTCGACCAACTGCTCGGGAGTGAACGCAACGCGCTCACGCACGTCTACCGAGGCAGTCTTGTGGTTGATACCCAGGGCGAGGAAGGCCATTGAATGTCGCTGAGGCTGTAAAGAAGCCGACAATTGTCCTACTTCGCCGCATTCAGAACAACCACCGCACTCTATTGTCCCAATAGGCGAATCCGGATCCGGCCCTGCGTATGGGTTTTGCCCCTTCGCTTGTGTCATCATGCCTTCAATCGCAGGTCATTCCCGAAAAGCCTCCTTTATGAATAGAACCCCCGCGTTGCTTCTCGCCCTTGCCATGCTCAGCGGCTGCCAAGGCCTGCCGCCGGTCGGCCAGCCGTCCGGGCAAGCCGAGGACGACGCCACGGCCAGCGCCCCGGCCAAGGCCGCGCCGCAGCAGTACGCCAGCTTCCCGCCGGGCACGGTGTACAGCTTGCTGGCCGCCGAGCTGGCCGGGCAGCGCAACCGCTTCGACATCGCCCTGGCCAACTACATCGACCAGGCGCGCAAAACCCAGGACGCCGGGGTGGCCGAACGGGCCTACCGCATCGCCGAATACCTCGGCGCCGGCCAGTCGGCCCTGGAAATGTCGCTGCTGTGGGCGCGCACCGCCCCCGACAACATCGACGCGCAACGCGCCGCCGCCATCCAGTTGGCCCGCGGCGGGCGCTACGACGAGTCGATGGTGTACATGGAGAAGGTGCTCCAGGGCCGCGGGGAAACCCACTTCGACTTCCTCGCCCTGAGCGCGGCGGAAACCGACAAACCCACTCGCGACGGGCTGCTGCACAGCTTCGACCGCCTGCTGGGCAAATACCCGGGCAATGGCCAGCTGGTGTTTGGCAAGGCGCTGTTGCTGCAGCAGGACGGCGACACCGCCGGCGCGCTGAAGCTGCTGGAAGCCAACCCGCCCAAAGACGGCGAAATCGCCCCGGTGCTGCTCGAGGCGCGCCTGCTGCAGGCCACCGACCAGCCCAAGGACGCCCTGCGCCTGCTGGAGAAGTACATCCGCAAGAACCCCGACGACAAGCGCCTGCGCCTGACCTACGCGCGCACGCTGGTCGAGCAGGACCGCATCGCCGACGCCAAGGTGCAGTTCAGCCAATTGCTGCAGCAGTACCCCGATGACGACGACCTGCGCTATTCGCTGGCGCTGATCTGCCTGGAACAAAAAGACTGGGACGAAGCCGAGGGCTACCTCAATGACTTGGTCGAGCGCGGCGCCCATGTCGATTCGGCCCACGTGAACCTCGGCCGCCTGGCCGAAGAGCGCGGCGACACGGAAAAAGCCCTGGCCGAGTATGGCCAGGTCACCCCCGGGCCGGATTACCTGCCCGCGCAGCTGCGCCAGGCCGACATCCTGATCGCCACCGGGCGCAGCGACGAAGCCGCCAAGCGCCTGGCCAGCGACCGCGCCTCGGCCCCCGACTACGCCGTGCAACTGTGGCTGGTCGAATCCGAGGCGCTGGCCGACAACGGCAAGGACGCCCAGGCCATGGCCGTGCTGAACAAAGCCCTCGGCCAGCACCCGAACGACACCAGCCTGCTCTACACCCGCGCCATGCTCGCGGAAAAACGCGGCGACCTGGCCGGCCTGGAGCGCGACCTGCGCACCATCATCGGCCGCGAGCCGGACAACGCCATGGCCCTCAACGCTTTGGGCTACACGCTGTCCGACCGCACCACCCGCTACGCCGAAGCCAAGGCGCTGATCGAAAAAGCCCACGCGCTCACCCCTGAAGACCCGGCCATCCTCGACAGCCTGGGCTGGGTGAACTTCCACCTGGGCAACCTCGACGACGCCGAGCGCTACCTGCGCCAGGCGTTTTCCCAGTTCCCCGACCACGAAGTGGCCGCGCACCTGGGTGAAGTGCTCTGGGCCCGCGGCAAGCAGCGCGAAGCCAAAGACGTGTGGGCCGCGGGCCTGAAAGACCAGCCCGACAGCCCACTGCTGCGCAGTACCGTCCTGCGCCTGACCGGATCCGAGACGCTTTAACCCATGCGATTGCGCCACAGCTTCGTTGTACTTGCCCTTGCCCTGCTCGCCGGCTGCGCCGGCCTCGGCCCCCGTGAAGCCGTGCAGGGCACCGGCTCGCCTGAACAATGGAACGCCCACAAGGCCAGCCTGAACCGCATCGACGGCTGGGAAATCAACGGCAAGGTGGGCATCCGCGCCCCGCAGGATTCCGGCAGCGGTACCCTGTATTGGCTGCAACGCCAGGATTACTACGACATCCGCCTGTCGGGCCCGCTCGGCCGTGGCGCCGCGCGGCTCACGGGCCACCCGGGGCAGGTCAGCCTGGAGGTGGCCAACCAAGGCCGCTACCAGGCCAGCACCCCCGAAGAGCTGGTCAAGGCGCAACTGGGCTGGAACCTGCCGGTGTCGCACCTGGTGTACTGGGTGCGCGGCCTGCCCGCCCCCGGCAGCCCGAGCAAGGTCACCCTTGACGGCGACAGCCGCCTGGCGCACCTGGAGCAAGACGGCTGGAGCATCGACTACACCCGTTACAGTGAACAGGGCGCCTACACCCTGCCCGAGCGCATCAAGCTGCAGGGGCAAGACCTCGACGTGACCCTGGTGATCAAAGACTGGCAGCCGCGCCAGCTGGGCCAACAACCGTGAATGCCGCGCGCCTGACCCTGCCCTCGCCGGCCAAGCTCAACCTGATGCTGCACATCACCGGGCGCCGCGCCGACGGCTACCACGAGCTGCAAACGGTGTTTCAGTTTCTCGACTACGGCGACGAACTCGACTTCGCCGTGCGCGACGACGGCCAAGTGCGCCTGCACAGCGACCTCACCGGGGTGCCCCACGATAGCAACCTGATCGTGCGCGCCGCCCGCGCCCTGCAAAGCCAGAGCGGCACGGCATTGGGCGCCGACATCTGGCTGCGCAAGGTGCTGCCGATGGGCGGCGGGATCGGCGGCGGCAGCTCGAACGCCGCCACCACCCTGCTCGGCCTGAACCACCTCTGGGGCACCGCCTGGAGCGAAGACCGCCTTGCCGCGCTGGGCCTCACGCTGGGCGCCGACGTGCCGGTTTTCGTGCGTGGCAAGGCCGCGTTCGCCGAGGGCGTGGGCGAGATCCTCACCCCGGTAAGCCCCGAAGAACCGTGGTATCTGGTGCTCGTACCGCAAGTCTCTGTAAGTACAGCAGAAATTTTTTCAGATCCCCTGTTGACACGTAACTCGAAGCCCATTAAAGTGCGCCCCGTTCTCGAGGGAAACAGTCGAAATGACTGCCAACCGGTGGTAGAGAGGCGTTACCCAGAAGTTCGTAACGCTTTGAGTTTGCTAAGTAAATTTACTTACGCTAGACTCACCGGCACTGGAAGTTGTGTGTTTGGGGCCTTCCCAAACGAAGCCGAAGCTGATAAAGTTTCGGGCCTTCTGACAGAGACTCTTACAGGGTTTGTAGCAAAGGGAAGCAACACTTCAATGTTGCATCGCAAGTTACAGAGTCTGTTCTAAGAACCGAGTGCCAGGCACTCGATGATCCGCTACAGGGGCGTCGCCAAGCGGTAAGGCAGCAGGTTTTGATCCTGCCATGCGTTGGTTCGAATCCAGCCGCCCCTGCCATTTTCCTATACTCATCCAGGTATACCCTCAGCCGGCAGGTACTGCGCGTGTCCAAGATGATGGTCTTTACGGGGAATTCCAACCCCGATCTGGCTCGGCGTGTTGTACGTCAGCTCCATATCCCACTGGGTGATGTTTCGGTCGGCAAGTTCTCCGACGGCGAAATCAGTGCTGAAATCAACGAAAACGTTCGCGGTAAAGACGTTTTCATCATTCAGCCTACGTGCGCCCCGACCAACGACAACCTGATGGAACTGGTCGTGATGGCAGATGCCTTCCGTCGTTCCTCGGCAACTCGTATCACCGCGGTAATCCCCTATTTCGGTTATGCCCGCCAAGACCGCCGCCCTCGTTCGGCGCGCGTGGCGATCAGCGCCAAGGTCGTGGCCGACATGCTCACCGTGGTCGGTATCGACCGCGTGCTGACCGTCGACCTGCATGCCGATCAAATCCAGGGGTTCTTCGATATTCCGGTCGACAACATCTACGGCTCGCCCGTACTGGTCGATGACATCGAAGATCAACGTTTCGAAAACCTCATGATCGTCTCGCCCGACATCGGTGGCGTGGTGCGCGCGCGCGCCGTGGCCAAGTCGCTGGGCGTCGACCTGGGGATCATCGACAAGCGTCGCGAAAAGGCCAACCACTCCGAGGTGATGCACATCATCGGTGACGTCGAAGGCCGTACGTGCATTCTGGTCGATGACATGGTCGACACCGCCGGCACCCTCTGCCACGCCGCCAAGGCGCTGAAAGAGCACGGCGCGGCCAAGGTCTACGCCTACTGCACCCACCCGGTGCTGTCGGGCCGTGCGATCGAGAACATCGAGAACTCCGTGCTCGACGAGCTGGTGGTGACCAACACCATCCCGCTGTCGGCCGCGGCACAAGCTTGCTCGCGTGTCCGCCAACTGGACATCGCACCCGTTGTCGCCGAAGCGGTCCGCCGCATCAGCAACGAAGAATCGATCAGCGCGATGTTCCGCTGAGGGGCAACCCTCGGCCATCACGCTGTCGTTAAGTGCCCCGCCCTGGCCTCTTGCCGGGCGGGGCTTTTTTGCCTCGAACGCCGCGCGCTGGTCGCAAACGCGTGGCCTACAGGCCAATTTGGAGAAACAACATGACTGACTTCACCCTGAATGCCGAAGTGCGTTCCGACCTGGGGAAAGGTGCGAGCCGCCGCCTGCGTCGTAACGCCGCCCAAGTGCCTGCCGTAATCTACGGTGGCAACCAAGAGCCTGTTTCGATCAGCATCCTGGCCAAAGAAATCGCCAAACTGCTGGAAAACGAAGCCGCCTACGCTCACGTGATCGAGCTGAGCGTTGGCAGCACCAAGCACAACGTGCTGGTCAAGGCCCTGCAGCGTCACCCGGCCAAAGGCCACATCCTCCACGCTGACTTCATCCGTGTCGTCGCTGGCCAGAAACTGACCGCCAAGGTCCCGGTTCACTTCATGAACCAGGAAGCAGCAGTCAAGAAAGGCGGCGAAATCTCGCACACCGAAACCGAGCTGGAAGTGTCCTGCCTGCCGAAAGACCTGCCTGAGTTCATCGAGGTCGACCTGGCCAACGCTGAAATCGGCACCATCATCCACCTGTCCGACGTTAAAGCACCGAAAGGCGTTGAGTTCGTGGCCCTGGCCCACGGCAACGACCTGGCTGTTGCCAACGTTCACGCCCCGCGCGTTCAGGTTGAAGACGAAGCCGCTGGCGAAGGCGAAGGCGCTGCCGAGTAATCGCAGCCTTTACCTGTGCCACTCAGGCCGCCCATGGGCGGCCTGAGGTGCCTGTAACAAGAGAGAGCCCCTGACGTGACCGCCATCCAGTTGATCGTTGGCCTGGGAAACCCCGGCCCCGAATACGAACAGACCCGGCATAACGCAGGGGCTCTTTTCGTTGAACGCATCGCCCGTGACCAGAACGTCAACCTGGTTGCCGATCGCAAATATTTCGGCCTTGTGGGGCGTTTTTCCCACAAAGGCCACGACGTTCGCCTGTTGATCCCCACCACCTACATGAACCGTAGCGGGCAGGCCGTGGCGGCGCTGGCGAATTTCTTTCGCATCGCCCCCGATGCCATCCTGGTGGCGCACGACGAACTCGACATGCCCCCCGGGGTCGCCAAGCTGAAAACCGGCGGCGGCCACGGCGGGCACAACGGGCTGCGCGACATCGTCGCCTCGCTCGGCAACAACAACGGTTTCCACCGGTTACGCCTGGGCATCGGCCACCCCGGGGACGCCAGCAAGGTGTCCGGTTTCGTGCTTGGCCGCGCACCGCGCGCCGAACAGGATAAACTCGACGCCAGTATCGACTTCGCCCTCGGCGTGCTTCCCGACATCCTCGCTGGCGACTGGGCCCGTGCGATGCGTGAGCTGCACAGCCAGAAGGCCTGACTCTTCGAAGAGGGAAGCACCATGGGTTTCAACTGCGGCATCGTCGGCCTGCCTAACGTCGGCAAGTCCACCCTGTTCAACGCGCTGACCAAATCCGGTATCGCGGCCGAGAACTTTCCGTTCTGCACCATCGAACCGAACAGCGGCGTGGTCCCCATGCCCGACGCACGCCTCGACGCCCTGGCGGCCATCGTCAAGCCGGAGCGGGTGATCCCCACCACCATGGAATTCGTCGACATCGCCGGCCTGGTCGCCGGTGCCTCCAAAGGTGAAGGCCTGGGCAACAAGTTCCTGGCCAACATCCGCGAAACCGACGCCATCGCCCATGTGGTGCGCTGCTTTGAAGACGACAACGTGATCCACGTGTCGAACAGCGTCGACCCCAAGCGCGACATCGAAGTGATCGACCTCGAACTGATCTTCGCCGACCTCGACAGCTGCGAGAAGCAACTGCAGAAGGTCACCCGCAACGCCAAGGGCGGCGACAAAGACGCCATCGCCCAGAAGGCCCTGCTGGAACAGCTGATCAGCCACTTCACCGAAGGCAAGCCCGCGCGCAGCCTGATGAAGAACATGAGCGCCGACGAGAAGGCCCTGGTCCGCGGCTTCCACCTGCTGACCAGCAAGCCGGTGATGTACATCGCCAACGTCGCCGAAGACGGCTTCGAGAACAACCCGCTGCTCGACGTGGTCAACGCCATCGCCGCTGACGAAGGCGCCGTGGTGGTGCCGGTGTGCAACAAGATCGAAGCGGAAATCGCCGAGCTCGACGATGGCGAGGAAAAAGACATGTTCCTCGAGTCCCTGGGCCTCGAAGAGCCTGGCCTGAACCGCGTAATCCGCGCCGGCTATGCCCTGCTCAACCTGCAAACCTATTTCACCGCCGGGGTGAAGGAAGTGCGCGCCTGGACCGTGCGCGTGGGCGCCACCGCCCCGCAATCGGCAGCGGCCATCCACACCGACTTCGAAAAGGGCTTCATCCGCGCCGAAGTGGTCGCGTATGACGACTTCATCCAGTACAAGGGTGAAGGCGGTGCCAAGGAAGCAGGCAAATGGCGCTTGGAAGGTAAGGAATACATCGTTAAAGACGGCGATGTGATGCACTTCCGCTTCAACGTTTAAGGTTTACCGCCCTTCGCTTGGCACCGCCAGGCGAAGGGCCAGCAGCCTCCCCCCCTACACCATCCCCCGCAACGCCCCCGCCAACGCCCGCACATCCTCAACGGTAGTATTCACCCCCGGCGTCACCCGAATGCACGGCCCACACGCTGAGCCTTCACGGCCCACGGTGAACAGGTTGTACTCCTCGAGCAGCCGCGCGCGCATCACCATTTGGTCCGGTGCCTCGCTGAACCTGAACGCGGTGATCCCGCAGTACAGCCGCGGGTCATCCGGGGTCAGTACCTCGATGCCCGGCAACTGCCGCGCCTCACGCACCCAGAGGTCACGCAAATAGCGCAAGCGCGCGCCCTTGGCCGCCCAGCCGCCCACCGCCTGGTGCTCGGCGAACACCGCCGGCAGGCTCATCAGCGCAGGCACGTTCGGCGTGCCGTAGGGCGCCAGGCTGCGCACGTCACCGGCGGGGTAGCTGGGGTTGCCCATGTCCGGGTCAAAGCTGCCCAAGCGGTCGCGCTGTACGCGGATCACCCCCAGGCTCAGCGGTGCGCCGATCCACTTCTGCAGGTTGAAGCCGGCGAACGGGATGCCCAGCGCCGGCAAGTCGACCTCCAGTTGCCCCAGCGAATGGGCGCCGTCGAGCAGCACGTCGATACCACGGGCCCTGGCCGCCTCGGCGATGGCCTGGGCCGGCATCACCAGGCCGGTGCGGTGGGTGACGTGGGTCAGCAGCATCAGCTTGAGCCGCGGGTGCGTGGCGAAGGCCTCGCTGTAGGTGGCCAGCACGGCCTCGTAGCTGGCCGGGTGGGCGTGGCGGACTTCGATCACCTCCACCCCGCGGGCCTTGGCCAGCCAGCGGAAGGCCGCCTGCACGGCGTGGTAGTCGAGGTCGCTGATCAGCACCTGGTCGCCGGGTTGCAGGCGGTTGTAGTTGCGGATCAAGGCATACAGCGCCTCGGTGGCGCTGCGGGCGAACGCCAACTCCTCGGCCGGCACGCCGATCAGCTCGGCCAGTTGCTGGCGGATGGCCTCGGCCTGCTGGCGGTCGAAGCCTTCGCGTACGTACACGGCGTTGCTGCGGTTCACGTATTCGATCGCGTCGGTGTAGGCGGCCAGCACGCCGCGGCTCATGCGCCCGAAGTAACCGTTGTCGAGGTTGATCGGGCCGCTGTCGCGGGGGTAGCGGGTGGCGACCTCGGCCCAGAAGGCCTCGTCGTCGGCGCGCGGTGGGATGTGCGGTGGCATGGTGGCGGCAGTCCTTGGCGGCAAAGGGCTGAGCATCGCTGAGTTGCGGGGTGGGTTCAAGGCGAAGGGCCAGCAAACTTGAGCTACGCTGGCACAGGGCCGGTATTTTCTGCCAGAAGCATTCTCATACACGCGGGTTGGGCACGGAGGCGCGATGAGCACCCTAAACACCCCTGACACGGACATCACCCAGGCCCTGAACGCCGCACTGGCCGAACAGCAGCGAGCCCAGGAAACCCTCAAACGGCAGTTGGTGCTGTACGTCAGCAACAGCCGCGCGGCAGCCCTGGCAGAGGCCGAGGCGCGCTGCGAGCGCTTGGAGGCGGCCCTGCGCGAGGCCGAGGCCCAGCGCGAGCAGGACGCCCTGGCCCAGTACCAGGCGCTGGCGGCGCTCAGCGCGCGGTTCACCCAAGTCACCCTGGAAGCCAGCCAGGTCGCCCAGAGCTACCGCCTGAAAAGCCGGGTGCTGGTCGGGCTGGTGGCACTGGCGCTGATGATCGTGCTGCTGCCAGTGATGCTCGCCACCCTCTAGAACGCCCAGCGGGCGTTGGCCACCAGGTTGCGCGGCTCGCCGTACGAGCCGGAATTGAAGGTGCCGAGGCCGTCGTAGTACTTCTTGTCGAACAGGTTGTTCAGGTTCAGGCCCACGCTCAGGTGCTCATCGACCTTATAGTTGGCCAACAACCCCACCACCCCATAGGCGCGCTGGTAGGCCTTGGTGCCGAAGTCTTCGTTGCTGGCGTAGATCGAGCTTTGCCACAGCCAGCTGCCGCCCACCGTCAGGCGGTTCCAGGCGCCCGGCAGTTGGTAGCGGGTGGCGAGCTTGAACAGGTTCATCGGCTGGTTGGTTTCTACCCGGTTACCGTCGTTGTCGTTCGACTCACGGTAGGTGTAACCGGCCAATACCTGCCAACCCGGCAGCACTTCGCCGTTGATCTCGGTTTCGATGCCGCGGGTGGTGGTGCCGGCAATCGCCCGATAAATCTCACTGCCATCGTCGGCGTTGCCGACAAACTGCGGGGTGTTCTTCTGCTTGACCTCGAACACCGCCGCACTGGCGTTCAGCGCGCCGTTGAAGAATTCGCCCTTGATGCCCAGCTCGTAGTTGTCGCCCTCGAGCGGCGCGAGCGAGGTGCCACCGGCGGTGCGGTAGTAGGTTTGCGGCAGGAAGATCGAGGTGTAGCTGGCGTACACCGAATAGGTGTCGTTGAGGTCAAGCACCACACCGGCGTAGGGGGTGACTACGCCGTGCTTCTTGGTCACATCGGTGGTGCCGTCGGCAGCGCCTACCGCTCGGTTGTAGTCCTCCTGGCGCCAGGTACTCACGCGGCTGCCAAGGATCAGCGTGAGCGGGTCGTAGGGCTTCAGCCGCACGGCCGCGTACAGCCCCTGCTGGCTCAGGCGGCTGATACTCTCTTCGGTTTTGTTCAGGTGCGGCTTGGCGTGGGGGTCGCCGTCCCACTGGTAGATGTTGTCCAGGTCAGGGAAATTATTCTGGTAGGTCGGGTAGTTCAGGTGGGTGTAGGCAATGTTGCTACCGACCACCAACTCATGCTCTCGCCCACCCAGCTCGAAGGGGCCGCTGGCGTACAGGTCGAGGTTGTCCTGGGTCTGGTAGCTGTCGAGCCGGTTGATGTACATCCCCGCGCCGCTGCCGGTGAGGGCATCGGGCGCGCCGCGGCTGGCCGAACCGGTCACGCCATGGCGGTAGGCGTACTGGTGGCTGTAAGCGGCCTTGGCGCTCCAGCCGCCGCCCAACTGGTGGTCGAGCACCGTGCTGAGGTTGTACTGGTTGTTGTCGAGGTAGCTCCAGCGCGCCCCGGGGTTGAACGAGCGGGAAAAGTTCGTGGCGCTGCCGTTGCTGTAGAACAGCGGAATGTGGCCGAAGCTGACGCCATCGGAATTGTTGTTCTGGTAATCCAGGCTGGTGCGCAGCACGGTGCTGGCATTCAGGTCGATGTCCAGCGCGCCGTACATCACCCGCTTGTCGGTCTTGTACCAGTCAACGAACGAGTTGGCGGTTTCGTACACCGCCACCAGCCGGCCGCGTACGTTGCCGCTGTCGGTCAGCGGCCCGGACACATCCGCCTCGGAGCGGTAACGGTCCCAGGCGCCGGCCTCACCGGCCACATAGCCCTGGAACTCCGCGGTGGGGCGCTTGCGCACCAGGTTGAGGGTGGCCGACGGGGTACCCGCGCCGCTGAGCAGGCCGGTGGCGCCGCGCACGACCTCAACGCGGTCGTAGATGGCCATGTCGGCGAGGGTGCTGGTGAACTGCTGCGACTCGTTGGCGACCTGGGCCGGCACGCCGTCGTACTCGAAGTTCTGGATCTGGAACCCACGGGAGTAGAACGTGTAACGCTCGCTGTCGCGGTGGTTGCTGCTCAACCCCGGGGTGAAGGTGACCACGTCGTCAAGCGAGCTGAGGTTGTGGTCGGTCATCAGTTGCCGGGGGATCACCGTCACCGATTGCGGGGTTTGCCGCAGGCTCAGCCCGAACTTGCTGGCGGTGCGGGTCTGGCCGGTGGTGTACGCGCCGGTGTCTTCGGTGGTTTCGCCCAGGGCCGCGCCGCTGATGCTGCTCACCCCCAACTGCAGGGTATCGCCTTCAGCCCCCGGCACCAGCACGAAGCTGCCGTCAGTGCTGGGCGCGGCGCTGAGGCCAGAACCGGCCAGCAACTGGGCAAACCCCTGCTCCACGCTGTAACTGCCGCTCAGCCCGGCGCTTTGCTTGCCTTGGGTCAGGGCGCTGTCGAACGACAACACCACGCCGGCCTCATTGGCGAAACGGCCCAGCACCGCGCCCAGCGGGCCGGCACCGATGGTGTAGTTTTTTTGTACGCTGGCCGCCTGCGCGCCTGCGCTGCCGAGCAGCACCGGCTCAAGGCACACCAGCCCCGCGCCGAACAGGGCGAGGCGCAAGGTGCTGCGTGGGTTGAAGGCCAAGGCGTTGAAAGAGCGGGGGCGCATGCTGACTCCTGAGGCTCGCGGCGAGCGAATGTGAAGGCTGTTGAACAGGAGTCGCGCCGCCTGGGCAAAATCGACAATGCCCCGTGAAGTTTTTTTACACCGGTACCACCCGGGCCCAGAACGGCCCATAGCGCTCGACCCGCACCGGCAGCGCGCGGGCCACCGCGGCGAGGGTAAGGTCGAGGTCGCGCAGCGAATAAGCGCCCGACACCCGCCAGTGCCCCACCTCACCGGCGCAGCCCAGGTACCCGGGCCGATAGCGCTGCAACTCGGCGATCAAGCGGTCGAGCCGCCAGCCGTCGATCACCAGCCGGCCGCTGACCCAGGCGTCTTCGTCTGCCGCCAAGGCGCGCGGCGGCATTACCCCGTCGGCGCTGAAGGCCACACCCTGCCCGGCCTGGATCACCGCTTGCTCGCCCGCCACATGGGCCGGGTGCACCGCCACCGCGTGCTCGAACACCGCCAGCTCCGTGTGCCGCGGGTACAGGCGGGCGCCAAAGCGCGTGCCGAGCGCGCGCAAGGTGCCGTGGCCGGTGCTCAGGGTAAAGGGCCGCGCGTCTTTGGCAGTTTCGATGAACACCTCGCCGGCCCGCAGGCGCAGGGCCCGCGCCGTGGCGGTGAAGTCCACATCCACCGCGCTGGCGGTGTTCAGCACCAGCCGGCTGCCATCGGCCAGGCGCAGGCTGCGCTGCTCACCGGTGCCGGTGCGCAGATCGGCCAGCCACACCGGCGCCTGGCGGTAGCCACCCCAGCCGAGCGCGCCCAGCCCGGCGCCAAGCACCAGGCCCTTGAGCAGCGCGCGGCGGCCCAGGCCACCCGCGCCGGCCTGGGCCAGCACGTTGTAACCCAGCCCGCCCTGGGCCTGGCCCAGTTGCGCCTGCAGCATGGCCAGCCGCTGCCAGGCCCACTGGTGAGTGGGGCACGCGTTATGCCATTGCTGCCATTGCTGCTGCAGGGCCGGGTCTGCCGGTGCCGCGCCGAGGCGGGCGAACCACTGCGCCGCGGCGCTGAGCGCCTGGCGGCGATCGCTGGCGGCCATCAGGGGTTGTCCAGCGCGAACAGCAGGCAATGCTCGGTGGCCTTGGCGATGTACTTGGTCACCGAGCTGACCGTCACCCCCAACTGCGCGGCAATCGCCTTGTACCCCAGGCCCTGCAATTGCGAGAGCAAAAACGCCTGCTTCACCCGCGGCCCCAGGCCGCTGAGCATGGCATCGAGCGCCTGCAGGGTTTCCAGCAGCATTAGTCGCTCTTCCGGCGCCAGCGCGTACTGCTCAGGCTGCTCGGCCAGCAGCTGCAGGTAGGCTTGCTCCACCGAACGGCGGCGAAAGCCATCGACCATCACCCGCTTGGCCACCGTGACCAGATAGTGCCGCGGCTCGACCAGTTGCGCCGCCAATGGCGCGCGGCGGTCAGCCAGCAGCACCCGCAGGAAGGTGTCCTGGGCGATGTCGGCGGCCTGCTGAGAACAGCCCAGGCGGCCACGCAGCCAGTTCACCAGCCAGCCGTGATGCAAGCCATAGAGCCCGGCGATGCTCTGGGGCGGGCTGGGCTGGGGGGCGAGGTTGGGCATGGAAGGGGAAAGGGGTAGTTGAGAATGAGTTGCAATGTATTTCAATTGTAGCGGGACGGCAATGGCTGCGATGCGCTTGGCGTGGCCCACGCTAAAAATCAGAACATTTTGTGTACTAAGGGATTTTGCCCTCCGCGGGATGGGAAAATCCGCTCCCCCTCGGACGGAAGTGAAGCAGTGCATCCTCCACAGCCCCCAGCCTTAGCGGCTCAGTACCTGCCGGGGCTGCACGCCCACGACTTCATTGCCCAGCCGTTCACAGGCCAACAAAGCTTCGGTTACATCCCGACTATCAAACGCCAAGGTATTTCATTACCCGCCGGTGAGATCTACCTCCGCGCTGGCCGGCACGTGGGGCCGAACAAGGGCTTCGGTGTGAACCACATATGGGCTGAACATGCCCATGAGCTACCGCGATGGGGGTGCAAGGCCATAGGCGAAGTAGCGGCATACGTCGCGTCCATCATCGTTCACAAGGCCCCGATCTATTGCGAATTCCATCAAACCCGCAATGGCTATCGCCTCGCAATATTGCGCAGCGCGAAGGGATACGCAGTGCTCGAGCCCATTCTCGGAAACGGGCAGGCGTTGAGGTTCTACTCAGTGGTCACCGCATATCGGCTGAATCGCAGAGGGCACGGAAGCCTGGTAGGTAACGTGCAATGCAATAGGCCATAGAAGGCCATAAAAAAAGCGCCACGATGGGCGCTTTTGAAGATGTGCAAGGGCCTGTAGTCGCAGCGCTTACTTAGCTCATCCCAGGTAACCCTGGAGATGGGGTCGCAAGCCAACCGTTGATGCCTGGTTGCCGCTACTCGGGACGGTGCATCCCGCGATCCACACTGCCGGCCAATGAGCACCTTGACGCCGGGCAGCAACGCTCTTATCGAGCCCTTGACGTTATTTTCATCGATGCCCGATGGGCAGTCAACCCACCGGCCCACTCCCCTCCTCCACCAGCGCTGGCGCCTCCCGGCCCAGCTCCAGCTCGGCACGGTCGACCCACTCGCCGCTCAACTCGCCCTTGACCGCCACGCCCAATTGGCGGAAGTCATTGACCTGCTTGACCAGGTTGCCGCGGCCATTCACCAGTTGGTCGCAGGCTTTGCGGTAGGCGTCCTGGGCTTTTTCCAGGCTGGAGCCGACGGCGTCCATGCTGCCGAGGAAGGTGCGCAGTTTGTCGTACACCTTGGCGGCGCGGTCGGCGAGTTCGGCGGTGTGCTTGTTCTGGTCTTCGAAGCGCCACAACTGGCGCACGATGTTCAGGCTGGTGAGCAGGGTGGTCGGCGTGGCCACCAGTACGTTCTGCTCGATGGCCTTGTGGAACAGGCCTTCATCGGCCTTGAGCGCCTCGACGAAGGCCGATTCGATCGGCACGAACATGAACACCATTTCCGGGGCGTTCAGCCCGGGCAGGTCGAAGTACTGGCGGTCGGCCAATTCCTTGATCCGTGCGCTGAACGCCGCCACATGCTCGGCCAGGGCCAGGCGCCGTTCGGTGTCATCCTCGCTGTTGATGTAGCGCACGTAAGCGTTGAGCGAGACCTTGGCGTCGATGATCAGGTGCTTGCCCTGGGGCAGGTAAACAATGGCGTCCGGGCGTTGCCGGCCGTTTTCGCCGGTGATGCTCACCTCGCGTTTGTAGTCCCGGTTGAGCACCAGCCCGGAGCGGTCGAGGACGTTTTCCAGGATCAGCTCGCCCCAATTGCCTTGGGCCTTTTTCTGGCCTTTGAGGGCGGTAGTGAGGTCGTGGGCTTCCTGGGTGATCTGCCGGTTCAGCTCCTTGAGGTGCAGCAGTTCCTGGGCCAACGCCGCCTGTTGTTGCACGTCCTTGTGGTGGATGTCTTCGACCTTGGCGCGAAAGCCTTCGATCTGCTCGCGGAACGGCTTGAGCAGCGCATCGAGGGACTGCTGGCTGTGCTGGGAGAACGCCTGGCCCTTGGCTTCGAAGATCTGCCCGGCGAGTTGCTCGAATTCGAGCTTGAGCTGTTCGCGGCTTTCCTTGAGCAACTGCTGCTGCTCGGCGAAGTGCTGCTGCTTGTGCTCCAGGGTGCTGGTGAGGGTGGCGTGCTCCCGGCCCAGCTCGGCGAAGCGGCCGTGCAGTTCATCGTACTGGGCCTGCAACTGAGCGCGGCCGGCGCGGTGCTCCTGCAGTTGCGCCTGGGCCTGCTCCTGCTGGGCCTGGGCCACGCTGGCCTGGCGCTGGGCCTCGGCCTGGGCGGTGTAGGCCTGTTGGGCCTGCTCGCGCAGTTGCAGGGCCTCGCCACGGGCCTGGCCACACTGCTGTTGCCAGTGCTGGGCGTGTTGCTGCTCGGCGCGCAGGCCGGCGTTGAGCTCGCCCAACTCGAGTTGCTGGGCGAGGTTGGCGTCGCGCTGCTGCTCCAGCAGCAACTGCGCCTGCTCCAGTTGCGCCTGGCTGGCGCGCTGGCGCGCGGCCTGCCAGGCCACGGCCAGGCCCAGGCCGGCGCTGGCCAGCAGCAAGGCGGCGCAGGCCCATTGCAGGGTGGTGGGGTCAAGCATTGCGTATCTCCTGAGTGTGGCCGGCCAAAGCTTCGGCCAACTGTGCCGGCAGCCCGCTGGTGCGTTCCACCTGGCGGCCGGCGGCGCCTTCGAACACCGCCGGGTTGACCTCGGCCAGGCTGAACCAGCGTTTGCCGCGAGTGATCGCGGTGTACAGCAATTCTTTGGTCAGCACCGGGTTCAGCGCATCGGGCAGCACCAGCGCGGTGTGCTCGAACTCCGAGCCCTGGGACTTGTGCACGGTCATGGCGAACACGGTGTCGACTTCCACCAGCCGGCTCGGCAGCACGAAGCGCACCCCGGCGCTGCCGTCGTTACGCGGGAAGGCCACGCGCAAGGCCAACTGGCCACCCGGGGTGGGCACCTGCAGGGCGATGCCGATGTCGCCGTTCATCAGGTTCAGGCTGTAGTCGTTGCGGGTCACCAGCACCGGGCGGCCTTCGTACCAGCCATGCTCGCCGGGCAGCAGCCCGCGGGCATGCAGCGCCGCGGCCAGGCGCTGGTTCAACCCTTCAACACCCCAGGGGCCGCGGCGCAAGGCGCAGAGCAGGCGGAAGCGATCGAACGCCACCAGCAGTTCAGCGGCCCAGGCTTGCCAGGCCGGGGCGTCCCACTCGGTGCCGGCGGCCGGGCGCAGGTGCTGCAAAGCCTGCAGGTAATGCCGATAGCCGGGGCGCTCACCCTGGCCGTCGATCAGCAGGGTGTCGAGGGCGGCGTCCTGTTCGTTGCGCAAGCGCAGCGCCAGCAGTTGATCGGACGGCGCCGCCAGCAACTGCCGGGCAGCGCTGGCCTGCTGGGCGTTGACCAGCCGCGCCAGGCGGCCGATGCCCTGCTCGGCGTCGAAGCGCCGCGAGTAGCGCAGCATCACCGTTTGCTGGGCCAAGGGGTCGCCCGCGCCTTCGGCAAACACCAGCGCCGGCGCCTGCACCGCCTCGCCGGTGTGCTCGGCCAGCCAGCGCACGGTGGCCTGGCTGTAGTGGCCGGCCTCGGCGTCGCGGCAGAGGTCGCCCAGCACCGAGCCGGCGTCGACCGAGGCCAACTGGTCTTTGTCGCCCAACAGGATCAAGCGCGCCGCCGGCGGCAGCGCGGCGAGCAGGCAGGCCATCATCTCCAGGTCGATCATCGAGGCTTCGTCGACCACCAGTACGTCCAGTTGCAGGCGGTTGCCGGCGTGGTGAATGAAGTTGCGCGAATCCGGCCGGCTGCCGAGCAGGCGGTGCAGGGTCGAAACCTCGGTGGGGATCGCCGCGCGCACCTCATCGCTCACCGGCAGCGCGCTGACCGCCCGGCCGATGGACTCGGACAACCGCGCCGCGGCCTTGCCGGTGGGTGCCGCCAGGCGAATGCGCAGTGGCCGCCCGGCCTGCACCGCCGGGGTTTGCAGCAAGCCCAGCAGGCGCACCACCGAGGTGGTCTTGCCGGTGCCGGGGCCGCCAGTGATTACGCTGAAGTGCGCCCGCGCGCAGAGTGCGCAGGCGAGTTTTTGCCAATCGCTCTGGCGCTCGCCATTGACCCACAGCGGCTCAGGAAACAACTGCTGCAAGCGTTCGCCCAACTGCGCCGGGGTGCTGGCCGGTTGTTCCAGGCGCTCGGCGAGGGCCTGGGCGATGCGCCGTTCGTAGTTCCAGTAGCGGCGCAGGTACAGCCGCGCGCCGGCCAGCACCAGGGGCCGCTCGGGCTGCTCAAGGCCGTTGTCGTGGTCTTCGACCAGCGGGTTGGCCGCCAGCGCCTGGCGCCACTGGGCCAGGTCGAGGCCGGCAAGCCAGGCAGAGGGCAATTGGCCGCCGTGCTCGCCTTCGGGTGGCATCGACAGGGTGAAGTCCGGCGCGCGCAGGGTGGCTTGCAGGTCGAGGCAGGTGTGGCCGCGGCCCAGTTGGTGGCTGACCATCGCCGCCGCCAGCAGCACCGGCGCCGGGCTGTGCGGCGCCTGCTCCAGCACGAAGCCGGCGAAGGCGCGGTCGAGCGCGCGCAACCAGCCGCGCAGCACCCAGTAATCGAGTTGCTGCAACAAGTGCTCGCTGCTGGCCTGGCCGACCGGCTGGGCGCCGCGCTCATGTGGGCGCAGGTTGTCGCTGAGGGTTTTCAGGCTCATGCCGTGTGCTCCTGGCGCTGGCCTTGGAAGAGGTGGTCGAGCTGTTCGATCACCGCGCGGGTGGGGCGCTCGAAATGCACACCATGGCCCGGCGCCTGTTGGCCACGAATGAACAGGTACAGCGCGCCGCCCATGTGCTGGTCGTAATCGTAGCCGGGCAGGCGCGCGCTCAGTTGCCGGTGCAGGGCCAGCAGGTACAGGCACAGTTGCAGGTCATAGCGTTTGCCGAGCATGGCCTCGGCCATGGCCAGCGGCACATAGGCCTCGCTGCTGGCGCCCAGCCAGTTGGATTTGAAGTCCGCCACGTAGTAGCGGCTCTGGTGCTCGAACACCAGGTCGATGAACCCTTTGAACAGGCCGTTGAGCTGGTTGTACGCCAGCGCCGGGCGTTGCACCCCGGCCAGGGTACCCGCGGTGACGATGCCATCGAGCGCCGGCACCGCCACCTGCGAGCTGGAGAACCAGAACTCCATCTCTACCTGGTAGGCGGCCAGCTCCGCCAGGCGCACCGGCTCGAAGCCGGGCAGCGGCAAGGGCGTGTTGAAGTACTCCAGCAGCCATTGGCTCAACGGTTCGATCCAGCTTTCCCAGTCACGCAGGTTGCAGCGCCGCGCCACGGCATTGCGCAGGCGTTGAGGGTCAGCCGCGACCGCGCCGAAACCTTCACGGCCAGCCCACTCGAACAGGCCGTGGAGGAAGGTGCCGGGGCCGGCGCCACGGGGGAAGCCGTGGATCCCCGGGGCATTGGCCAGCGGTGGTTCTTCGGCTTCGAGGGCCTCGCGCAGGTTGGCTTCCTGGGCGGTGCTTGGCTCTGGCACCAGGCCGCCGAGGTGGCCGTCGGCGGCCAGTGCCAGCGCCGAGTAGCTGGCGATCCACCAGTGTTGCTGGACCTTGCCAGCCGGCTCCAGCGCCGGGCCCAAGGCCCCGGCGCGGGCCAGGGCATGGCGTTCGAAGCCAACCTGCGGGGCCGCCTGCAACGCCAACGCCGTGGCCTCCCCGGCCAGCGCCTGCAACTGCCCAGCCAGGGCCCCGGCGGGCACTTCTTCGCCGCCGGCGAGCAGGTAGCCGAGGGCGCCCTTGTGCAGCTCGGTGGCTTTGCCACCGGCCCGGCCCTGCTCGGCCATGCACACCCAGGTGGCGTAGCGGGCGCGGGTCAGGGCCACGTAAAGCAAGCGCATTTCTTCGCCCAGGCGCTCGTCGTTGGCCAGCGCGCGGGCGGCTTTGGCGGCGTCGCCCGGGGCCAGTTCCACGGCCAGCGCATGCTCGGCGTCGTGGTACATCGGCGGGGTGTTGCCACGGCCGTCGATCTCGCGCGCGGCGCAGGCGAACGGCAGCAGCACCAACGGGTATTCCAGGCCCTTGGACTTGTGCACCGTGACCACTTTGATCAGGTCGGCGTCGCTCTCCAGGCGGAGGATTTCTTCTTCGCTGGCGCTGTCGATCTGCTCGGCCAGGTGGCGGATCAACGCATGCTCGCCGTCCAGCTCGGCGGCGCTGCGCTGCAGCCATTCGGCCAGGTGCAAAAGGTTGGTCAAGCGCCGCTCGCCGCCCGTGGCGCGCAGCAACCGCGCCGGCACCTGGTAGTGGTTGAACAACCGCCGCAGCATCGGCAGCACGCCCTGGTACTGCCAGACCTTGCGCAGCTCCCGCAGGCGCTCGACCTGCTCTTCCCAGTAGCGCTCGTTGTGGTTCAGCTCTTCGAGGCGGGCCCAGCTCAGGCCGATGCTGTGGGTGGCCAGCGCGGCGCGTAGCAACGGGTCGCTGCCCGGCTGGGCGCAGGCACGGAGGATGAACAACAGGTCGCGGGCCTCGTCGCTGGCGAACACCGAGTCGCGGTCAGACAAGTACACGCTGGCCAACTGGCGCCGGGCCAGGGCACCGCGCAGGGTTTCGGCTTCAGCGCGGCTGCGCACCAGCACGGCGATGTCGGCCGGGCGCAGCGGGGTGAGCACGCCGCCCTTGAGCAGCCCACTGGCGGAGCCTTCGGCCAGCCAGCCCTGGATCGCCGAGGCGCAGGTTTCGGCGGCCAGTGCCAGGTAATCGCGTTTGTTGATCAAGCCGTCTTGGGGCAGCTGCCAGAAGGTCAGCGCGGTGGCCGGCTGGCCGTGCAGTTGCAGCACTTCTTCACGGCCCTTGGCGCCCACGGCGTTGAACGGCACCGGGTTGCCGCCGGCCTCGGCGAAACGAAACGCCCCGCGCGGGTAGCGCTCGGCAAAGGCGAAGCAGTGGTTGACCGCGTCGACCATGGCCTGGCTGGAGCGGTAGTTGGTGCCCAGGGTGTAATGCCGCCCGGCGGTGGCCTCGCGGGCTTGCAGGTAAGTGTAGATGTCGGCCCCGCGGAACGAGTAGATCGCCTGCTTGGGGTCGCCGATCATGAACAACCCGCAGTCGGGCAGGTTCTCGCGCACTGCGTAGATGCTGTCGAAAATACGGTACTGCACCGGGTCGGTGTCTTGGAATTCGTCGATCAGCGCGACCGGGTACTGCTCGCGGATCAACCGCGCCAGGCGCGGCCCGGCGGGCCCCTGCAGGGCCTGGTCGAGGCGCTGCAGCAGGTCGTCGAAGCCGATCTGCGCGCGCTGGCGCTTTTGCGCGTCGAAGCGCTGGCGCACCTCGGCGAGGGCGTGCAGCAGCAGTTGCGGGCGGATGTCGAGCTTTGCCGCGTGGGCCTCCAGCCAGGTATCGATCGCGGCGAACGCCGGGTGCGCCGGGGCCTGCGCCTTGGCCTTGAGCTTGAACCCGCGCTGGCCGAAGCGCTCGATGTTCTTCGGCGCCGGCGCGCCCTGGGCCCAGGCGGCCAGCGCGGCCAAGGCGGCGTTGAACACCTCGTCCTGGTCGTACTTGCGGTAGCTGTTGCCGTTCAGCGCCGGGCGCAGTTCGCGCAGCAGTGCTTCGAGTTCCTCGCGGTGCGCCAGCCACAGCGCGCGGGCGGCGGCCTCCAGTTGCGGCACCTGCTCATACCACTGCCCAGGGCCCTGCAGCAACCCGGCCAGGGAGGCCGGCGTGGGCAGCACGCTGCCCTCGAACTGATACTGGGCGTCGCCGCGCGACAACAACGGCAGCAGCGCGTGCTCCAGCGCTTCGGGACCACTGAAGCAGTCACCGATGGCCATCGCCTGGGGCAGCGGCAGGCTATAGAAATGCCGCCGCCAGTAGTCGCGCACCACCTCGCTGAGCAGCTCGCGCTGGTCGGTTTCAAGGGTTTGGGTAAACAGGCTGCCGCTGTCGAAGGCGTGCTCGCGCAGCATGCGGTAGCACCAGCCGTGGATGGTCGAAACGGCGGCTTCGTCCATCCACTCGCCGGCCAGTTGCAGGCGCTGGGCGCACCCCGGCCACTGCTCGGCGGGGTAACTGGCGCGCAGGCTGACCAGCAGGCTGTCGTGCTCGCCCTCTGGCGAGGCAAAGCAGGCGGCGGCCTCGGCCAGGCGCGCGCGGATGCGATCGCGCAGCTCTTGGGTGGCAGCGTCGGTGAAGGTCACCACCAGCACCTGGGGCGGCGTGAGCGGCCGTGGGAAGGCATTCTCGCCACCGTGGCCGAGCACCAGGCGCACATACAGCAGGGCGATGGTGAAGGTTTTGCCGGTGCCGGCGCTGGCCTCGATCAGGCGGCTGCCGTGCAGCGGGAAACTCAGCGGGGCAAGGTTCAAGGGCGTCATTGCACAGTGCTCTCGGCCAGGTGTTGAAAGAGCCCGCCATACAGCCGCTCGGCCCACTGGCCGAACTGCCCGCTGGCATTGAGGCTGTCGAAATCCGGGTAGGCGCGGCGCAGGGCGAAAGAGCCCTCCACCTCACCAGCGGCCATGTAGCCGCCTTCGTAGGCGTCGCGGGCAGCGGCCAGGCGCGGCGCTTCATCGCCTTCGTCGCCGGGGCTTTGCTCGAGCCAGGCAAAGGCGCTGCGGCAGGCGACCGGCAACGGTTCGCGCATGGCCTGGGCCCAGGCCGCGAGCAGGCTGGCCAACTGCGCCCGGGCTTGCGCGGCCGGGATCGGCCGCAGCACCACGTCGCCCTTGAGGCTCACCCACACGCTGGTGCAGGGCTGCTCGCCCAGTTGCAGCGCTAGGTGGTACACCCACGGCCGCACCAGGTTGTGCCAGCGGTACACGCCTTCATCCACCAGTTTTTTGCTGTCGAGCTGGATCAACGCCAAATGGCCCTCGGCGTTCTGCCGCAGGCCGCCGACCCAGTCGCTGAGCCCGGGCACCTGCGCCTCGGCGTCCGCCGGCAGCGCCGCGGCCACCTGGCCTTCGACCGGGTACGGCCAAGCGCGCAGGTGGGCCTGGTAGCGGTCCAGCAGGTTCGGCAGCGGCGCGGCCAGGTCACGCGCGCTGAGCGCGCCGAAGGCGCCCAGTGGCAACTCGCCACGGCGTTGCAGGCGCTCGACCTCGGCGCCCAGCCGCGCCGCCAGTTGCTCGGGCTGCCAGGCGGCTTCTACCCACCCCTTGAGCGCCTGGCTGAGGGCATCCTGATGCTGCCAGCGCTCCAGGCCATCGAGGGCGAACGCTTCGTCATCGCGGCTGGTCAGGGCCTGCTCGGCAAAACGCACCTTCAGCCGCTGCTCGAAAAACGCCGCCACCGGGTCGCGCAGCAGGTTGGCCAGTTGGCGCAAGCTCAGCGGGGTGTCCATGCCCAACGCCGCCAGCGGCCCCTCGGCCGCGGTGCTGGCTTGAGCCGCGTGCACCTCACGCCACTCGTGGGCATAGGTATACAGGCCATCAGGCCCGGGCTGGCCGGCGAAGTAGGTAGCGCTGAACGGCTGCAACGGGTGGGCCTGGGTCAAGGCGGCGAGCAGTTCATCTTTTTTGCCGCTGCCGCCGGCCAGCGCCCAACCGGCGCTGAGGTGATCGCGCAACTGGCTGACCAGCACCGACGGCACCCGCTCGCTGTTGTCGCGGATGTTGCGCCCAACCCAGCTCACGTAGAGCTGGTCGCGCGCCGACAACAGCGCCTCGAGCAGCAGGTAGCGGTCGTCTTCGCGGCGGGAACGGTCACCGGGGCGGTAGTCGTTGCGCATCAGGTCGAAGTCCACCGCTTGCTGTTGCCGCGGGAAGTCGCCGTCGTTCATGCCGAGCAGGCACACCAGCTTGAACGGGATCGCGCGCATTGGCATCAGGGTGCAGAAATTCACCGCGCCGGCGAGAAAGCGCTGGCTCAGGCTGCCCTGCTCGATGCCGGCCAGCCAGGCCTCATGCACCACCGGCAGGGTGACCGGCTCGGCGAAACCGGCCAGTTCGCAGGTGGCGCGCCAGTCGTCGAGCAGGGCCAGCAACTGGTCGAGCAGCAGTTGGTCGGCGTCGCCCTGGGGCTTGAAGAACACCCGCAACAGCGCTTGCAGGCGCTCGACCCAGCCCTCGGGGGTGGCGGGTTGTTGCAGGTCGAGGCGGGCCACGTCGAGGCGCTCGATCAGCGCCAGCAACGGCCCGGCCAGGGCCGCCTCCAGGCCGGCCACTTCGTCGTACGGCTCGATACCGCCCAGCGCGGGCGCCTGGCCGCTGGCGTACCCGAGCAGCATGCGCCGCAGGCCGAAGCGCCAGGTGTTCTGCTCCAGGCCTTCGGGCATCTCGAGGCTTTCACGGTGGGCGGCGTCTACGCCCCAGCGCACCCCAGCGCCGTCGACCCAACGCTGCAGGGTGGGCACGTCGGCTTCATCGATGCCCAAGCGCGCGCGCACCGCGGGCACGTCGAGCAGGTCAAGGATGTCACTCACGCTGAAGCGGCTTTGCGGCAACCGCAGCAGGTGCTCCAGGGCGATCAGCAGCGGCTGGCGACCGCGCTGGCCCTGGTCGGCGAGGGTGAACGGGATGTAGCGGGCGTCGTCACGCGGCACCTGGCCGAACACCGCCTGGATGTGCGGGGCGTAGGCGTTGATGTCGGGCACCATGACGATCACATCGCGCGCCTGCAGGGCAGGGTCGGCGCTGAAGCGGGCGAGCAGTTGGTCGTGCAGCACCTCGACTTCGCGCTGGGCGCTGTGCACCAACTGGAAGCGCAGCGAGTGGTCGCCGCTTGGGTCGACCGCCGGCCACAGCGGGCGGCTTTCGGCCAGCGGGCGCAGTTCGAGGATGTCGTTCTGCAACTGGCCGAGCAGGTGCGTGGGTTGGCTGTCGTCGAACAGGTCGATGCGCCCGCCACTGACGGCCTGGAACAGGTTCTGGTAACTGGCCGGGTCGTCATAGCTGTCGAGCAGGTTGATGTAGTCGCGGCCTTGCTTGCCCCACGCCGCCAGCAGCGGTTGGCCGTGGTTGCCAGCCGGCGCCGCGCCGAGCTTGTGCGGCTGGCGCCGGTAGGCGTGGCCGAGCAGTTCTTTGTCAGCGACGATGTCGGCCCAGTGGTGGCGGCAAGGGTTGTGCACGCACAGCAGCACCTGGCTGTGCCGGGCCAGCGCGGCCAGGGCTTCGAGCACCTGCGCCGGCATCGAGGAAATCCCGAACACCACCACCCGCCGCGCCAGCCCCGCCGGCGCCGGGCCGGGCTCGGCCAGGCGCTCGATAAAGCGCCGGTGCACGCCGGCGCGGCTCTGCGCCAGGGCGCCCTCGCCCACATCGGCGAGCACCTCGCGCCACAGTTGGGCCTGCCACAGTTGGTCAGCGGCCAGCGGCTGCACGCCGCCGCGCAGGTGGCGCAGTTGGTCGTGCCCGGCGGCCCAATCGTCGAGCCAGTCGGCGCGGTACACCTGGTATTGGTCGAACAGGTCAGCCAGGCGTTCGGCCAACTGGTGCAGCTTGCGCCCATCGCCGTCGTCACCCAGAAACCCCGCCAGCCCGGCGAACGCCGGCTGCCCGAGCAGGCCCGGCAGCACGCGCATCAACCGCCACAGCAGCGGGGCTTTGTCGAGGGGGGAGGTTTCCGGCGTGCTGGCGCGGCCGAGCACGTTGCGGTAGGCCTGCCAGAGAAAACGCGCCGGCAGCTGCACCTCGAGCGCGGCGGCGATGCCGCAACCGCCGGCGCTGCGGTCTTCGGCCAGGGCCAGCTTCAGCCATTGGGCGATGCCGTTGCTGTGCACCAGCACGGTTTCGTTTTCCAGTGGTGCCAGCGGGTAGCGTTGCATCCAGTTCACCGCCAGGGCGCGCAGGTCGTCCAGGCGGTTGCCATGCACGATCATGAAACCGGGGGTCAGCGAAGGTCCTTGCTGCATCGTGCTACCTCTTCGAGCGGGCGCGTCAGGCCGGCCATTGTACACGGGTACCCTTTCCCATCACCCCGGCTTATGCCGCGTTGCAGGCAGAACGATTGGTCAGCGCCAAGCGTGGCGGGCATGCTGGCGTGGTCTTTCCAAGCCCGGTGCCGCCATGACCGCCAGCCAGCTCGCCACCCTCCTCGCCCTCACCGCCGCGCTGATGCACGCCGGCTGGAACGCGGTGGTCAAATCCAGCGGCGACCGCCTGTGCACCATGGCCGCGCTGGACACCGTGGCGTTTTTCGGCGCGCTGCTGGCGGTGCCGTTCGTGGCGCCACCGGGGGCGGCGATCTGGGCGTTGATCGGGCTGTCGCTGCTGGTGAACCTGGTGTACCGCTACCTGCTGGTGCGGGCCTACCACCACGGCGACTTCGGCCAGGTGTACCCGCTGGTGCGCGGCCTGCCGCCGCTGCTGGTGGCGGCGATCGCCGCGCTGTGGCTGGGTGAGCACCTGGGCGCGCTGGCGCTGCTGGGCATCGGCTTGATTTCCGCCGGCATCCTCAGCCTGCTGCACGGCCGTGGCCACTGGGCGGCCACCGGCGCGGCGCTGGGTGCCGGGCTGTGCACCGCGCTGTACACGGTGATCGACGCCCAAGGCGTGCGCCAGAGCGCCAGCGCCCTGCAGTACGTGGTGTATTTCACCCTGACCATGAGCCTGCCCGTGCCCCTGCTCGCCGCCGCCCGCCGCGGCCCGGCGCTGGCCCGGCATCTACGCCAGCAGTGGCGCGCCTCGCTGTTCGGCGGCCTCACCTACGCCGGCGCCTACGCACTGGTGCTGGTGGCGATGCGGCTGGACAGCGTGGCCAAGGTCGCGGCGCTGCGGGAGAGCAGCGTGATCATCGCCGCGGTGATTGCCACGCTGCTGTTCAAGGAACGCTTCGGCGTGCGCCGAGGGGTGGCGGCGCTGTTGGTGGCGGTGGGGATTGGGGTGGTGAAGTTGGGCTGAGGGGCTCTTGGCCCTTCAGCAAGCCAGCAGTACAGGGCTAATTCGCATTTGCACCCGCCGCCCCCCCCAAAGCAGGCAAATCGGCAGGTTACAGGGCAACAATCCGATCAAACATATCTGGGTAGCGCTCAACAAGCCTGAAAAGCAAGGAGGCCTGGACATTCGGCCGCGCTTTGGATTGCTCCCACTTTCGTAATGTACCGGTGCTCACGCGAAAACACTGCGCGAAAACTGGCTGAGACATATGCAGCTTCTCGCGCAGTGCCACGATTTCATCTGCTGACACTGAAGGTACTGGCTTACTGTCGACTTCGAATTGACGCAGGGTGAGGCGGCCCTCTCGGTGCTGGGCCATCTCCTCTACCCCTTCCATCAACTCTGCGAAAAGATTTCTTTTAGTCATACGACACCTCGCGCTAGCTCAGCGGTGATTAGGGCCTGGGCGGTGAAGTTGGGCTGAACGGCTCTCGGCCCGGTGTAGCCCCACCAGTGCCAGCCCACGGCATCCTCCAGGTTGGGGTCGCTTGCGGGAAGCCCTCAACCCTGCAAATACGCCCGATAAAACGCCAACACCGCCAGGTTCTTGTCCTTGGCCTCGAACATCATGTCGAAGCGATCGAGAAACGCCAGCGCATAGCGGTTCACCACCTGGTTCCACATCATCGCGCTGTGCCCGTACAGCTCGGTCTTGCCCACCTGCGCCAGCACGGCGTCCATCTCCAGCGGCGCATCCGCGGCGAAGCCGAGGGCCTGCAAGCGTTCCACCGGCTGCGAGTAGTGCATCACCGGGCGCACACCGCGCCAGCTGTCGATGATCGCCTGCACCCGTGGGCTGTCGGGGGCGATGCGGCGGTCTTCGTTGATCCAGCTGTGGTGGATGTCGAGCACCACCGGGGCGAGGTCGGCCAGTTGCAGGCAGGCGTCGATGCCGTAGGTTTTTTCTTCGTTCTCGAAGGTGATGCAATGGCGCGCCACCTCCGACAACCGTGGCCACACCGCGCGCACACCCTCGGCGCCGAGGCGGCCGGCGATGTGCACGTTGCATTTGAAGTCCTGGAAGCGCTGGCCGTAGCCCATCCAGCGGATCATGTCGGCGTGGTATTCGAATTCGGCCAGGCTGTTTTCCACCACCTGGGGTTTGTCCGAGCCGAGCACGCAATACTGCCCAGGGTGGAAGCTCAGGCGAATATCCGCGGCGCGGGCCTGCGCGCCGATGGCCGCAAAGCCGGCCTCGAGCCTCGCCACCACACTCGGCGCGCGGTAGAACGCAGCCCATTCGGGGTGGCTGTAGAACGGCAGCAAATCACTCGACAACCGCAGCATGTGCAACGGCGCCGGCAGGCTGGCCACATACGCCAGCAGTTGCAACTGGGCGGCGAGGTTGTGCTCGATGATGCCCAACAGCTTGGCCTCGGCCTCGCTGGCGGCCACGCTGCCCAGCCAGCGCAGGGTGGTGGTGCGCGGGTTGTAGCCGCGCTGCAGGGCTTCGACTTCCTTGAGGGTTTCGCTGCCCTGGGGGTGGCGGTACTGGCAGGCGAAGCCGAGCCGGTAAGGGGTTTGCATCAGTTGTACTTCCACTGTTCGAGCAAGGGGCCGCCGCTGCCAGCGACCGGGTCGCTGGGCGGGAAGGCCAGGTGCGCCATCATACGTTGCTGCTCGGCCGAAGGCGCGCCGCGCAGCACGTCCCAGTCCTGGCCACGGGGGTAGCCACCGACCACCAGAAAATCCGCGCTAGCCTCCAGCAGGCAATGGCCGGTGCCGCACGGGAGCAGGGCCACGTCGCCGGCATCGACCACCACTTCATGGCCCTCCGGGCCGCCCAGCATCAGCCGCGCGTGGCCGGCGGCAAAGCCGAGCACCTCATGGGCCGTGGAGTGGTAATGGTGGTAGCGGTACACGCCGTTACGCCACTGCGCCGGCCACTGGTTGCGGCCGAACAGGGCTTCGAAGGCGCTGGCTTTGTCGGCCTCGCTGGCGGCCAGCGCCTGGCGGTAGAGCAGCACCGGCAGGCGCGGGTTGTTCGGCACCCAGCCGTTGGGCTGCAGCAGCAGCGGCTCTACCCGCGGCCCCGCCGCCTGGGCCGGGCCGCTGGGTAAAGCCCCGTACAGCCCGGCAACGGCCAGCAGGCGGATGAAATCGCGGCGTGGTGTGGCGGCCATGGGGGTGGTCCTCGGCGTAAACGTTGGCGGTTTACCCTAGGACCACCCCGCGCCCGGAACGCTCAACCGCGCTGCAACTGCAACAGCACCTCCAGCGGGTGGCGCAGGGTTTTCTCGGTGTAGCGCTTGGCCTGGCTGCGGCAGGAGTAACCGGTGGCCAGCGCCTCGCCCTGGGCCTCGGCCGGGGCGGCGACCTGGCGCGCCCACGACTGGTCGAAAATGGCCCGCGAGGTGTCCTGGTTGCGTGCTTCATGGCCGTAGGTGCCGGACATCCCGCAGCAGCCAGTGGCCTGGGTGCTGAGCACCAGGCCGGCGCGGCTGAACAGGGTTTCCCACTGGCGGGTGCTGGCCGGCACGTTGGTTTTCTCGGTGCAGTGGGCCAGCAGGCGGAAGCGCTCGCCGCTGCCTTTCTTCTCTTCAGGCAAGGCATCGAGCAGCCATTCCTGGGGCAGCTCGACCTTCGGCGCCTGGCCGATGCCCGGCACCTTCTGGTACTCCTGGCGGTACACCAGGGTCATGGCCGGGTCCAGCCCGACCAGGCGCACGCCAAAGCCGCTCAGGGCCTGCAACTGGCTGGCGTTGCGGATCGCTGCCTTGTTGAAGGCAGCGAGGAAGCCCTGCACATGCAGCGGCTTACCGTTGGCGCTGAACGGCGCCAGGTACACCTGGTAGCCCAGGCGCGCGGCCAGCTCGATGAACTGCGCCAGCAACGGCGTTTCGAAGTACCGCGTGAAGGCGTCCTGGACGATGATCACGCTGCGCTCGCGCTGCTCGCTGCTCAGCCCGAGCAAGCGTTGGGCGGTGGCCGGCTGCACGTTCCAACGCTGCAGCAGCGCGTGGAAGTCAAAGCGGCTGAGCAACGGGCTGTCGACCATGCCCACCTGGCGGGCCAGCAGGTTCTTGATCCAGCCAGCGTTCATCAGCCCGTTGTACAGCGCCGGGAAGCGGGCGAAATACGGAATGGTGAACTCCAGCGAGCCAATCAGGTAATCCCGCGCCGGGCGCAGGTAGCGGCCGTGGTACAGCTCGAGAAAGCGCGAGCGGAATTCCGGCACGTTGACCTTGATCGGGCACTGCCCCGCGCAGGATTTACACGCCAGGCAGCCGGCCATGGCGTCGTACACCTCGTGGGAAAAGTCCGCCTGGCCACGCTGTTGCTCGCGGGTATTGCGGATGCGCTGCGCCAGGTTGGAGAAAAACCGCGGCCGGCGCTGGGCCGGGGCAAGTACGTCGACCCCGGCCTCGCCTTGCAGGCGCAGCCATTCACGAATCAACGAGGCGCGGCCTTTGGGCGAGTGCTGGCGCTGGCGGGTGGCCTTCCACGACGGGCACATGGCGTCGTTAGGGTCGAAGTTGTAGCAGGCGCCGTTGCCGTTGCAGTGCACGGCGGTGCCGTAGCTTTGCCACACGCGCTCGTCGATGGTGCGGTCGAGGTCGCCACGCAGGGTGACTTCGTCAACCTTCAGCAGTGGCTCGGGGCTTGCCAGCGGGGTGCAGATTTTGCCGGGGTTGAGCTGGTTGTGCGGGTCGAAGGCGCCCTTGAGCGCCTGCAGCGAGGGGTACAGGTCACCGAAGAACGCCGGGGCGTACTCCGAGCGCACACCCTTGCCGTGCTCACCCCAGAGCAGCCCGCCGTAGCGTTGGGTCAGCGCCGCCACGGCGTCGGAGATCGGCCGTACCAAGGCAGCCTGGGCCGGGTCTTTCATGTCGAGCGCGGGGCGCACGTGCAGCACCCCGGCGTCCACGTGGCCGAACATCCCGTAGGCCAGGCCGTAGCTGTCGAGCAAGGCGCGGAAATCGGCGATGTAATCGGCCAGTTGCTCTGGCGGCACGGCGGTGTCTTCAACGAACGGCTGCGGGCGGATTTCGCCCTCGACGTTGCCCAGCAGGCCCACCGAACGCTTGCGCATGGTGTACACCCGGTTCACCGCCTCGGCGCCTTCGGCCAAGGTATGGCCCAGGCGCTCGACGCTGTTGTCGCTGCGCAGGTGCTCGACGAACGCCGCCACGCGGGCGTTCACCTCGTGTGGGTCATCGCCGGAGAACTCCACCAGGTTGATGCCCAGGGTCGGCCGTTCGGCGTCACCAGGGAAGTACTCCGCCACGCTGTGCCAAACGATGTCTTTCATCGCCAGCAGCAGCACCTTGGAGTCGACGGTTTCGATCGACAGCGGCTTGTGCTCGATCAGCGCGCGGGCATCGCGCAGCGCATCCATGAAGCCCGCGTAGCGGATGTTCACCAACACCGAATACTTCGGGATCGGCAGCACGTTGAGCTTGGCCTCGACCACAAAGCCTAGCGACCCCTCGGCGCCGCACATCACGCTGTTGAGGTTGAAGCGGTTCTGCTCGTCGCGCAGGTGCGCCAGGTCGTAGCCGGTCAGGCAGCGGTTGAGCTTGGGAAACCGCGCGGCAATCAGCTCGGCCTTGGTTTCGTTGATCTCGCGGGCGACCCGGTATACCTGGCCGACGCGGTCCTGGCGGGCGCACTGGCGCTCCAGCTCGGCATCGTCGATGGCGCGGCTGTGCAGCGGCTCGCCACCGAGCAGCACGCTGTGCAGGTCGAGCACGTGGTCGCGGGTTTTACCGTAGGTGCAACTGCCCTGGCCGCTGGCGTCGGTATTGACCATGCCGCCCACGGTGGCGCGGTTGGAGGTGGACAACTCCGGGGCGAAGAACAGCCCGTGGGGCTTGAGCGCAGCGTTGAGTTGGTCTTTCACCACCCCGGCCTGCACCCGCACCCAGCGGCCTTCTACGTCGATCTCGAGGATTTTGTTCATGTGCCGCGAGAGGTCGACGACGATGCCATCGGTCAGCGACTGGCCATTGGTGCCGGTGCCGCCCCCGCGCGGGGTGAGCTTGATCGCGCTGAACGCCGGTTCGCCCATCAGCCGCGCGACCCGCGCTACGTCGGCGGCATCGCGCGGGAACACCGCGGCTTGCGGCAGGCGCTGGTAGATCGAGTTGTCGGTGGCCAGCACCGTGCGGCTGGCGTAATCGGTGCTGATTTCACCCTGGAAGCCGGCGTTTTTGAGCGCGGCGAGAAAATCACGGTAGCTGGCCGCGGCGGCGGCCGGTTGCAATGCGGCGATCATGGGAAGGCCTCTGAATACGGCTAAAAATACGGGCCCCGCTTGCCATCAGGCGGTGGCTGCGGCAGCCTCTCTCATTCGATGTTGGCATGCTCGCGCGATTGCACGTGCAAGACAAACGGAAAATCCGCCCGTTATCGATGACTTTTCTGCATGAATTACCGCCGCCTTACCCCGTCAATGTCGTGGCTGCTGGCCTTTGAGGCCGCCGCCCGCCATGAAAGCTACACCCGCGCCGCCGAAGAACTCTCGCTGACCCAAAGCGCGGTGAGCCGGCAGGTGCAGGCGCTGGAGCACAGCCTCGGGCTGACGCTGTTTCGCCGCGAGGGCCGCCAGGTGCAACTCACTGACGTCGGCCGGCTTTACCAGCGCGAGGTGGCCGAGGCGCTGGGGCAACTGCGCGGCGCCACCTTGCAGGCGCTGGCGTTCCAGTCGGGCACCGGCACCCTGCGCCTGGCCACGCTGCCCACCTTCGGCTCGAAATGGCTGCTGCCGCGCCTGCACCTGTTCTACCGGGCGCACCCAGGCATGCTGGTGCACATTCATTCGCGGATCGAACCGATCGATTTCGCCACCAGCGAGATCGACGCGGCCATCGGCGTGGGCATGGGCGAGGTGCCGGGGCTAACCTGCCACCGCCTGCAAGCCGAGGAACTGGTGGTGATCCACGCCCCCGGCAGCCCGCCGCTGGCCGCGGCCGAGGTGGCCGAGCACGTGCTGCTGAACGTGGCCAACAACCCCCAGGCTTGGCCGGAATGGTTCAGCCACCACGGCCTGGCCCACCGCGCCATGCGCCTGGGGCCGAGCTTCGAGCTGACCTCGCACCTGGTGCAGGCGGTGCGCGCCGGCATCGGCATCGGCCTGGTGCCGCGGGTATTGGTAGAAGAGGAACTCGCCGCCGGCGAGTTGCTGTGCAGCGGCGCGCCGTTTGCCAGCAAACGCAGTTACTACCTGCTGTACCCGCCGCGCAATGAGGGGTTGCCGTCGTTGCGGGCGTTCAGGGGGTGGTTGTTGGGGCAGATTTGACGGCCCTGCGCCCGGCACAGCCGTAAGGCAGTTCACTTAAGCCATTTCAGGGCTTCAAGGAGAGGATCAATCTGTGAGCTCTGCTGATTTTGTGCATGAGCCGCAGGGCCTATCGCCCGGCACAGCCGGCCTCCCACGGGGTCCGTGTCGCCTCCAAAATCAATAACTTACACAAATCTGGTGGGAGGCCGGCTGTGCCGGGCGATAGGCCGGAAAACCCAGCCAATCACGCCGCCTTCTTACCCTCCGTCGACGGCAACAGCACCGTCAACATCCCCAACAACGGCATGAACGAGCACAGTTTGTAGACGAACTCGATGCCGTGCACGTCGGCCACCTCGCCCAGCGAGGCGGCGGCGATGCCACTGAAGCCGAACATCAGGCCGAAGAACACCCCGGCGATCATGCCGACGTTGCCCGGCACCAGTTCCTGGGCGTACACCACGATCGCCGAAAACGCCGAGGCGAGGATAAAGCCGATGATCACACTGAGCACGCTGGTCCAGAACAGGTCGACGTAGGGCAGCGCCAGGGTGAACGGCGCGGCGCCGAGGATCGAGAACCAGATCACCGCCTTGCGGCCGATGCGGTCACCGATCGGGCCGCCGAAAAAGGTGCCCGCCGCCACCGCGCCGAGGAACAGGAACAGGTGCAACTGGGAGCTGGCCACTGACAGGTCGAAGCGCTCGATCAGGTAAAAAGTGAAGTAACTGGTGATGCTGGCCATGTAGATGTACTTGGAGAACACCAGCAGCGCCAGCACCACCAAAGCGAAGGTGACCCGCTGGCGGCTGAGGCCGTGGGTGGCTTCGCGGGCTTTTTTACCCTTGGCGGCGTTGAGGTGGCCGCGGTACCAACGGCTCAGGCCATACTGCACGCCGATGGCGAACACCGCGAACAGGCCGAACCAGGCCACGTGGGTTTGCCCGAAGGGGATGATGATCGCCGCCGCCAGCAACGGGCCGATCGCCGTGCCGGCGTTGCCGCCCACCTGGAAGGTCGATTGCGCCAGGCCAAAGCGCCCGCCAGAGGCCAGCCGCGCCACCCGCGAGGTTTCCGGGTGGAAGGTCGATGAGCCGATGCCGATCAGCGCCGAGGCCATGAGGATGGTCGGAAAGCTGGTAACGAACGCCAGCATCACGATGCCCATCAGGGTGCAGACCATGCCGGCCGGCAGCAGGAACGGCTTGGGGTGGCGGTCGGTGTAGAAGCCGATCCACGGCTGCAGCAGCGAAGCGGTGACCTGGAAAGTCAGGGTGATCAGCCCGACCTGGGCGAAGGTCAGGCCATACTGGGCCTTCAACATTGGGTAGATCGACGGCAATACCGACTGGATCAGGTCGTTGATCAGGTGCGCCAGGGCGCAGGAAGCGACGATGCTCATCACCAGCGGGCTGCTGGACGGCGACGCGGAGGGGGCTGCCTGCGGCGAGGCATTGGTCATGGCCATTACACGGATACCTGAAGGGAGGGAAGTGACGCACGGTTCAGGTGCGTCACTGTGCCACTTTGTCGCGGCCCGTGCCAGCCACTATTACAAGATGTTTCTCAAGCCAGCTTGAACCTCGCGGTGTTGGCGCTCAGCGCATGGCTGCCCTCGCTGAGCTTGTCGGCGGCGCCGTTGACCGCGCGCGCGCCGTCGAGCAGGCGCAGCGCGGCCTGGTCGATCTGCTGGATGTTCGCGCTCACTTCATCGGCGGTGGCCGCCTGCTGCTCCACGGCGGTGGCGATCATCGCCAGGTTGTCGGTCACATCCTGCACCGCGCCGGCGATCTGCCCGAGGCTCTCACCCAGGCCGGTCACGGCTTGGGCGTCCTGCTGGGCCTGCACGCAGGCGGCTTCCATCAGCTCCACTGCCTGCTGCACGGTGACCCGCAGGCTGTCGACCGTGCTGGCGATCTGCGCGGTGGAAGCCTGGGTACGCTGCGAGAGGCTGCGCACTTCGTCGGCGACCACGGCAAAGCCACGGCCCTGCTCGCCGGCGCGGGCGGCCTCGATGGCGGCGTTGAGCGCCAGCAGGTTGGTTTGCCCGGCGATCCCGCCGATCACATCGACCACCGATTGGATTTGCTGGCCTTGCTCGCTGACCCGGCCCAAGGCCTGGGCGGTGTCGGCCAAGCGTTGGTTGAGCTGCTGGATGCTGCTGGTGGTGCTTTGGCTGTCGCGGCTGCTGTTCATGGCGATCTGCCGGGTTTGCTGGGCACTGCCCGAGGCCAGCTCGCAGCTTTGCGCCACGCTCTGCGAGGTGGCGGCCAACTGGGTGGCGGCGGTGGCGATCTGGCTGATCTGCTGCTGTTGCAGTTCGACTTCCTGCAGGGTGTCGCTTGACTGGCTGTTGAGGGTTTGCACGGCGCTGCCGAGCTGCACGGTTTCCTGGTCTACCCCGCTGAGGCTGCCGCGCAGTTGCACCACGGCGCTGTTCAGCGCATTGCAGATGGCCGCCAGTTCGTCCCGGCCGCTCACCGGCACCTGCACGCAGAGGTTACCGTCGCGCAGCGATTCGGCCAGGGTGGTGATGCCGCTGGCGCTGCGGCGGATCGACGCCTGTAAGCACACGAACAGGTACAGCGCGGCCAGCAACAGCAAGGCGAAGGCCACCGCCACCGGCACGAACTGGGCGATCGCCTGGTTGTGGTAATAGGCCAAGCGGGCGTCCATCGACTGCAGCGATTGCCGGCGCAAGGCGGCCATGTCGGCCAGCAGGTGGTCCATGCTGGCGTCGAAGTCGGCCAGGGTCATGGTCACACTGCCGGCGAACAGGCCGTCGTCCAGGCGCTTGAGCTCGCCGTCCAGGCGCTGCAGGCTTTTATCGTACTGTTGGCTCCAGGCCTGCATGCCCTCGGGCAAGCGCGCCTTCAGCGCGTCAGCGCTTTTCACCAGTTGCTCGCGGGCATCGCCGATGCGGCTGCGTAAATCACGCATCTGCAGGCGGCTTTGCAGGCTGAACTGCCCCGCCGCCACCGACGCTTCACCCACGCTGGCCAGGCGCCCCACGCGCTCGAACACCTCAGGCACCTGTTCGGTGCTCATCTGCATCAACAGGTAGGTTTCCATCCACGGGTCGAGGATCAACCCGCTGTCCATGGCGATCTGCTCGCGCAGCAGTTGCAGCGAGGCGGTGGCCGCGGTGAATTTCTCGTAGCCGTCTGGCCACCAGCCAAGGGCGCGCATGCCGGCGAGGTCCAGCCCGTTGTTGGCCTGCTGTAGCGCTTGGTAACGCTTGAGGATGTCGGCGGTAGCAGCACTGCCCTTCAGCGTATCGCCCAATTGGCTGATTGCCTGGGCCAACGGCTGCACCCCGGCCTGCAGCGCGGCGATAGCGTCACGGGCGGCCGGGGTGGGCTCGCGGAGGATGTCCAGCGCCTTCCAGCGGGCCACGCGGTCGCGCTGGCCGGTGAGGGCATCGTCGACCGGTTCCAGCGCCAGCAACTGGCTAACGCCAGTGCGCTCAGCGGCGATCACCTGCAGGCGCTGCCAATAATCACGCCCCACCAGCACCAGGCTGGCGACCAGGGGCAGCATGAACAACAGGAACAACAACTGGAATTTGCGCGCAAAACCAAAGCGGCCAAGCAGGCGAATTCCGGGGGCTAAAAGCATGTGCATGGGCCGACTTCTCCACTGGACCTGGCCACACTCCATCAAAGCATGGCGTGGCAAATTGAAATCACTGCAAAAAGCGAACCGTGGTCCGGTGAAGGTGTATCGGCCGGCTTACACGCAGGTTGAGCGCCGCTTGGCGGCCGCGTGGCGCGCCCGGTTTCGGTGCGGCGGCGCCGTGGCGTGGCCGCCGGCGGTGCAGAAGGTTGACCAAGTAGTCAGGTGAGGCGGCATGAACCCTAGGTTTTGCGGGGTTGGCCCGGAAACTGCTTCGCCAGCGCCGGCCTAAAAGCTGACCATAAAGTTCACTTCAACCACGTTCATCTTGGCTTGCACCTTTGCCGGCCAACCGGGGACCGACATGCTCGAAACCTTGTTCAAGCTCAAGGCGCACAACACCAACGTGCGCACCGAAATCCTCGCGGGGGTGACCACCTTCCTCGCCATGGCCTACATCCTCTTCGTCAACCCGAGCATCCTCGGCGCCACCGGCATGGACAAGGGCGCGGTGTTCGTCGCCACCTGCCTGGCCGCCGCCATCGGCTCCGCAGTGATGGGCCTGATCGCCAACTACCCGATCGCCCTCGCCCCCGGCATGGGCCTCAACGCCTTCTTCACCTACACCGTGGTCCTGCACATGGGCCACAGCTGGCAAACCGCCCTGGGCGCGGTGTTCCTCTCCGCCGTGTGCTTCTTTCTATTGTCGGTGTTCAAGATCCGCGAGTGGATCGTCAACAGCATCCCGCTGCCCCTGCGCAGCGCCATCGCCGCCGGCATCGGCTTGTTCCTGGCACTGATCGCCCTGCAAAATGCCGGCATCGTGGTGGATAACCCGGCCACCCTGGTCGGCCTCGGCGACCTCAAGCAACCCGGCGCCCTTCTCGCCGTGCTCGGCTTTGTGCTGATCGTCGGCCTGGAGGCGCTGAAGGTGCGCGGCGCGGTGCTGATCGGCATCCTCGCGGTCACCGTGGTGTCGATCCTGCTCGGCGTCAGCGCCTTTGGCGGCCTGGTGTCGATGCCGCCGTCGCTGGCGCCGACCTTCCTGCAGCTGGACATCGCCGGGGCGCTGAACATCGGCCTGGTCAGCGTGATCTTCGCCTTCCTCTTCGTCGACCTGTTCGACAACTCCGGCACCCTCATCGGCGTGGCCAAGCGCGCCGGGCTGATGAGCAAAGACGGCCACATGCCGAAGATGGGCCGCGCGCTGATCGCCGACTCCACCGCCGCCATGGCCGGCTCGCTGCTCGGCACCTCGACCACCACCAGCTACATCGAATCGGCCGCCGGCGTGAGCGCCGGCGGGCGCACCGGGCTGACCGCCATCGTGGTCGCCGTGCTGTTCTTGCTGGCGCTGTTCTTCGCCCCGCTGGCCGGCAGCGTGCCCGCCTTCGCCACCGCCCCGGCGCTGCTGTTCGTGGCCGTGTTGATGACCTCGGGCCTGGCTGAAATCAACTGGGACGACATCACCGAGGCCGCACCGGTGGTGGTCACCGCCCTGGCGATGCCGTTCACCTATTCGATCGCCAACGGCATCGCCTTTGGCTTCATCGCCTGGACCGCGATGAAACTCGCCAGCGGCCGCACCCGCGACCTCAACCCGGCGCTGGTGATCCTCTCGTTGTTGTTCGTGGTCAAGCTGGGGTGGTTCAACGCCTGACGGCTAAGCCGTTGATCGCCTGAGGAAATAATTTCAACAAAGGGGTTGACGGCTTGCCTGCTTACGCGAATAATGCGCGCCACTTGGCTACATAGCTCAGTTGGTTAGAGCATAGCATTCATAATGCTGGGGTCCGGGGTTCAAGTCCCTGTGTAGCCACCATACAAGTACGAAGAAGCCCACCTCTGGTGGGCTTTTTTGTTTCTGGGTGTTTTTATCGCCACGTCTCGTTTTGAGACACATTACTGCGGCCATTCAGGCGTCGATCATTGAATCGGCGCCCGCGCAGCAGGCAAGATTGCCTCCCCAGCCAGCGGCGGACAACGGAGGCGCGATGGCACCCGCAAGCTCACCTGGCCGACTGTTTGGCGTGGGTATCTATACCCCGGCAGAGGCCGCGCTTTATACCGGCATTCCCTCACAGCATATCCGCCGCTGGGTGTTCGGTTACCGCTGCGCCGGGGTTACGCACCCTGGGTTATGGGCACCGGAGCTCTCCCTCGGGCAATCCCCGCTGCTGGGCTTTCATGACCTGCTGGAAATCCGTTTCGTCCATGCGTTTCGCAAGCACGGGGTCAGCCTGCAAGCGATCCGGGCCGCTTCGAGGCAAGCTACCGCGCTGTTCGACCAGCAATACCCCTTCACCTGCAAACGCTTCCAAACCGATGGGCGAAGCATCTTCGCCACCGTGCTGAACGAAACCGGGGACGACAGCATCCTTGATCTGGCCCGGCGGCAATATGCATTCAGGCAGGTCATCGGGCCTTCGCTGTACGAAGGCATCGACTACACCGGCGAAGGCCAGGCCGAGCGCTGGTACCCGGTTCGGCGCAGCAAGGCCATCGTGCTCGATCCTTCGCGCAATTTCGGCAAGCCAGTGCTTTCCGAGGCGGGTATCGATACCTCTGCGATCTATCAGGCGTACCTCGCCGAGGGCCAGAACGCCAGCCGGGTTGCCGCCGTGTATGAAGTAGCGCCAGCGGCCGTGGAAGCCGCCGTGAGTTACGAGCAAAGGATTGCGGCTTGAAGTTCCTGATCGATAACAACCTACCACCTGCCATTGCCAGAGCGCTGAACGAGCTATCAACCGCCGAAGGGCATCAGGTGGTGGCGCTGAAAGAACGCTTTCAAGCCAACACGGCAGACATCCACTGGATCGGGGCACTCTCCGCCGAAGGTGGCTGGGCAGTGGTGTCACAAGACAAGTTCACCAAGGGTGATGCCGAACGGCAGGCATTCAAAGACTGCCAACTGCCGGTGTTCTGCCTTGCGAGGCAGTGGGGGCAAGCGACCTATTGGGAAAAAGCCGAGAACCTGGTGCGCTGGTGGCCAGCGATCCTGCAGCAGGCTACACACATCCAAGGCGGCGCGGCTTTTCGAGTGAGCTGGCGATTCAGCGCGCCCGGCAGGTTTGAACAGATCAGAATCTAGCCCGGAGGCGACCCATACACCTCACCCACTGGCACCCCCGGCATCAGCCTGCCAGGCCTCTCCGGCTTCGAGGCCTGCCGGCAGTTGCGCAAGTTATCCGAGGTGTAGGTGCTATGAATTCAAGCTGCTGCGCTGCGAATGGGCGGATTATCAGTTGTTGATCTCAAACCGCCAAAAGTCAGCGGTACCTGAACCATGCTCATCTGAGGTACCGAACCATTCGGTTTTGTTCTCGATCTTGTTTGCCTCGAATGTCGCGTTGCAAATATTGACCTGATACTGCCGCCACGCCGGATGGGTGGATTGCTCCACCACGCAATCACAGGACCAATTCCGTGCCCCCACCACCTTGGCATCCACCCGGTCGCGCAAGTATTGGCAGTCATAGTTGCTGTCAGCCGGCAATTGCACCCAACGCGCCTTGAGCGGCTTCCACGCCGCATCGTATGCCGCCTTCGCCGCGGCCTGGGCCTGCTTGCGCTCCTCCACGCCGAACTCGACGTCGATACGCTTGGCGGTGCCGGCGGCGACCTTCACTGACTGCTCGAAGGCCTGCGATTGCTTGTTCACAGCCTTGATCTGCACCGTGCCCGGCTTGACGTCCACGTCCAGTGAACACTCGCCTTTGAAGGCACCATTGATGTAAATCTCGGCCCCCTGGTTACTGTCATCGCAACTCAGGCGAAGGGTTGCCAGGCCTTCCTTGGCGGCCAGCGCATACGGTGAGCTGAGCACGAGCGCCACAGCGCATAACGGCGAGGTGATTGTTTTCATACACGTCCATCAGGTGGGTGAGAGGTAAGGTTCACTGCACGATGCCGGACCAGAACCGGCGAATGTCGCGGTTCCAGGTGGCCTGGCCGGTGTTGCCCGGCTGCAGGCGCTTGCCACAGTCGAACAACCAGCCGCTGACCGTGCCGCGCTTGCTGACCCGCGTACTGGTCAGGCTGATCGCGCTGCTGGCGGCCAGGGTGGGGCGGGTACAACCCACCAGTTGCAGTTGCGCGGCGCGGTCTTTCTCGGCGATCGAGGTTTCGTCGGAAGGCCCATCGCAGGCCCATAAGCCCTTGGGGGTTTGCCAGCAGAAGGCCAGGGCCTGTGGCATCGGCGCGGCACTGGCGGGCGCGGTGGTGTTGGCCGCCTGCACCACCGGTGCCTGGGCCGGCGCCACGACCGGAGCGGGCGCCGGGGCCGGGCGGGCCTGCTGTTGGGCGGCGGCTTCGCGCTGCGGTTGTGCGCGCTGCGGCTGCACCTGCGCGGCACTGGGCTGGGGCGCACGGGGCTGGATCGCGATGGTGGGGTTAACCGCCGCGGCACGCTGCTTTTGCGCCAACTGCGCGGCCAGGTTCTGGTTCATCGCCGCGCCTGCCTGGGTGATGAGTTGCGCCGCGCTAGGCGTTGCGGGCGCCTCCTCGGCGTAGGCGGCAGCCTCTTGCTTGTCACGCTGAGACTGCTCGCGCCGCGCCACATCCCTGGCATGGCGCTGCTGCGCCTGCTGGCGCGCGTCATCGGCCTCGGCGCTGGCCGGGGTGCTTTGCAGTTGCTCGACCAAGGCGCGGTCGGCGCCGCTGGTGGCACGGCGCTTGGCCAGGGCCAGCGCGGTGGCCGCGCAAGGCGGGTCGTTGGCGGCCAGGCATTGCCGGGCCTTGGCGATCGCCTGGTCGAACTCGGCTTTGTCCAGGTCATCGAGGCTTGCCGCGTAGGCCTGGCAACTGCCCAGCGCCAGCGCGATCAGCAGCCCGTAATTCGCCTTCGCAGGCAGCGGAAACACGCGCGGTAGCGCCATGGCAAGGGGCATCCTTTGTCGGGGTGGGCGAACAAACGCCGTTATCGCGCAGCCGCGGCAGGCCGCGCATCCCCAAATTTGGCTAAACCGAGCTTGTGATGGCTCATCGTTGCTGAGTACAGTGGCTTCAGGAAATTTACGTTCAGGGGCGGGCTCGATGGCAGGCATAGACGCAGCGAGCCTTTCAGCGCTGATCGGCAGTATTTACGAAGCCGCCCTCGACAGCCGCCGCTGGCCGGTTTTTCTCAGCGAGTTCGCCGCGCGGATGAACTCCCATGCCGCTTTGATCTGGGCCCACGATTTCAGCTCGCGCACCTCCGAGGTCCAAGGCACCGACGGGATTATCTCTTGTACGCTGGGTTTCGACGAGGCAGCGCTGGGCACCTTTGCCCAGTACTACTCTGAGCGCAACGTCTGGACCGAAGACCCACTGCGGCACAAAACCGGCGGCATCGTCACCTCTTCAAGCCTGTATTGCGACCGCCTGCTCAAGCGCTCGGAGTACTACAACGACTGGCTGAAGCCGCAAGATTTCTTTTACTCCTCGGCAGCCATCGTCGAAAAACAAGCAGACCGCTCACTCAACGTGACGCTGATGCGGCAAGAACGCGCCGGCACTTACAACGAGCAGGAAACCCAGTTGATCGGCCTGTTGATGCCCCACCTGCAAGCGGCGTTCGCGCTGCACCGCAGGCTGTACCGCCTCGACGCCCTCGAGCAAGCGACGCTGGGCGTGCTGGAGTACAGCCCGTTCGGTATCGCGCTGCTCGATGAGCAGGCTCGGGTGATTTACAGCAACCAACTGGCGCACAGCCTGGCGCGGCAGTCTGGCCTGCTCAACTTTACCGCGGGCGGCACGCTCACAGCGCGCTACGCCGCGGACAACGCGCGGCTGTACCGGCGCCTGAAACTCGCGGTGCGCACCGGCCTGGGCGCCGCCAGCGAGGGCGGCGGCACCTTGCGCCTGCACGGGCTGGGCGGCGCCCGCCTTGACCTGGTGATAACGCCCCTGCCCAGCTGGGCTTCGCCATTTGGCGAGCGCAGCGCGGCGGCAGTGTTTTTTAGCGACCCGAACGCCACCATCGGCTCGCTGGCCGAGCGGCTGCGCGCGCTGTACGGCATGACCCGCGCCGAGGCGCAGTTGACCGAAGCCCTGGCCAACGGCCTGACCCCCAAGGAATACGCCGAGCGCCAGCAGTTGTCGGTGCATACGGTGCGCGCGCAGTTCAAGGCCGCCGCCGCCAAGGCCGGTACCCGGCGCCAGGCCGACCTGCTGCGCATCGTGCTGACCGGGCCCGCGGTGCTGCGCTTCGCTGGGCCAGTGGGCCCGGCTTGAGTTTCATCCGCGCCACTCACAGGCCCTGGCGCGGCACTTCGCCGCCCTGTTCCAGCCCTCGGGCACTTGTGCCGCCTCGTTTGGGTCCAACCCCGAAATAACGAGGAATGACCATGGCCAAGCACCCTCACGCCCACGTCGGCTGGTTCAAACGCCGCCACGAAGTCGAGCCTGATGATCTCACCATCGTCGATAAAGCCATGCTCAAGCGCGCGGTCGGGGCCGCCGCGCTGGGCAACGCCATGGAGTGGTTCGACTTCGGCGTGTATGGCTACATTGCCGTGACCCTGGGCAAGGTGTTCTTCCCCGAGGGGGACGCCGCCGCGCAGTTGATTGCCACCTTCGCCACCTTCACCGTGGCCTTCCTGGTGCGCCCGCTGGGCGGGGTGGTGTTCGGCCCACTGGGCGACAAGTTCGGCCGGCAGAAGATTCTCGCCCTGACCATGATCATGATGGCGCTGGGCACCTTCAGCATCGGGCTGATCCCCAGCTACGCCAGCATTGGCCTGTGGGCACCGGCGCTGTTATTGCTGGCGCGGCTGGTGCAGGGGTTTTCCACCGGCGGCGAATACGGCGGCGCGGCGACCTTCATCGCCGAATACGCCACCGACCGCAACCGCGGGCAGATGGGCAGTTGGCTGGAGTTCGGCACGCTGGCCGGGTACATCGCCGGCGCCGGCACGGTCACCGCGCTGACGGCGCTGCTCAGCGAAGAACAACTGCTCAGCTGGGGGTGGCGGGTGCCGTTCTTCATCGCCGGCCCGCTCGGGTTGTTTGGCCTGTACATGCGCCTGAAGCTCGAGGAAACCCCGGCCTTCCAGGCGCATACCGAGGCCAAGGCAAAACAGGGCGACAGCGCCCCGGCGCACACCCTGCGCGAGCTGTTCAGCCTGCACCGCAGTGCCCTGCTCAAATGCGTGGGGCTGGTGCTGGTGTTCAACGTGACCGACTACATGCTGCTCACCTACATGCCCAGTTACCTGTCGGTCACCCTCGGCTATGCCGAAACCAAGGGCCTGCTGCTGATCCTCATCGTGATGTTGGTGATGATGCCGCTGAACGTGCTGGGCGGGCATTTCAGCGACCGCCTGGGGCGCAAGCCGATGATCATCGGCGCCTGCGTGGCTTTGCTGGTGCTGGCCATCCCCTGCCTGAAGCTGATCGGCAGCGGCCACGACGGGTTGATCTTCCTCGGGCTGATGCTGCTGGGCTTGGCCCTGGCCTGCTTCACCAGCTCGATGCCCTCGACCCTGCCGGCGCTGTTCTACACGCCGGTGCGCTACAGCGCGTTGTCGATCGCCTTCAACGTGTCGGTGTCGTTGTTCGGCGGCACCACGCCGCTGATCAGCGCCTGGCTGGTGGAGAAAACCGGCAACCCGATGGTGCCAGCCTATTACCTGATGGGCGCGGCGCTGATCGGTATCCTGACCATGCTCACCGTACGCGAGACCGCCGGCAAACCGTTGCGCGGCTCGCCGCCCGCGGTGGGCAGTAAACAGGAAGCCAAGGCGCTGCTGGCCAGTAATGCGCCGGTGACCGTGGATAGCCAGCCGCCGGGCTGATGTCACCATTTCGTCATGCAGCCTTGCTAGCGTCGCCCGGAAATATTTAGACACAATCAGCCGGAGCCCGCAGACCATGAGCCGCACGCCAGACGACGACCAGCCCTCGACCCAACCCGCTGATACCTCGCGCCGCCGCTTCCTCGGCGGCATGGCGGTGATGGGCGCTGGCGCCACGCTGGCCGCCTGTGGCCAGGCCGACTCGCCGGCGAACAAGCCGGGCGAGCCGGCCCGCGAGCTGAGCCCCGCCGAGCTGGACAAAGCCCTGCGCGAAAACGTGAAGACCGTGGTGGTGATCTACGCCGAAAACCGCAGCTTCAACAACCTGTTCGCCAACTTCCCCGGCACTGAAAAACCGCTCTCGGCGGTCACCGAAGCCGCCTACCAGCAACGCGACCGCGACGGCAGCCTGCTGAAAAACTTGCCGCAAACCTGGGGTGGCACCGTGGGCCTGGGCCCGCAAACCGTCGAAGGCGTAACCTACCCCAGCGGCACCCAGTACCAACAGGACCTCGCCAACGCGCCGTTCCCGCTCAAGGGCCCGAGTGGTGAAGAGCTGCCCCTGGGCGTGATCACCCGCGACCTCTGGCACGTGTTCTACCAGAACCAGATGCAGATCAACGGCGGCAAGAACGACATGTTCGTGGCCTGGGCTGACTCCGGCGGCCTGCCGATGGGCTACTACAGCCAGAACCGCTATAGCCTGCAGTTGTGGAACATCGCCAAGGATTTCGTGCTGTGTGACAACTTCTTCCAGGGCGCCTTCGGTGGCTCGTTCCTCAACCACCAGTACCTGATCAGCGCCACCGCGCCGCTGTACCCCGATGCGAAGAACTCGGTGGCCAAGGAACAGATCGCCACGCTGATGAGCGATGACCCGAAAGACTCGCGCCTCAAGCCGCTGGAGAAATCCCCCGCCAGCGCCATGGACGGCCCGCCGCAGTTCGGCCCCAGCGCGCTGACCCCCGACGGCTACGCGGTGAACACCATGGCCCCGCCGTTCTGGCCGACCTGGCTGCGCGACCCGGACAACCCCGACTACTCCAAGCCGGGCCTGGCCAACGTACTGGTGCCGCAGCACCACGACCACATCGGCGACAAACTGAGCCAGAAGAACATCGACTGGGCCTGGTACGCCGGCGCCTGGCAGGCCACCATCGAGCAGTTCAAGGATTCCGGCGGCATCCCGAAGATCCCGAACTTCCAGTACCACCATCAGCCGTTCAACTACTTCGAGAAACAAGGGCCGAAAAACCCTGAAGAGCGCCAGCGCCGCCTGCGCGACGGCGGCCTGGGCGAAGACCCGAGCACCAACAAGTTCCTCGCCGACGCCGCTGCCGGCAAGCTGCCGCCGGTGACCTTCTACAAGCCCCAGGGCAACCTGAACATGCACGCCGGCTACGCCGACGTGGCCTCGGGCGACCGCCATATCGCGCGCATCCTGCGTACCCTGCAGGAAAGCCCGCAGTGGAAGAACATGGTGGTGGTGGTGACCTTCGACGAAAACGGCGGCTGGTGGGACCACGTGGCCCCGCCACAAGGTGACCGCTGGGGCCCGGGCACGCGCATCCCGGCCTTGGTGGTGTCGCCGTTCGCGCGCATGGGCACGGTGGACCACACCGTCTACGACACCGCCTCGGTGCTGCGGTTGATCACCCGGGTGTTCAACCTCGAGGTGCTCGACGGCCTCAAGGAACGCGACCAGGCCATGACCGGCCGCGGGCAAAAGCCGATGGGCGACCTGACTAACGCGCTTCGCTTCTGACCGCGCGGGCCCGGTAACGGGCCATCGCCAGGCCGACCAGCAACACCAGCGCGGCCCCCACCGCGCTGGCGGCGTAATGCTCCCAGGGCGGTGCCGGTGGCAGCCAGCGCTGCAGGGCCGGGTCGGCGATCAGCATGCCACCGGCGATCCAGCCGATCAGCGCGCCACCGAACAGCACCACCGCCGGGAAACGGTCCATCATCGCCAGCACCAGCCGGCTGCCCAGTACGATCAACGGAATGCTGATCAACACCCCCGCCGCCACCAGGTAGATATTGCCCTGCCCCGCCGCGGCCACCGCGACCACGTTGTCCAGCGACATCACCGCGTCGGCGACGATGATCGTGCGGATGGCGGTGATCAGCTTCACGCCGCCGTCGATTTCGCCTTCGTCGTCATCGTGGGCGCCGATCAGCTTGATCCCCACCCACAACAGCAACAGCCCGCCGGCCAGCTTCAGCCAGGGCAGCGCCAGCAGTTGCATGGCGAAGAACAACAGCACCACGCGCAACACAATGGCCCCGAGCATGCCGCCCCAGATCGCCTTCTGGCGTTTGTCTGCCGGCAAGCGCCGGCAGGCCATGGCGATGACCACGGCGTTGTCACCGCCCAGCAGGATGTCGATGGCGAGAATTTGCAACAGGGCGGCCCAGAGGCCCGGGTCGGTGAACCATGTCATGGAAAATCCTTGCAGAAACACACGCGGGAACCGCTTAAGACCGCGGCCCGCGCAAATGAATTCAATGGCCGGGCGCTTGCGCGGCGCCCACCGAGGGGGTATTTAAAGCTGCCACATTGTTGAATGAATCAGGAGCGGCCCCATGAGCGCAACGGTATTGGTGCTGGTGGAGACCATCGGCGATTACCTGCCCATACTCGAAAACGCTGGCTTCGACCTCATCCTGGCCACCACCCCGGCCGCCCGCGCCGAGGCCATCGCCGCCCACGGCCAGGCCATCAGCGCGGTGCTCACCCGCGGCCCGCTGGGCCTGCGCGCCGACGAAATCGACGCGCTGCCGCGGCTGGAGATCATCACGGTGATCGGCGCCGGCTACGAACACGTTGACCTGGAGGCCGCCCGCAAGCGCGGCATCATGGTCACCAACGGCGCGGGCGTCAACGCCTCCAGCGTGGCCGACCACACCCTGGCGCTGCTGCTGGCGCTGGTGCGCGACATCCCCCGCGCCGACGCCTCGGTGCGCCGCGGCGAATGGAGCAAGGTGATGCGCCCGTCCCTGGCCGGCAAGCGCCTCGGCGTGCTGGGCCTGGGCGCGGTGGGCATGGCCATCGCCAGGCGCGCCGCGCTGGGCTTCGGCATGGCAGTGAGCTACCACAACCGCCGCCCGCGCGCCGACGTCGAGTACCGTTACCACGCCACCGTGCAGGCCTTGGCGGCGGACAGCGACTACCTGATCATCGCCACCCCGGGCGGCGCCGACACCCAGTTGCTGGTCGATGCCGAGGTGCTGCAAGCCTTGGGCGAGCACGGTTTCATCGTCAACATCGCCCGCGGCAGCGTGGTCGACACGGCGGCGCTGGTCAGCGCGCTGCAGCAACGGCAGATCGCCGGCGCCGGGCTCGACGTGTTCGACGACGAGCCCAACGTACCGGAGGCGCTCAAGGCCCTCGATAACGTGGTGCTGACCCCGCACGTGGCCGGGTTGTCGCCCGACGCGGTGCAGGCCACCGTGGAGATGGTCGCGAAAAACCTGCTCGCGCACTTTTCCGGGCGGCCGGTGCTGACGCCGGTGCAAGGGTTCTAGCCTTTGCAGAACGAACTGGCTTGCCGATAGTCCTCCCCCCAGGTGCGGTAGCCGGCGGTGTCGATATGAATGCGCCCGGAGGGGTAGCGCGACAAGCCCATCCGCCAGCGCGCGCCCTCGGCCTGCCAGAACCGGCACAGCCCGGGCGCCGGTTGCGCCAGCCACAGGTCGACCGCGAACGCCCGGCTGTGGGCGCTGCGCGGCGAACCGCCAGCGCAGTGGTTCAGCGCCGGGGCGCGGTAGGCCGACACCACTTCGAACGGCCCGATCACGCCCCGCTCGCCTAGCACCTTCAGCAGCGCCAGGGTGCTCTTCACCTGCGGCCACAGCGCCTCGGGCGGCACCGCGAACGGCTCGGCGCCGCAGCGCTGCCAGTCGCTGGCGCTGCGCAGCAATTGGTAGAGCGGCGCCACGCCGGCCAGGCCTTGCTGGCGCAGGTAACGCTCGAACGGCGCGGTGGCGTGGCCGCGCTGCCACTGCTCGAATTGCGCCTGGTCGCGGCTGTCGGCCGCGCCTTGGGCCCAGGCGCTGCCGGCCAGCGCCCCTAGGGCAGAGGCCGCGGCCACACCCAGTACCCCCTGCAAAACGTTCATAACACCCCCTGTCGCGCCGCGCCCGGCGGTTATTTTTACGCGGGCGCTGAACGCCGCACGTCTATCTCCTCAACCTAATGCAAATCATTCGCATCACTGGGGAGTATTGCGATGTTCCGTACACCGTTCAACGGTAGCCTGCTGGCCGCCGCCATCGTTTGCGCGCTGCCAGCCGTGGCCCAGGCCGCCAGCTACCCGTTCGACATCGCCCGCCAGCCGTTGGTGGGCGCGCTCAATGCGTTCAGCCACACCACCGGCTGGCAAGTCGGCCTGCCCGCGCAACTGGCCGAGGGTGTCACCTCCCCTGGCGTGCGTGGCAACTTGCCGGCGGACCAGGCACTGGCCCAACTGCTCGCCGGCACCGGCCTGAGCTACCAGAAAATGACTGACACCTCGGTCACCCTCAGCCGCGCCAGCGCCGCGCTGGAGCTACCCCAAACCACCATCAGCGCCACCCGCACCGCCCAGGCGGTAGACGCGGTACCGAGCACGGTCAGCGTGCTCGGCCGCCAGGCACTGGACCGCGGCAACAGCAGCACGATCAAGGAGCTGGTGCGCTACGAGCCCGGCGTAAGCGTGGGCGGCACCGGCACCCGCGCCGGCTTGAGCGGCTACAACATCCGCGGCATCGACGGTGACCGGGTGCTCACCCAGGTCGACGGTGTGAGCATACCGGCCAGTTACTTCAACGGGCCCTACGCGCAGACCAACCGCAATTACGTCGACCCGGAAATCGTCAAACGCGTGGAAATCCTCCGCGGCCCGGCCTCGGCGCTGTATGGCAGCGACGCCATCGGCGGCGCGGTCAGCTACTACACCCTCGATGCCGACGACATCATCAAGCCCGGCAAGGATGTGGGTGCGCGGCTCAAGGCCGGCTATAGCTCTGCCGATGACAGCTGGTTGAAGTCCGGCACCGTCGCCGGGCGGGCCGGCGCCTTCGATGGCTTGCTGCACCTGTCTCAACGCAGCGGCCATGAAACCGAATCCTACGGCGAAAACAACGGCACCGGCCTGGCCCGCACCGCAGCCAACCCCGAGGATGTAGACGTCACCAGCCTGCTGGCCAAGGCGGGTTGGAACTACAGCGACGACGGCCGCCTGGCCCTGACCTACGAAAAATACAAAAGCGACATCGACACCGACCAGAAGAGTGCCGCCGGTGGCCCGTTCATCCCCGGTTTCGGTGGCATGGGCTTCTACAAATGGCGCACCGGCAACGACACCATCACCCGCGAACGCTTCGGTATCGCCCAGGACTTCGGCCTGGACTCGGCACTGGCCGACCACGCCAAGTGGAGCCTGAACTACCAGATCGCCAAGACCGACCAGACCACCGAAGAGCTCTACGCGCCGTCGCGGCAAGTGTTGCGCAACCGCGAAACCACCTATAAAGACCGCAGCTGGGTGTTCGATGGCCAGTTGGAGAAGGCCTTCAGCCTGGGTGAAACCGACCACCTGCTGACCTACGGCACCACCCTCAAGCAGCAGAAGGTCACCGGCCTTCGCACCGGTGGCGCGACCTGCGCGGCCGTGGGCGGTGGCTGCACCGTGGTGGGGGCGGCAAGCCCGGTGGCCAGCGACACCGTGACGCCCACCAGTGACTTCCCAGACCCGACCGTCAGCACCTACAGCCTGTTCGCCCAGGACCAGATCCAGTGGCACGCCTGGAGCTTCCTGCCGAGCCTTCGCTACGACTACACGCGCATGGCGCCACACCTGACCGACGCCTTCCTGGCCTCGATCAGCAGCTCCGACAACACCGAGTACAGCGACGAGACCAAAACCTGGCACCGCCTCACGCCCAAGCTCGGCGTGACCTATGCCTTCGACGACCACTACACCTGGTACGGCCAGTACGCCGAGGGCTTCCGCACACCGACGGCCAAGGCGCTGTACGGCCGCTTCGAGAACACCAGCGTGGGCTACCGGGTCGAACCCAACCCCGGCCTCAAGCCTGAGCGCAGCCGCAGCTACGAGACGGGCCTGCGCGGCAAGTTCGACGCGGGTACCTTCGCGCTGGCGGTGTTCTACAACAAGTACCGCGACTTCATCGACGAGAACTCGGTCACCCCGGGCTACAGCGAAACCACCTTCCAGAGCGTGAACATCAAGCACGCGACCATTCAGGGCGCGGAGCTCAGCGGCCGGCTCAACCTCGACCAGCTTGGCGCGCCGCACGGCTGGTACAGCCAGGCTTCGCTGGCCTATGCCCGCGGGCGCAACGATGACAGCGGCGCGCCGCTCAACAGCGTTAACCCGCTGACCGCCGTGTTCGGCCTGGGCTATGAGCAAGCCAGCTTCGGCGGGCTGCTGAACTGGACGGTGGTGCGCCGCAAGGACCGCATCGACAGCAGCACCTACCACGCCCCGGACGGCGGCAGCGTGTTCGCCACCCCAGGCTACGGCGTGCTCGACCTGGCCGGCTTCTACAAGATCACCCCCGACCTCACGCTCAACGCCGGGCTGTACAACCTCACCGATAAAAAATACTGGCAGTGGGACAGCGTGCGCGGCTACGACGGCGTTGGCGAAGCCTCCGTTACCGCCCCGGCCAACCTAGATCGGCTGACCGAGCCAGGGCGCAACTTTGCCGTCAACCTGGTCTGGGACATCTGACCGGCCAGGCCCGCGGCGCTGGATTTTTGCCCGCGAAGGGCTGAAACTCGGCGCCGCGTTCCGCTTTGTCGCGCAGGCCTGCCCCATGCCCTATGTTCCACCCGTCCGCTCCCGCCTTGCCCGGGCCCTGTACGCCATCCTGGCCTACGTCAGCCTGGGCATCGGCATCGTCGCGATCTTCATCCCCGGCTTGCCGACCACCGAGTTCGTGCTGCTGTCGTTCTGGGCCGCCAGCCGCAGCTCCCCGCGCCTGGCCAACTGGCTGGCCACGCACAAGCTGTTCGGGCCGATGATCGAGAACTGGCACAACGGCAAGCGGATTGCTCGCAAGGCGAAGATCGCCGCCACCGTGAGCATGCTGGTGTGCGCCGTGGTGATGTGGCTCACGCTGCGCCATTACTGGGCGATCTACGCCGCCATCGGCGGCATGGTGCTGGTCAACCTGTGGATCTGGTCACGCCCCGAACCCGAAGTTTGAGCGTGTTTTCCTACAGCCCGGAGGGCGCCGGCCACCGGCCTGTGATCGCAGAATCGACGCTCCCTACCCCATTGGAGCACTGGCATGGAACGCCAACTATGGATGACCGCACTTCCCGATTCAAAACACCTGGCCGAGCTGTCGATACCCGGCACCCACGACTCCGCCGCCTACCGCAATGACTTGCCCGGCCTGGGTTTCGCCCAAACCCAGCAATGGACCATCACCCAGCAACTGGATAACGGCGTGCGTTTTTTCGACCTGCGGGCGCGGGTGATCGACGATAACCTGGTGATGCACCATGGCGCGGTGTACTTGAAGATGAGCCTGAACGACGTGCTGATCGACCTCGAGCGGTTCGTCATTGCCCACCCCGGCGAGGCCTTGATCGTGCTGCTCAAGGAGGAACATGACCGGGAAAACTCCGAGATGGAGTTTCATCAGATCTTCGCCGAGAAGATCATGCCGGGGCGTGAGCAGTATTACTTTCTGGAGCCGCGGCTGCCCACCCTGGGCGAGCTGCGCGGGAAGATCTTCTTGATCCGCCGCTTCGGCCAGTACCCCCATGGGTTCCCCGCCCGCTGGCAAGACAAAGCCCATTTCAGTTTTTCCCACAACGGCGACCAGGTGCACGTGCAGGATGTATACGGCACCTACACCCCATTCGATTTCACCAGCAAGCGCGGCGAGGTCGAGCAGCACCTGAGCGCCGCCCGCGACGGCGCGCCGCACGAGCTGTACATCAATTACCTCAGCGTGTCGGGCGCGCTGACACCCTACAACGGCGCCTATGGCGATGCCTTCACCGACGGCATGACGCTCTGGTTCAACCGCCAGTACAAAGGCACCCAGGCCACACGAATGGGGGTGATCGTGGCCGACTACGTCGACCTGAACGGCGGCGAGCTGATCGACACGGTGATCTACAGCAACCTGGGCCACTGAACTGGGCTAAGGTAGAGGGGTCTACCCCACTCCCGCCCACACGGAGCCCGGCCCATGTACCAACCCGGCCATCTGCACCTCGAGCACATTGCGTCCCAGCCCCATGACGTGGCCTACCACCTGGACATCCGCTACGACGTCCAGCAGGGCAGCGGGGTGCACTTTACGGTGCAGGGCAGCATTGCCGGCAAACCGCTCGACGCCGCCTTCGACCTGCCGCGGGACCTGGCCTATAACTTCGCCAGTGAAATCGACAAAGTGGCGCGCAAGCACGGCCTGCCGAAAACCCAGGTGGTGCCGGTGAGCCTGCATAAACAGTACGACGAGATGTTCGAAGACATCCGCCACAAGCTGAACATGCAACCGGGCGAGTGCCTGAGCCCGGAGCGGCTGGACCGGATGTGATTCACGGCCCATCGCCCGGCACAGCGGTGATGCGGTTCACTTAAGCCATCTCACGGCTTCATGGAGGGGATCAATCTGTGAGCTCTGCTGGTTTTGTGCATGAGCTTAAGGGCCTATCGCCCGGCACAGCCGGCCTCCCACGGGTTTTGTATTTCCTCGTAAATCAAATACTTACACAAAATTGTGGGAGGCCGTGGTCCGGCACTCCGGCTGTGCCGGGCGATGGGCCAGTCAGGTCATGCGCTCGGTAAAACCATCGGGAGAAACCGGGGCTTTTCACCCTTAATTTGGCGCTTTGATGACTTAAGTGAACAGCATTAAGGCACAGCCAAGCGAAGGGCCCCCAAGCCCCGTTACAAACCCCCGCCCCCCCTTCATAATGCAGCCTCATTCCTCGCCTGCTGCCCTCCCATGCGTATCCACGTCAGTTTCCACGACCGCGTTGGCATCACCCAGGAAGTGCTCGCCCTGCTCGGCGCGCGCAACCTCAACCTCGACGCTGTGGAGATGGTCCCGCCGAACGTCTACATCGATGCCCCGACCCTGAGCCCCGGGGTGCTCGAAGAACTGCGCGGGGCGTTGCTGGCGATCCGCGGCGTGCAGGCGGTCACCGTGGTCGACATCCTCCCCGGGCAGCGCCGGCACCTGCAGCTCGATGCCCTGCTGGCGGCCATGGCCGACCCGGTGTTGGCCCTGGACGGCAGCGGCAAGGTGTTGCTAGCCAACCCGGCGATGGCCTCGTTGTACGGCGAGGAGCTGGCCGGGCTGTCGATCGCGCAGGTGTGCGCCGACCCGGCCCTGCTCGCGGCGCTGCATGAGCATGGCTTTCGCCTGCCGCTGCGCGAAGTCACGGTGAAGGGCGAAACCCTGTTGCTCGACGCCACACCGATTGCCCAGGCTGGCGCCTTGGTGACCCTCTACCCGCCCAACCGCATGGGCGAGCGCCTGGCCGCGCTGCACCATGACCACGCCGAAGGCTTCGACGCGCTGCTGGGCGAGTCCACCGCCATCGCCCAGCTCAAGGCCCGGGCGCAGCGGGTGGCGGTGCTCGACGCACCGTTGCTGATCCACGGCGAAACCGGCACCGGCAAGGAGCTGGTGGCGCGCGCCTGCCACGCCGCCAGCCCGCGCCATAACGCACCTTTTTTGGCGCTGAACTGCGCGGCGCTGCCAGAGAACCTCGCCGAAAGCGAGCTGTTTGGCTATGCGCCCGGGGCCTTTACCGGGGCCCAGCGCGGTGGCAAGCCCGGGCTGGTGGAAATGGCCCACCAAGGCACGGTGTTTCTCGACGAAATCGGCGAAATGTCGCCCTACCTGCAGGCCAAGCTGCTGCGTTTTCTCAGCGATGGCAGCTTCCGCCGGGTGGGTGGCGAGCGCGAGATCCGCGTGGATGTGCGCATCCTCAGCGCCACCCACCGCGACCTGGCGCGGCGGGTGGCCGAGGGCAGCTTCCGTGAAGACCTCTACTACCGCCTCAACGTGCTCAACCTCGAGGTGCCACCGCTGCGCGCCCGCGGGCAAGACATCCTGCTGCTGGCGCGCTGGTTCATGCGCCAGGCCTGCGCGCAGATCGGCCGGCCGATCTGCCGGCTGGCCCCGGCCACCTACCCGGCGCTGCTGGAGAACCGCTGGCCGGGCAATGTGCGCCAGCTGCAAAACGTGATCTTCCGCGCCGCAGCGATTTGCGACGGCAATGTGGTCGGCATCGATGACCTCGACATCGCCGGCACCGCCATCGCCCCGCAGGCCGGGCAGGACGTGACCAGCCTGGAGCAGGCCGTGGCCGATTTCGAAAAAGCCCTGCTCGAACGGCTGTACGAGCACCACCCGTCGAGCCGGCAATTGGCCCAGCGCCTGAGCACCTCGCACACGGCGATCGCCAACCGCCTGCGCAAATATGGCATCACTCAGCATCCGTAACGAAATCGAAACACCGTAAAGAATTCGTTACAAGCAGGGAAATGTCGCTGCTGGCCAAGGCTTCGTCGCTGGCGAGCCGCTTTATGCGCTCGCCGCGTAAAGAAATCGTTACAGCCTGCATGCCGCAAATACCGCGCAAAGCCCCGTAACCCGCGCCGTTGCGCAGTTGGCAGCCTACTTGCAATGCAAACGCCATGAAGCCTGCGGGCACGTGTGCGTTTTAGGAGTTGGCATGAGCGAATTGCGTTTTACCGTTGAACACGAATGGCTGCGTACTGAAGCCGACGGCAGCGTGACGGTGGGGATTACCGCGTTCGCGCAAGAAGCCCTGGGGGATGTAGTGTACGTGCAACTGCCCGAGCTGCAGGCCTACCCTGAAGGCGCCGAAGTGGCGGTGGTCGAGTCGGTCAAGGCCGCCAGCAGCATCAACATGCCGCTGCCCGGCACCATTGTGGAGGCCAACGCGGCACTGGCCGACACCCCGGAGCTGGTCAACGAAGCGCCCCTGGCCGAGGGCTGGTTTTTCCGCTTTCAACCCGCCGATAGCGACGCATTGGCCAGCCTGCTTGATCAGGCCGCCTATGATCAACTGATCGCCAACCAGGGTTGAGGAGACCACCATGCCCATTCGTACCGCCCTGACCACCGATAACGAATTCATCGCCCGCCACATCGGCCCGCGCGCCAGCGACACCCAGGCGCTGCTGGAAACCCTCGGCTTCGAAAGCCTCGATGCGCTGACCGCCGCGGTGATCCCGGCGAGCATCCAGGGCACCAGCGTGCTGGCCCTGCCGGCCGGGCAAAGCGAAGCCGACGCCCTGGCCGCGCTGAAGGCCATCGCCGGGCGCAACCAAGTGCTGAAAAGCTGGATCGGCCAGGGTTACTACAACACCCACACGCCGGCGCCGATCCTGCGCAACCTGCTGGAAAACCCGGCTTGGTACACCGCTTACACCCCTTACCAGCCAGAAATCTCCCAAGGCCGGCTGGAGGCGCTGCTGAACTTCCAAACACTGGTCAGCGACCTCACCGGCCTGCCGATCGCCAACGCCTCGCTGCTCGACGAAGCCACCGCCGCGGCCGAAGCCATGACCTTCTGCAAGCGCCTGTCGAAGAACAAGGCGGCCAACGCCTTCTTCGCCTCGGTGCATTGCCACCCGCAAACCCTCGCCGTGCTGCGCACCCGCGCCGAGCCGCTGGGCATCGAGGTGGTGGTGGGCGATGAGCGCGAGTTGGGCGACACCGCGTCGTTCTTCGGCGCCCTGCTGCAATACCCGGCCAGCCACGGTGATGTGTTCGACTACCAGGCGGTGGTCGAGCGCTTCCATGCCGGCCAGGCCCTGGTGGCAGTGGCCGCCGACCTGCTGGCGCTGACCCTGATCACCCCGCCGGGCGAATTCGGCGCCGACGTGGCCATCGGCAGCGCCCAGCGCTTCGGCGTGCCACTGGGCTACGGCGGCCCGCACGCGGCCTACTTCGCCACCCGCGACGCCTTCAAGCGAGATATGCCCGGCCGCCTGGTCGGGGTGTCGATCGACCGCCACGGCCAGCCGGCCTACCGCCTGGCCATGCAAACCCGCGAGCAACACATCCGCCGCGAGAAGGCCACCAGCAACATCTGCACCGCGCAGGTGCTGCTGGCCAACATCGCCAGCATGTTCGCCGTGTACCACGGCCCGGCCGGGCTCAAGCAGATCGCCGAGCGCACCCACGCCCTCACCGTGCTGCTGGCCGCCGGCCTTGGCGAACTGGGCGTGCAGGTTGAACAGGCGCACTTCTTCGACAGCCTGAGCCTGCGCACCGGTAGCGCCACCTCCGCCGTGCTGGCCAAGGCCCGCGCCGCCGGGATCAACCTGCGCGAAGTCGACGGCGAGCGCCTTGGCGTGGCGCTCGACGAAACCACCCGCCAGGCGGATGTCGAAGCCCTGTGGGCGCTGTTCGACGGCCCGGCGCCCAGCTTCGAGGCGCTGCTCGAGCAATGCGAAGCGCGCCTGCCCGAGGCCCTGCGCCGGCAGTCGGCGTTCCTCAGCCACCCGGTGTTCAACCGCTACCACAGCGAAACCGAGCTGATGCGCTACCTGCGCAAGCTGGCCGACAAAGACCTGGCCCTGGACCGCACCATGATCCCGCTGGGCTCGTGCACCATGAAGCTCAACGCCGCCAGTGAAATGCTGCCGATCACCTGGGCCGAATTCGGCAACCTGCACCCCTTCGTGCCGGCCGACCAGGCCCAGGGGTACGCGCAGATGATCGACGAGCTGCAAGACATGCTCTGCCAGGCCACCGGCTACGACGCCGTGTCGTTGCAGCCCAACGCCGGTTCGCAAGGTGAATACGCCGGCCTGCTGGCGATCCGCGCCTACCACCAGAGCCGTGGCGACAGCCAGCGCGATGTGTGCCTGATCCCCTCCTCGGCCCACGGCACCAACCCGGCCACCGCCCACATGGCCGGCATGCGCGTGGTGGTCACCGCCTGCGATGCCAACGGCAACGTCGACATCGCCGACCTGCGCGCCAAGGCCGAGCAGCACAGCGCGCAACTGGCCGCGCTGATGATCACCTACCCGTCGACCCACGGCGTATTCGAAGAAGGCATCGGCGAAATCTGCGCCATCGTGCATGAGCACGGCGGCCAGGTGTACATCGACGGCGCCAACATGAACGCCATGGTCGGCCTGTGCGCCCCGGGCAAGTTCGGCGGCGACGTGTCGCACCTGAACCTGCACAAAACCTTTTGCATCCCCCACGGCGGTGGCGGCCCGGGCGTCGGCCCGATCGGCGTGAAGGCGCACCTGGCGCCGTTCCTGCCTGGCCACGGCCACCTCGCCCAGCAGGCCGGGGCGGTCTCCGCCGCGCCGTTCGGCAGCGCGAGCATCCTGCCGATCACCTGGATGTACATCCGCATGATGGGCGGCGAAGGGCTCAAGCGCGCCTCGCAGATGGCCATCCTCAACGCCAACTACATCGCCCGCCGCCTCGAAGAGCACTACCCGGTGCTGTACAGCGGCAGCAACGGCCTGGTGGCCCACGAGTGCATCCTCGACCTGCGGCCGATCAAGGACAGCAGCGGCATCAGCGTCGACGACGTGGCCAAGCGCCTGATCGACTTCGGCTTCCATGCCCCGACCATGTCGTTCCCGGTGGCCGGCACGCTGATGATCGAACCGACCGAGAGCGAATCGCGCGAGGAGCTCGACCGCTTCTGCGAGGCGATGATCCGCATCCGCGAGGAAATCCGCGCGGTCGAGGCCGGTACCCTGGACAAAGACGACAACCCGCTGAAAAACGCCCCCCACACCGCCGCCGAACTGGTGCGGCACTGGGAGCACAGCTACAGCCGCGAGCAGGCCGCCTACCCGCTGCCGTCGCTGGTCGAGGCCAAGTACTGGCCGCCGGTGGGCCGGGTCGACAACGTGTACGGCGACCGCAACCTGGTCTGCGCCTGCCCGTCGATCGAGGCTTATCAGTAAGCGCAACACCCCACAAAAGCTGGCCACCTCTGGCCAGCTTCCGGGGGCTGGTTTGATTCCTGCGAGGCGCACATGTCACTGTCGGTGTTCGACCTGTTCAAGATCGGCATAGGCCCGTCCAGTTCCCATACGGTGGGGCCGATGCGCGCCGCGGCGCGCTTTGCCGAGGGCCTCAAGCGTGACGGCCTGCTGGCCTCGGTGGCGCAGGTGCGGGTCGAGCTGTACGGCTCGCTCGGCGCCACCGGCAAGGGCCATGGCAGCGATAAAGCGGTGCTGATCGGCCTGGAGGGCGAACAGCCCGACACCGTCGACACCACCACCGTCGAGCCGCGCCTGCAGGCCATTCGCGCCGCCGGCCAGCTCAACCTGCTGGGTGAGCAGCCGATCGCCTTCGTTGAAAAACAGCACCTGGCGATGATCCGCAAGCCGCTGCCCTACCACCCCAACGGCATGATTTTCCGCGCCTTCGACGGCGCCGGGGTGCAGGTGCGCAGCCGCGAGTATTACTCGGTGGGTGGCGGTTTTGTGGTCGACGAAGAAGCCGCCGGCGCCGACCGCATCGTCGCCGACCGCACGCCCTTGGCGCTGCCGTTCACCACGGCCAAGCAACTGCTGGCGCACTGCGCCGAGCAGGGCTTGTCGATGGCCGGGGTGATGCTCGCCAACGAGGCGGCCTGGCGCCCCGAGGCCGAAACCCGCCAGGGCCTGCTGCACATCTGGCAGGTGATGCAGGACTGCGTGAGTGCCGGCTGCCGCCATGAGGGCATCCTCCCCGGCGGGCTGAAGGTGCGCCGCCGCGCGGCCGCGCTGCACCGGCAACTGTGCAGCCAGCCAGAAGCCGCCCTGCGCGACAGCCTGTCAGTGCTCGACTGGGTGAACCTCTACGCCCTGGCGGTGAACGAAGAAAACGCCGCCGGCGGCCGGGTGGTCACCGCGCCCACCAACGGCGCGGCCGGCATCGTGCCGGCGGTGCTGCACTATTACTGGCGGTTCTGCCCCGGGGCCACCGAAGACGGCGTGGTGCGCTTTATGCTCACCGCCGCCGCGATCGGCATTTTGTACAAGGAGAACGCGTCGATATCCGGCGCCGAAGTGGGCTGCCAGGGCGAAGTCGGCGTGGCCTGTTCGATGGCCGCCGGCGGCCTTTGCGAAGCCCTCGGCGGCAGCCCGGCGCAGGTGGAAAACGCCGCCGAGATCGGCATGGAACACAACCTCGGGCTGACCTGCGACCCGATTGGCGGGCTGGTGCAGGTGCCGTGCATCGAGCGCAACGCGATGGGCTCGGTCAAGGCGATCAACGCCGTGCGCATGGCCCTGCGCGGCGACGGCACCCACCATGTGTCGCTCGACAAGGTGATCCGCACCATGCGCCAGACCGGCGCCGACATGAAAAGCAAATACAAAGAGACTGCCCGTGGCGGTCTGGCCGTCAACATCATCGAATGCTGACGGCGCACCCGACTGATTTTAGGAGCTGACGATGGCCGACGAAGCACTCAAACACACCCCTTTGCACGCCCTGCACCTGGAGCTAGGCGCGCGCATGGTGCCCTTTGCCGGCTACAGCATGCCGGTGCAATACCCCCTCGGGGTGATGAAGGAACACCAGCACACCCGCGCCCAGGCCGGGCTGTTCGACGTGTCGCACATGGGCCAGATTCGCCTGAGCGGCGCCGGCGCCAGTGCCGCGCTGGAGGCCCTGGTGCCGGTCGACATCCTCGACCTGCCCACGGGCCTGCAGCGCTATGCGCTGTTCACCGACGAACAGGGCGGCATCCTCGATGACCTGATGGTCGCCCGGCTGGGCGCCGACGAACTGCTGCTGGTGGTCAACGCCGCCTGCAAAGACGCCGACCTCGCCCACCTGCAAGCGCACCTGGGCGCGCAGTGCAGCCTCGAACCGCTGTTCGAAGCCCGCGCCCTGCTCGCCCTGCAAGGCCCGGCGGCGGTCACCGTGCTGGCGCGGCTGGCACCGCAGGTGGCGAGCATGACCTTCATGCAGTTTGCCGCGGTCGAGTTGCTCGGCCAGCCCTGCTACGTGAGCCGCTCGGGCTACACCGGCGAAGACGGCTATGAGATTTCTGTACCGGCCGAGGCCGCCGAGGCCCTGGCGCGGCGCCTGCTGGCCGAGCCAGAGGTGGAGATGATTGGCCTCGGCGCGCGCGACTCGCTGCGCCTGGAAGCCGGCCTGTGCCTGTACGGCCACGACATGAGCGCCACCACCACGCCGCTGGAGGCCAGCCTCGGCTGGGCGATTTCCAAGGCCCGCCGCAGCGGCGGCGCGCGCGAGGGCGGCTTCCCCGGGGCGCAGGCGATCCTCGCCCAACAGGCCAGCGGCGCGCTGGTCAAACGGGTAGGCCTGCTGCCCCAGGAGCGCACCCCGGTGCGTGAAGGCGCGGAGATCACCAACGGCGCCGGCCAGGTGGTGGGCCGGGTGTGCAGCGGCGGCTTCGGCCCCACCCTTGGCGCGCCGTTGGCGATGGGCTATGTAGATGCCAGCCTGGCTGCCGAAGGCACCGAGCTGTTCGCCACGGTCCGGGGTAAAGCAGTGCCGCTGCGGGTGGCGAAAATGCCCTTCGTCGCCCCACGCTATTACCGCGGCTGAAGCGCCGCGAACGTCATGCCGCCGTCATCTGCCGGTGGCAGGATCAAAAAGCAGCGCACCGTAGCGTAAAGGCATTGAAATGTCGCGAATGGTAGCTACAAAGGTGCTAAAACGGCCGTCGGCAGGGCTTGTTTTTGTAACTGGAGTTGGCGTAGAGTCATCCCACTGTGTTCGCATGGGTCGCTATGGTTCGTGGCCTGGGCGGTAGCTCCAAGTATTGCTACATCCCGTTCGACGTCTGTTACTTTCCTGCAACCCAGCAACAGTGATCTTTCTTAAAATTGGAAAGAAGCTGAATTCAATTGAAGCTTCAAGGAAATAAGACAATGGCAGAGCGTCAGTCCGGTACCGTCAAGTGGTTTAACGACGAAAAGGGTTTTGGTTTTATCACTCCAGAGAGCGGCCCGGATCTGTTCGTGCACTTCCGCGCCATCGAAGGCAATGGCTTCAAGAGCCTGAAGGAAGGCCAGAAGGTCACTTTCGAAGCCGTGCAAGGCCAGAAAGGCATGCAGGCAGACAAGGTACAAGTTCAGGGCTAACCTGGGCTTCACCCTTGTAAAAAACCCCCGGTGGCATCGCCCCGGGGGTTTTTTATTGGGCTCTGTTTGGCGGGGGCTGGGCTGGCCCTTCTTCCGGCACCGCCGGGCGAAGGGCCAGCCGCATGGATACGGCCTACCCTGCCCGCCGCAACATCCACCAGCCCGCCAATGCGCACACACTCGCCGGCAACACCACCGCCAACAGCGGCGGGAAGCCAAACACCTGGCTCGACGGGCCGAGCAGGTCTTGGGCGATGCGGAACACGAAGCCCACCAGCACCCCGGTGAATACCCGCTGGCCAAGGGTCACCGAACGCAGCGGGCCGAAGATGAACGACACCGCCATCAGCACCAACGCCGCGGTCACCAACGGCTGCAACACTTTGGTCCAGAACGCCAGCCAGTACTTGGCGTTGGCCAGGCCCTGGGCCGAGAGGTAATGGATGTAGCCCCACAGCCCGCTGATCGACAGCGATTCTGGCGCCAGCACCACGGTGCTGAGCAGTTGCGGGGTGAGTGCCACGTCCCAGCGCTGCTCGGCATCCTTGACCACCTGGGTACGGCCTTGCAGGAACTGGGTGGTGGTGACGTCGCTGAGCTGCCAGTGGTCCTGGTCGTACTGCGCGCGCTTGGCGAAGCTGGCGCTTTGCAGGTGGCGCTCGTGGTCGAAGCGGTAGCGGGTCACGCCGTACAGCAGGCCATTGGGCTGCACGGTGTTGATGTGGATGAACTCGTCACCCTGGCGGTGCCACAGGCCGTGCCGGCCGCTTTGCGCATCGCCGCCGCCCTGGGCCAGCGAGCGTGCCGCCTGGGCCATGTTCTCCGCCGGGGGCGCCACGTATTCGCCGATCAACAGGCCAGCGACCATGATCACCAGCATCGGCCGCATCACCGCCCAGACAATGCGCCCGATCGACACCCCGGCGGCGCGCATGATGGTCAGCTCGCTGCTGCTGGCCAGGCTGCCGAGGCCGATCAGGCAGCCAATCAACGCCGCCATCGGCAGCATGTCGTACAGCCGCCGTGGCGCGGTGAGCAGCACGTAATGGGCGGCGTCGAGCACCGAGTAGGTGGGGCTCACGTCGCTCATTTCGTCGATGAAGGCGAACAGCGACGCCAGGCCGAGGATGATCCCCAGCACCGCGAGAATGGCGATCAGCACGCTGCGACCGATGTAACCGTCGAGCATTTTCATTGGGCGGCCTCCAGGCGGTTACGGCGTTTGGCGCGCAGGTGCTTGAGCGGCTCCCAGTAGAAAATCGCCAGGCCGATGGCCAGGAACAACCCGTGCACCCACCACAGGCCCACATGCATGCGGCCTTTTTCCAGGGCGCCGCGCACGGCGATCAGCAGGGTGAGGTAGGCCATGTACAGCAGGATCGCCGGCAGCAGCTTGAGGAAGCGCCCCTGGCGTGGGTTGACCTTGGCCAGCGGCACCGCCAGCAGGGTGACCACGAACACCAGCAGCGGCAGCGACAGGCGCCATTGCAGCTCGGCGCGGTCGGCCTTGTCGTTCGAGCGCCACAGCGCGGCGGTCGGGGTGGCCTCACGGGCGGTGATGTCTTCGCTGACGTCCGGCTTGGGCAGCATCACCCCGTAGGTGTCGTATTTGATCGCGCGGTAGTTGGCCTGGCCGGGCAAGCCGTCGTAACGGTAGCCGTTGTCGAGGATCAGATAGCGGCTGCCGTCCGGGCGCATTTCCTGGCGGCCCTTTTCGGCCACCAGCAGGGAGATTTGCGGCTCCTGCTTGGCCTGGGTCGGGTCCTTGCGTTCGGAGATGAACACCCCACCCAGCCTGACCCGGTCTTCGGAGAGCTGCTCGGTGTAGGTCACCCGGGTGCCGTCGCGCAGGCTCTGGAAGCGGCCAGGCTCGAGGGTGTCGAATTCGGTGAGGGCGTCTTGCTGGTTGAGGATCTGCTGCACCCGGGTTACCCCCGCCGGCGCCAGGCTCAGGCTCAGCCAGGCCACCAGCAAGGCCACCAGCGCCGCCGGCGCCAGGGTCATCAGCAGCAAGCGGCGTGGGCTCATGCCCGTGGCCGACAGCACGGTCATCTCGCTTTCGAGGTACAGCCGGCCGTACGCCAGCAGGATGCCGAGGAACAGCCCCAGCGGGAGAATCAGCTGCAGGAACCCCGGCAGGCGGAAGCCCATGATCTGGAACAGCACGCCTGGGTCAAGCATGCCGCTGGCCGCCTGGGCCAGGTATTTGATGAAGCGCCCACTCATGATGATGACCAGCAGCACCGCGCTCACGGCGCTGAGGGTCAGCAGCACCTCACGGGACAGGTAACGGAAAACGATCAAACCAGACACTCCCGGGATGACGGCAAAAGGGCTAAGCCTATGGCAGCCCGACCGCTATGGACAACGGCGGGGCAAAATTTGCGCGCATTATCCTGTGATTGCCCTTCGCTGTCGATTAACAGCGCACACCCGGGGTTGTCAGGCTCCGCTTGTCGGGATCAAACTGCGTGCTTTGGCACTACACTGCCACGGCATTGCCAGAGCAAACCTCAGGCCGAACAGATAGGGACCCCACATGGAACTGGTCGTAAAAAGCGTTAACCCGGAAACCCTGAAAACCGCCACCCTGGTCGTGGCGGTTTTCGAGAACCGCACGCTGGGCAAGGTGGCCGGCAAGCTCGACGAACTCAGTGGCGGTGCCCTCAGCGCGGTACTCAAGCGTGGTGACCTCACCGGCAAAGCCGGGCAAAGCCTGCTGCTGCACAACATCCCCAACCTCAAGGCCGAGCGCGTGCTGCTGGTGGGCGTGGGCGCCGAGCCTCTCGGCGACCGCCCATGGCGCAAGGCGCTGGGCGCGATCATCGGCACCCTCAAGGGCCTCGGCGGCAGCGACGCGGTGGTGGCGCTCGACGAAGTCGAGGTCAAGGGCCGCGACGCCTACGGCAAGGCCCGCCTGGCCGCCGAAACCCTGCTCGAAAACGGCTACGTGTTCGACCGCTATAAAAGCAAGAAGGCCGAGCCGCGCGCGCTGAAGAAAATCACCCTGGTCGCCGCCAAGGCCAACGCCGCCGCCACCGAGCGCGCCGTGGCCCACGCCACCGCGATCAGCATGGGCACCACCCTCGCGCGGGACCTCGGCAACCTGCCGCCGAACGTCTGCACCCCGGTGTTCCTCGGCGAGCTGGCGACCAAGCTGGGCAAAGAGCACAAGGGCCTGAAGGTCGAAGTGCTCGACGAGAAAAAACTCGCCCAACTGGGCATGGGCTCGTTCCTGGCCGTGGGCCAGGGCAGCGACAACCCGCCACGGCTGATCGTCGCCCAGTACAACGGCGGCAAGAAGGGCGAGAAGCCCTACGCGCTGGTGGGCAAGGGCATCACCTTCGACACCGGCGGCATCAGCATCAAGCCGGCCGCCGGCATGGATGAAATGAAATTCGACATGTGTGGCGCGGCCAGCGTGTTCGGTACCCTGCGCGCGGTGCTCGAGCTGCAACTGCCGATCAACCTGGTGTGCCTGATGGCCTGCGCCGAGAACATGCCCAGCGGCAAGGCCACGCGCCCGGGCGACATCGTCACTACGTTGTCGGGGCAAACGGTTGAAATCCTCAACACCGACGCCGAAGGCCGCCTGGTGCTGTGCGACACCCTTACCTACGCCGAGCGCTTCAAGCCGCAGTCGGTGATCGACATCGCCACCCTGACCGGCGCCTGCATCGTCGCCCTGGGCTCGAACGTGTCGGGGCTGATGGGCAACAGCGACACCCTGGTGGAGCAGATCCTCGCCGCCGGCAAGCAGGCCGACGACCGCGCCTGGCAATTGCCGCTGTTCGATGAGTACCAGGAGCAGCTCGACAGCCCGTTCGCCGACATCGCCAACATCGGCGGGCCGAAGGCCGGCACCATCACCGCTGGCTGCTTCCTCTCGCGCTTTGCCAAAAGCTTCGACTGGGCGCACCTCGACATCGCCGGTACCGCCTGGATCAGCGGCGGCAAGGACAAAGGCGCCACCGGCCGCCCAGTCCCCCTGCTGACCCAGTACCTGCTCGACCGTGCAGGCGCCTGAACCGTTGGAGGGCGCGGCCGCGGCGGCGCCCTCCGGCCTGCAGGTCGACTTCTACGTGCTGCCCAGCAGTGACCCGCAGGCGCGGATTACCTTCGCCTGCAAGCTGGTCGACAAAGCCTGGCGGCTCGGCCATCGGATCGCCGTGCTGTGCGCCGACAGCGCCCAGCGCAGTGCCCTGGACGAACGCCTCTGGGCGTTCAAGGCCGAGGCGTTTATTGCCCACTCGCTGCTCGAAGACGACGCCCAGGCCCCCGTGGCGCTGGCGCTCAGCGTGCCCAGCGGCGGCCAGCACGACCTGCTGATCAACCTCAAGGACGCCACCCCCAGCGGCTACGAGGGCTACGCCCGGCTGGCCGAGATCGTGCTGGACGACCCCGCGCTTCGTCAGGCGGCGCGCGATCGTTTTCGTTTCTACCGCGAACGCGGCTATGCTCTGCACAACCACCGCCTGACCCGCTTCTGAGCCTTTTTTCGATGAGCAAGCCTCCTTTGCCTGAATCCAACCAACTGCTCGACGACCTGGAGTCGATCCGCGCGCTCCTGGGCGATGACACCCTCGAACCGCCCCTGCTGACCGACACCGTGCACAGCGCGCCAGAGCCGGCCCGCTACGATGAAGAGCAGATCCCGATGCTGTTCGAAGAAGTCACCCCGGCGGCGCCCGCGCGCCCCAGCGGGCTGGCCTTCGAGCCCGCCGAACCGGCAACCCCCGCGGCACCGCCGCCGCCCGCCGCGCCGGCCGCGGCCTCGCCAGAGCGCAACCGCCAGGACACCCTGCTGCACCTCGATGCCGACCTGCGCAGCGCCGCGCAGCAGATCATGCAAGACGTGATCGACGACTTCGCCCCCCACATCGAAACGGAAATCCGCCGGCGCCTCGAGGCGCGCATGGAGCGCCTGCTCAACCCCTGATTTAAGACCCCGCCCAAGTGCCGCGGGCGCAGGCCACGGTTAGGCTGGTCACCGATTTCCACACCCCACTGTGAAATCGTTTGACCTCCGGCCGCCGCTCCTCTCAGGCCCTCCCCGGCCGCTCAGGCCGGAGGTCTTTTTTCCGCGTCGTACCCCCCGTGGCCTGCCATGGCCGCCTACCCCGCCGGGTGGTTCCCCGTTATACTGTCCGGCTTTCTGAATCAATGCCGAGACAGGGCCTGCCGCGCATGGACAAGACCTACCAGCCCCACGCCATCGAAACTGCCTGGTACACCACCTGGGAGTCCGAGAACTACTTTGCGCCTCAGGGTGCTGGGCAGTCGTACACCATCATGATCCCGCCGCCGAACGTGACCGGCAGCCTGCACATGGGCCACGGGTTCAACAACGCGATCATGGACGCCCTGATCCGCTTCCGCCGCATGCAGGGGCGCAACACCCTGTGGCAGCCGGGCACCGACCACGCCGGCATCGCCACCCAGATGCTGGTCGAGCGCCAGCTCGAGGCCAAGGGCCAGAACCGCCATGACCTGGGCCGCGAACAGTTCCTCGAAAAGGTCTGGGAATGGAAAGGCCAGTCGGGCGGCAACATCAGCCGGCAGATCCGCCGCCTGGGCTCGTCGGTCGATTGGTCGCGCGAGCGCTTCACCATGGACGACGGCTTGTCCGAAGCGGTCAAGGAAGCCTTCGTGCGCCTGCACGAAGACGGCCTGATCTACCGCGGCAAGCGCCTGGTCAACTGGGACACCAAGCTGCACACGGCGATCTCCGACCTCGAAGTGGAGAGCCACGACGAAAAAGGCTTCTTGTGGAACCTGCGCTACCCACTCGCGGGCGGCGCGAAAACCGCCGAGGGCAACGACTACCTGGTCGTGGCCACCACCCGCCCGGAAACCCTGCTGGGTGACGCCGCGGTCGCGGTCAACCCCAACGACGCGCGCTACCAGGCATTGATCGGCCAGTTCGTCGAGCTGCCGCTGGTAGGCCGGCGCATCCCGATCATCGCCGACGATTACTGCGACCCTGAATTCGGCACCGGCTGCGTGAAAATCACCCCGGCGCACGACTTCAACGACTACGAAGTGGGCAAGCGCCACAACCTGCCGCTGATCAACATCTTCGACAAGAACGCCCAGGTGCTCGGCGCCGCGCAGGTGTTCAACCTCGACGGCAGCCTGAACACCACGCTGGTGACCACCCTGCCGGCCGCCTATGCCGGCCTCGACCGCTTCGAGGCGCGCAAGCAAGTGGTTGCCGCGCTCGATGCCCAGGGCCTGCTGGTGAGCATCGACGACCACGCGCTGAAGGTGCCCAAGGGCGACCGCTCCGGCACCGTGATCGAGCCGTGGCTGACCGACCAATGGTACGTGTCGACCAAACCCCTGGCAGAGCCCGCCATCGAGGCGGTAGAAGACGGCCGCATCCAGTTCGTGCCCAAGCAGTACGAGAACATGTACTTCTCCTGGATGCGCGACATCCAGGACTGGTGCATCAGCCGCCAGTTGTGGTGGGGCCACCGCATCCCGGCCTGGTACGACCAGGCCGGCAAGGTGTACGTGGGCCGCAACGAAGCCGAAGTGCGCGCCAAGCACAACCTGGGCGCCGACGTGGTGCTGGAGCAGGACAACGACGTGCTCGACACCTGGTTCAGCTCCGGGCTGTGGACCTTCTCCACCCTGGGCTGGCCGGAGCAGACCGACTTCCTGAAAACCTTCCACTCCACCGACGTGCTGGTCACCGGTTTCGACATCATCTTCTTCTGGGTCGCCCGGATGATCATGCTGACCATGCACCTGGTGAAGAACCCCGACGGCACCGCCCAGGTACCTTTCAAAACGGTCTACGTGCATGGCCTGGTCCGCGACGGCCAGGGCCAGAAGATGTCGAAGTCCAAGGGCAACGTGCTTGACCCGCTCGACATCGTTGACGGCATCACCCTCGATGCCCTGCTGGAAAAACGCACCAGCGGCCTGATGCAACCCAAGCTGGCCGACAAGATCGCCAAGCAAACCAAGGCCGAGTTCCCCGAAGGCATCGCCAGCTACGGCACCGACGCGCTGCGCTTCACCTTCTGCTCGCTGGCCTCCACCGGGCGCGACATCAAGTTCGACATGGGCCGTGTCGAGGGTTACCGCAACTTCTGCAACAAAATCTGGAACGCCGCGCGCTACGTGCTCGACAAGGGCGAAGACTGCGGCCAGAACGGCGAGGCCTACGAGCTGTCGCTGGCCGACCGCTGGATCATCTCGCAGTTGCAGCGCACCGAGGCGGAAGTCACCCGCCAGTTGGACCAATTCCGCTTCGACCTGGCCTCCCAGGCGCTGTACGAGTTCATCTGGAACCAATACTGCGACTGGTACCTGGAGCTGTCCAAGCCGGTGCTGTGGGACGAAAACGCCCCGGTCGAACGCCAGCGCGGCACCCGCCGCACCCTGGTGCGCGTGCTCGAAGTGGCCCTGCGCCTGGCCCACCCGTTCATGCCGTTCATCACCGAAGAAATCTGGCAGCGCATCGCGCCGCTGGCCGGCATCAACGGTAAAACCATCATGCTGCAGGCGTGGCCGGTGGCCAACGAGGCGCGCATCGACGCCGCCGCCGAAAGCGACATCGAGTGGGTCAAGGGCCTGATGCTGGGCGTGCGCAACATCCGCGGCGAAATGAACATCGGCCCGGGCAAGCCGCTGGCGCTGTACCTGAACAACGCCAGCGCCGACGACGTGCGCCGCCTGCGGGAAAACGAACCGCTGCTGCGCAAGCTGGCCAAGATCGAATCGTTCACCGTGCTCGCCGCCGGCGAAGAAGCACCGCTGGCCGCCACCGCCCTGGTGGGCGAGTTGGAAGTGCTGGTGCCGATGGCCGGGCTGATCGACAAAGGTGCCGAGTTGGCGCGCCTCGACAAGGAAATCCAGCGCCTGCAAGGCGAAGTACAGCGCGTGGGCGGCAAGCTGGCCAACGCGGCGTTCGTCGACAAGGCGCCACCGGCGGTGATCGAGAAGGAACGCGCCAAGCTGGCGGAGTCCGAACAGGCCCTGGCCAAGCTCGCCGAGCAACACGCGCGCATCGCCAGCCTCTGACCACCCTCCCGCCCCGCAAGGGGCGGGTTGCCTCTACGGCCCCGCCATGACCCCTGACAAACCCGGCCTGCACCCGCGTAACCGCCACCAGGGCCGTTACGACTTTCCCGCGTTGATCCGCCAGTGCCCAGCCCTGGGCGAGTTCGTGATCACCAACCCCTACGGCAAACCCAGCATCGACTTCGCCAACCCGGCGGCGGTGAAGGTGTTCAACCGCGCCCTGCTGAAAACCCTCTACGGCATCGCCTGGTGGGACATCCCGCCCGGCTACCTGTGCCCACCGGTACCCGGCCGCGCCGATTACCTGCACGGCCTGGCCGACCTGCTCGCCGGCACCGGCGCCATCCCCCGCGGCGCCCAGGTCAAGGTGCTGGACGTGGGCACCGGGGCCAACCTGATCTACCCGCTGCTCGGCCACGCCGATTACCGCTGGAAGTTCGTCGGCAGCGACATCGACCCAGTCGCCCTCGCCTCCGCCCGCACCCTGGTGCAGGCCAACGGCCTGGGCAACGTCATTGAGCTGCGCCAGCAAACCCAGCCCAAGGCGATCTTGGCCGGGGTCATCCAGCCAGGTGAGCAGTTCGCCCTGACCCTGTGCAACCCGCCCTTCCACGCCTCTGCCGGCGAGGCCACCCGCGGCAGCGAACGCAAATGGCGCAACCTGGGCAAGCTCGACCCCAAGCGCAAGCTACCGGTGCTCAACTTTGGGGGGCAGAACAACGAGCTGTGGTGCCAAGGCGGCGAAGTGGCGTTCGTCAGCCAGTTGATCGACGAAAGCGTGGCCTTTGCCGGGCAGGTGCAATGGTTTACCAGCCTGGTGTCGAAGGCCGCCAACCTGGCGCCGCTGCAGGCCCGCCTCAAGCGCGCGGGCGCGGCCCGGGTGGAAGTGGGCGAGATGGGCCAGGGGCAGAAGCGCAGCCGGTTTTTGGCGTGGCGGTTTGAGGCCGTTTAAAGCTGAGGGCCCTTCGCCCGGCACAGCCGGCCTCCCACGGGTTCTGTGTTGCCCCGTAAATCAAGTACTTACACAACCTTGTGGGAGGCCGGCTGTGCCGGGCGAAGGGCCCTGAAGCCTTGCACCGGGCACAAAAAAACCGCGCCGCCGCAATGCGGGGCGCGGTTTTTTCAAGCGAGCGTAATGCTTACTTGTTGATCGCGTCGGTCAGCACTTTGGCTGGTACGAACTTGACGACTTTCTTGGCGGCGATTTCGATCGCGGCGCCAGTCGACGGGTTGCGGCCAGTGCGAGCAGGGCGCTCGGAAACTTTCAGCTTGCCAATGCCTGGCAGGGTGATTTCAGCGCCATTTTCCAGCTGATCAGCAACGATCTGGCCCAGTTGCTCCAGCGCGCTCTTGGCGGTGGCCTTGGGAGCCGAGATGGATTCGGCGATGTCGGCGATCAGTTGGTCTTTGGTCAGTGCCATGTCGATGTTCCTTTCTGTAAAAAAACAAGTTGGGTGCAGAGCGCAACGCCAGAGCCTGAGCTACCGCCGCGATAATCGGGCATGTAGATGCGAAAAATGAAGATTGGTTCGCGCGTTTTATGCCGCTCTGCAGAGCTATGCGGCGCGGATTCCGGGGCTTGGCCGACCCGCTCCGCTAGAGCGGGCAAAACTAGCACAGCGCTTGGCAAATATCCGCTTTATTCCCATAAATATTGAATAAAAATGACCTAACGCTTAAAAAATAGGCAGAAATACCACCCCCCACGCGCGGCACTCGCGGAATGCCCCGGCAGTTGCGTTAAACTCTAGGCCTTTTGAGCCCGCCGAGACCGCCATGCCGATCCGCCACTGCATCGTCCACCTCATCGACAAGAAGCCCGACGGCAGCCCCGCCGTGCTGCACGCCCGCGACAAGGAACTGGACGAATCGCAGGCCATCGAGCACCTGCTGGCCGACCTCAACGAAAGCTACAACGCCAAGCAGGGCAAAGCCTGGGGGCTGTTTCACGGGGAGTCCGGGGCGTACCCGTTCAGCGGCTGGCTGAAGGGCTACCTGGCCGAGGAGCAAACCTTCACCGCCTTCACCCGCGAGGCGGTTGCGCACCTGCAAAAGCTGATGGAAGAGTCCAACCTCTCGGTGGGCGGCCATGTGCTGTTCGCCCACTATCACCAGGGCATGACCGATTACCTGGCCATCGCCCTGCTGCACCACAGCGAGGGCGTGGCGGTGAACGCAGAGCTGGACGTTACCCCCTCGCGCCACCTCGACCTGTCGCAGCTGCACCTGGCGGCGCGGATCAACCTGTCGGAATGGAAGAACAACGCCCAGTCCAAGCAGTACATCTCGTTCATCAAGGGTAAGAACGGCAAGAAGGTGTCGGACTACTTCCGCGACTTCATCGGCTGCCAGGAAGGCATCGACGGCCCTGGCGAAACCCGCACCCTGCTCAAGGCCTTCAGTGACTACGTCGAAAGCGAAGACCTGGCCGAAGACGCCGCCCGGGAGAAAACCAACACCCTGGTCGAGTACGCCACCACCCAAAGCAAGCTGGGCGAGCCGGTCACGCTGCAGGAGCTCTCGGAGCTGATCGACGAAGACCGCCCGCAGGCGTTCTACGACCACATCCGCAACAAGGATTACGGCCTGTCGCCGGAAATCCCCGCGGATAAACGCACGCTCAACCAGTTCCGCCGCTTCACCGGCCGCGCTGAGGGCTTGTCGATCAGCTTCGAGGCCCACTTGCTGGGCTCGAAAATCGAATACGACGAGGAGGCCGGCACGCTGACCATCAAGGGCGTGCCGACCCAACTGGCGGACCAGCTCAAGCGGCGTAAAGACTAAACCGCCCTCAGGCCGGCTGCAGCGAGAACCCCAGCCGCGGGAAGTGCACATGCACCACCCCGGCGCGCTCGTCTTCGCGCTTGAGGATGATCTGCTCAGTGCCACTGAACACCAGCTCACCCACCACCGCCTCGACGCCGTAGTCGGTGGCCGCCACTTGCACCGCATCGCCCGGCTTGAGGCCGGAGGCGTCGTCCAGCGCGTCGAGGGGCAAGGCTGCCGGGGCCGCGGCGCGGGCAATCTCGATGGCCTCGGCGCTGCTCAGCTCGCTCGGCGCGCCATGGCCGAAGCCCAGCACCCGGCCCAGCCAAGCGGAGGTGTGCGGGTAGCTGTCGACCATCGGCGCGGTCACCGGCGTGCCCTTGAGGAACCACATGCAGTGGGCCAGGGCGAAATCCGCGTAGGTGGGCGCGCCGAACAGAAAATCGCCGTCGGCATGGCTGAGCTGCCGCTCTAACCGGGCAAGCAGCGCCGGCCATTCGTGCTTCACCTGCTCGGCGTTCTGGCGTTGGGCGCTGCCGCCACTGAACAGCTTGGCGCGGTCGGCCAAAAAGGCCTGGCGCTGTTCATCGTTGAAGCGCGCGAAGCGAATGGCCGCGGATTCTGGCTGGAACACCAGCGCCACTGCCCGCGGGAAGACCACCTGGCTGGCCCAGGTGCCAAAGGCGCTGACCACCGCGTCCAGTTCGGCGGGAAACAGCGCCGGCTGGGCTTTTTCTGCCTCGAGGCGGCGGGCGATCAGCGCCGTGTCGCAGTAGATGTCTGCCCCCACCTGCAACACCGGGGTTTTCCGGTAGCCACCGGTCAACGCGGTGAGGTCGGGCTTGGGCATCATCGGCGGGATGGTCACCGAACGCCACGACAACCCTTTGAAGCCCAGCATCAGGCGGGTTTTTTCGGCATAAGGCGAGGCAGGATAGTGGTGCAGGATCAGCTCGGTCATGGGTAGGCCTTGGTTTCGGTGGGGGCGTGCGTGAAGCATCAAGCTTAGAGCACAGCGCCGCAAGCGCGGCGGCCAGCGGGCCGCAATGTTGTCAGTTTTGGCTTAGGCCGATAAAGCTCGCCACCAACGCCTCCTTCGCCCCCTTGCGCAGCCCTTTGATCAGCCGCTCATGGCGCAACGCCTCGCCCTTGCTGCCCCAGGCCTCCACATACACCAGCGCCACCGCCGGGCTGGCGGCGAAAAACCGCGCGCCGCGGCCGCTTCGATGGGCGGCGAAGCGCCGCTGCGGGTTGTCGCTGATGCCGCAGTACAGGGCGCCGTTGGCGGCCCGCACCAGGTATACGAACCACGGCCGCGGTGGGCCGAACGGGGCTTCAGCCACGCACCGCCTCCACCTGCACCAGCCGCGCCCGCCCCGCGCCCAGGCCAAAGGCGATGGCAGCCAGGGCAATACCGCCAAACAGCCAGCCCAATGCCTGCCAGCCGCCGGTCCAGTCGTGCACCAGGCCTACCGCCAGCGGGCCCAGCGCGGCGACCGTGTAGCCCACCCCCTGGACCATGCTCGACAGCGCAGCGGCCACATGGGCATCGGCGGCGCGCAGCACGATCAGGCTCAGGGCCACGGCGAACATCGCGCCCTGGCCCAGGCCCAGCACCACTGCCCAGGCCCACAGGCCGGAGAGTGGCGCGTACAGGCAGCCCAGCAGGCCGGCGAGGGTCAGGCTCATCACCACCACGATGGCCAGCCGTTGGTCCTTGCCGCGCGTGGCCAGCCACGGCGCGGCCAGCGAACTGCCGAGCTGCACGAGGATCGAGCCAGAGGTGACCAGCCCGGCCATCTCCGCGCTCAGGCCGCGGCCCATGAGGATCGACGGCAACCAGCCAAAAACGATGTAGGCCAGCGAAGACTGCAGCCCCATGTACAGCGTGACCTGCCAGGCCAGTGGGTCGCGCAGCAAGCCGCGCACCCGGTAGCGGGCGCGCTGGGCGTGGTTGCCGCCGCGCGCCTGCGGCCACCAAGCCACGGCGGCGAGCAGCGCGGGTACGATCCAGAAGCCCAGGCCGAAGCGCCAGCTCGCCGCCGAGGCGTTGGCCAGCGGCACGCTGGCGCCGGCGGCCACCGCCGCGCCCAGGCACAGGGCCATGGTGTACACGCCGGTCATGGTGCCGGCCTGTTGGGGGAAGTCGCGCTTGACGATCCCCGGCAGCAGCACACCGATGATGCCGATGCTCGCGCCGCTGAGCACGCTGCCCATGAACAGCCCAGCGATGCCGAAGGCGGTGCGCAGCAGGATGCCCGCCACCAGCGCGAACAGCACCCACAGCACCACCCGCTCCGCGCCCAGGCGCCGCGCCAACGGCGGCGCCAAGGGCGCGGCCAAGCCCAGGCAGAGCACCGGCAAGGTGGTCAGCAAACCGGCCTGGGCGGCGCTCAGGCCGAGGTCGGTAGCCACCTGCCCCAACAGCGGGGCCAGGCTCGACAGCGCCGGGCGCAGGTTCAGCGCCACCAGCACCAGGGCGCCGAGCAGCAACCACGGCCGGGCCGCCAGTGACGGTGAAGAGGCATCGGCCTCGCGGGTGCAGCTATCGGCAGGCATAGGAAGGTCTCGCATCGTCGTTATTGTGATCAATGGTCTGGGCCATTGTTGATCAGGGCCCGGCAATGCCGGGCAGCCAGGGGGCCATCGTGCTGCTCGAGAGCGTCGACGATCTGCACGTGCAGGTCGAACACCGCTTGCGGGCGTTGTTCCGGGCTGAGCACCACCCGCAGCGAGTCGGCCACCACCTGGCTGAAATAGCGGTATAGCTGGCTGAGCATGGGGTTGTGAGCGCAATCGACCAAACGCTGGTGGAACACCATATCGCAGGCGATGTAGCTCTCAAGGTTGTGGTGGTAGTGCGCACCGCTGTGCGCCAGGGCACTGCGCAGGGCGGCGAGGTCTTCGGTGCTACGGCGTTCGGCGGCCAGCATCACCGCCTCGACTTCGATGATCCGGCGGGTTTCACGGGCCTGTTCGAGGGTGCAGCCACTCATGGCCTTGAGCGCGTCGAATGGGTCTGCCCGGCCGCGCAGGTAGCTGCCGTCACCCTGGCGTACTTCCACCAAGCCAGTGAAGGCCAGCACGCGCATGGCTTCGCGCACGGTGTTGCGGCTGATGCCCAGTTCCAAGGCCAATTCAGGCTCGGTGGGCAGCCGCTCGCCCAATTGCCACTGGCCGTTGCGCACGCGCTCGCGCAGTTGCTCCAAGGCTTGGTCGACCAGCGAACGCTTGATCAGGGGTGTAACCGGCATAACGTCCAATCATCGGATGAATATGCCTGTAAGAATAAACTCGCCGGTATCGGGCCGCAACCCAGTACCGACGAGCCGACGTTGAGGGCCCTTCGCCCGGCACAGCCAGGCGGAGGGCCAAGTGCATCAGTGCAGAATCTGCCCCAGGAACAGCTTGGTGCGTTCGTTCTGCGGGCGGTCGAAGAAGTCGTCAGGCTTGGCCTGCTCGACCACTTCGCCCTTGTCCATGAAGATCACCCGGTCGGCCACGGTGCGGGCGAAGCCCATTTCGTGGGTCACGCAGAGCATGGTCATGCCGTCTTTGGCCAGGCCCACCATGGTGTCGAGCACTTCCTTGACCATTTCCGGGTCGAGCGCCGAGGTGGGCTCGTCGAACAGCATGATCTTGGGCTTCATGCACAGGGCGCGGGCGATCGCCACGCGCTGCTGCTGGCCGCCGGAAAGCTGGCCAGGGTACTTGTTGGCCTGCTCCGGAATGCGCACGCGCTGCAGGTAGTGCATGGCGATTTCCTCGGCTTCCTTCTTCGGCATCTTGCGCACCCACATCGGTGCCAGCGTGCAATTCTGCAGGATGGTCAGGTGCGGGAACAGGTTGAAGTGCTGGAACACCATGCCCACTTCGCGGCGCACGTTCTCGATCTGCTTGAGGTCGCTGGTCAGCTCGATGCCGTCGACCACGATGCTGCCCTTCTGGTGTTCTTCCAGGCGGTTGATGCAGCGGATGGTGGTCGACTTGCCCGAACCCGATGGCCCACACAGCACGATACGCTCGCCCTGCCGTACGTTCAGGTTGATGTCCTTGAGCACGTGGAACTGGCCGTACCATTTGTTCACGCCATCCATGCGGATGATGCCTTCGGCGCCAGGTTGTTTGATATCACTCATGAAAACTCACTCCTAACGCTTGTGGCCAGTGTCCAGCTTGCGCTCCAGGTACTGGGAGTAGCGGGACATACCGAAACAGAAGATCCAGAACACCAACGCCGCGAAGGCATAGCCCTCGGTGGCCATACCCAGCCAGTTGGGGTCTGAAGAGGCTTGCTTGACGCTGTTGAGCAGCTCGAACAGGCCGACGATGTAAACCAGCGAGGTGTCTTTGAACAGCGCGATGAAGGTGTTCACCAGGCCCGGGATCACCAGCTTGAGCGCCTGCGGCAGGATCACCAGGCCCATGCTGCGCCAGTAACCCAGGGCCATGGCCGAGGCGGCCTCGTATTGCCCCTTGGGGATGGCCTGCATGCCGCCGCGCACCACTTCGGCCACGTACGCGCTCTCGAACAGGATGATGCCGATCAGGGCGCGCAGCAGTTTGTCGAAGCTCATGCCCTCGGGCAGGAACAACGGCAGCATCACCGAGGCCATGAACAACACGGTGATCAACGGCACGCCGCGCCAGAACTCGATGAAGGTCACGCAGACCACCTTCACCGCCGGCATTTTCGAACGGCGGCCCAGCGCCAGCAGAATGCCCAGCGGCAGCGCGCCGGCGATGCCCACGGTGGCCAGGATCAGGTTGAGCATCAGCCCGCCCCACTGCGAGGTGGGCACGTGCTCCAGGCCCAGCAGGTCGCCAGACAACAAGCAGAACGCCAGGATCGGGTACACCACGATGAAGGCGATGCCGTACTTCACCTTCGGCGTGAAGCGCTTGAGGAACAGCGGCGCCGCGCCCACGATCACCAGCAGCACGGTGAGGTCTACGCGCCAGCGCATTTCCGCCGGGTAGTAGCCATACATGAACTGGCCAAAACGCTGCTGGATGAACAGCCAGCAGGCGCCGCTGCCGGTGCATTGCTGGCGGGTGTCGCCTACCCAGGTGGCGTCGAAGATCGCCCAGCCCAGCAGGGGTGGCACGATCAGGTAGATCAGGTAGATGGCCACCAGCGTGAGCACGGTGTTGAACGTGTTGGAGAACAGGTTCGCGCGCATCCAGGCCCAGGCACCGACGGTCGCCGTCGGTGGCGGCAGGTCAGGTTTGAATTGATGGGTCGTCATGGGTGGCTCCTCACCGCTCGATCAGCGCGATGCGCTTGTTGTACCAGTTCATCAGCAGGGAAATGCTGATGCTGATCGCCAGGTACACGGTCATGGTGATGGCCATGACCTCTGGCGCCTGGCCGGTCTGGTTGAGCACGGTACCGGAGAACAGCGAGACCATTTCCGGGTAGCCCACGGCCGCGGCCAGCGATGAGTTCTTCATCAGGTTCAGGTACTGGCTGGTCAGCGGTGGCACGATCACCCGCATCGCTTGCGGGATGATCACCTTGCGCAGGGTCGGGCCATTGCGCAGGCCCAGCGAGCTGGCCGCCTCGGTTTGCCCGTGGCTGACCGAGCGGATGCCCGAGCGCACGGTTTCACCGATGAACGCCGCGGTGTACACCGACAGCGCCAGGATCACCGCCAGCAGTTCAGGGATCAGCACCCAGCCGCCGGAGAAGTTGAAGCCCTTGAGCACCGGCACTTCCCAATGCACTGGCACGCCGAACACCAGCATCGCCAGGCCCGGGAGCACCAGCATGATGCCCAGCCCGACCCAGAACTTGTGGAACGGCTGGCCGGTTTCTTCGAAGCGCTTGGTGCCCCAGCGGGCCATCAGCACGGTGGCGACGATGGCGATGACGACCGCCACCAGGAACGGCCCGATGGCACCGGTGGGGATCGCCGCCGGCATGTTCAAGCCGCGCGAGCTGACGAAGAACAGGTCGTCGAAGCTGTGCGCCTGGCGTGGGCCGGGCAGCGACAGGAACACCGCGAAATACCAGAAGAGGATTTGCAGCAGCGGCGGGATGTTGCGGAACGTCTCGATATAGACGGTCGCCAGCTTGTTGATAAGCCAGTTCTTCGACAGCCGCGCCACGCCGAGCAAAAAGCCCATGAGGGTGGCCAGCACGATGCCGATCACGCTCACCAGCAGGGTGTTGAGAATGCCGATCGCGAGCACGCGCCAGTACGTATCGGCTTCGCTGTAGTCGATCAGGTGCTGGGCGATGCCGAAGCCGGCGGAATTGTTCAGGAACCCGAAGCCGGAGGTGATGCCCCGATGCTGCTGGTTGACCTGCATGTTGTGGAAAAGGTACCAGCCGAGGCCGATGACCAGCACCACGGTCAGAACCTGAAATACCCAGGCGCGCACGCGCGGGTCTGACAGGAAGGAGCCTTGGGGTGCGCCAGTGTGGTTTTGCATGGAGTGTCCCATTGAGAAGCCTGAGAACGTTGGGCGAACCCTAAGCAACAAGGCAGGCAAAAGCGCACCGCGAGTGGCCTCCTGCCTGCCTTGTTATCATGTTGCTATATAGAGCTGCCCTGCCCGGCGGGGCGCCCGCAGGCGGCCCGCCGAGAGGTCATCAACGCACCGGTGGAGCGTATTGCAGGCCGCCGTTCTTCCACAGGGCGTTCAGGCCACGGTCGATCTGCAGCGGGGTGGTTTTACCCAGGTTGCGCTCGAACACTTCGCCGTAGTTGCCCACTTGCTTGACGATCTGCACCATCCAGTCTTTCGGCAGTTGCAGGTCTTTGCCGAACTCGCCGTCGGCACCGAGCATGCGGCGCACGTCGGGGTTGGTGCTGCTCTTGACCATGTCTTCGACGTTCTTCGAGGTGATGCCGGCTTCTTCGGCGTCAACCAGGGCGAACAGCGACCACTTGACCACGTTCAGCCACTCGTCGTCGCCCTTGCGCACGACCGGGCCCAGCGGCTCTTTGGAGATGACTTCTTTCATCACCACGTAGTCATCCGGCTTGCTCAGCTTGGAGCGCTGTGCGTACAGCTGCGACTGGTCGGAGGTCAGCACGTCGCAACGGCCGCCTTCCAGCGACTTGGCGCTTTCGTCGGAGGTTTCGAAGGTGATGGGGGTGTACTTCAGGCCGTTGGCGCGGAAGTAGTCAGACACGTTCAGCTCGGTGGTGGTACCGGCCTGGATGCAGATGGTGGCGCCGTCCAGCTCTTTGGCACTGCTCACGCCCAGCTTCTTGTTCACCAGGAAGCCCTGGCCGTCGTAGTAGGTCACGCCGGCGAAGATCAGGCCCATGCCGGCATCACGCGAGCTGGTCCAGGTGGTGTTGCGCGACAGCACGTCGATTTCGCCGGATTGCAGCGCGGTGAAGCGCTCTTTGGCGTTGAGCTGGCTGAACTTGACCTTGGTCGCGTCGCCGAACACGGCAGCGGCAACGGCGCGGCACACGTCAGCGTCGATGCCGACGATCTTGCCGGAAGCGTCCGGTACCGAGAAGCCCGGCAGGCCGTCGCTGACGCCACACTGCACGAAACCCTTCTTCTTCACCGCGTCCAGGGTCGCCCCTGCCTGAGCGAAACCGCTGGCGCCGATGATGGCCGCGGTGGTCAGTACTGCCAGGGTGGATTTCAACATCTTCATTCAAACCTCCAATGGGGCTCTTGTTGTGTCCGAGCTAGGTTTCGCCGCACCTTTGTGAGGCACTTTCGACCCGTGCTGGCTTGTTTTTGGGTCAAGCGGCGTAACGAGCTTGAAGCGATCGAGAAGGGTGTGCGCCCTTTCAGGTTATTCAATCACAGTGCCCGTTGCGCCAGGTGGACGCCCGAAGGCACGCTGTCAGCGGTAACGCTTGTCGCTTCTTCCATAAGGCGATTCAACAGGGCCTGCCGGCGCCGCCCAGTCTCTACGCCGAGTGTTACCGGCGGTCGAGGTGGGGTTGCTCAGCTAAGCCATAGCAAAGCCCATACCACAGTGGCCTTGAAAAGCGATTCAGTGCGCGTCAAGGTCAAAAGTTGTAGCCTTGCGACATCTTGTTCAGATTTTTACGCGTAGCGCCCCGTTGCAATGCACTTTTTCGGAAACGCACGCACCTTTTTGGAGCAACCATGACCACACCTTTGATCCTTGAACCTACTCACAGCGTAGACGCCTGTGTCATCTGGTTGCATGGGCTGGGCGCCAGCCGGCACGACTTCGAACCGGTGGCCCGGCTACTGCAGCAGCGCCTGCCCAGCACCCGCTTCGTGCTACCGCAGGCCCCGACCCGCGCCGTGACCCTCAACAACGGCTACCAGATGCCGAGCTGGTACGACATCCTCGCGCTGTCGCCGGAGCGCGCCATCGACCGCCCGCAGCTGGAAGCCTCGGCCCACCACGTACTGAGCCTGCTCGACGAGCAGCAAGCCCAGGGCATCGCCCCCGAGCGCCTGGTGCTGGCGGGTTTCTCCCAGGGCGGCGCGGTGGTGCTGCACACCGCCTATCTGGAAGCCGACCGGCCACTGGGCGGGGTGATGGCCCTTTCTACCTATGCACCTACATTTGCTGACAGCGTAGCCCTGTCCGAGCAACAGCGCCGCATTCCGGCGCTGTGCATGCACGGCAGCTTCGACGCCGTGGTCGCCCAGCGCATGGGCCAGAGCGCCTGGCAGCGGCTGCACGACGCCGGGGTAGACGCCCAGTGGCGTGAATACCCGATGGACCATGAGGTGGTCATGGAGCAGATCGACGACATCGGCGCCTGGCTGGCGGCGCGCCTGGGCTGACGCCCGGGCGCAAGTGGCGCGGGTAACGCTACGCCGCGCCCGATTCTTGCATTACACTGCCCGGCGTACATTCCTTAATCAAATGACGAGAATATCGTGCTCAAGGCACTCAAAAAAATGTTCGGCAAAGACGAGGCTGAGCCGCTCGCCGCCGCACCGGCCGCCCCCGCGCGGCCTGCCGTTCCCGAAGCACCCGCGGTAGAGGCACCCAGCCCGGTAGCACCGGCCGCCATCGCCACGCCGGCGCCGCAGCCGGCGCCACAGGCCGAGCGCCCACGGCGCGAACGCAAGCCCCGCGCGCCCAAGCCCGCCCCGGCCCCATGGGACCCAGCCAGCTTCGTGGTTGAGCCCCAGGAAGGCAAAACCCGCTTCCATGATTTCCCCCTCGGCAACGAGTTGATGCAGGCGATCTTCGACCTGGGCTTTCCGTACTGCACGCCCATCCAGGCGCAGGTACTGGGCCACACCCTGCGCGGCAAGGACGCCATCGGCCGCGCCCAGACCGGCACCGGCAAAACCGCCGCGTTCTTGATTTCCACCATCAAGCAACTGCTGCAAACCCCCGCGCCGAAAGAACGCTACATGGGCGAGCCGCGGGCGCTGATCATCGCCCCCACCCGCGAGCTGGTGGTGCAGATCGCCAAAGATGCCGAAGCCCTGACCCGCCACGCCCCGCTGAACGTGATGACGTTCGTCGGCGGCATGGACTTCGACAAACAGCTCAAGGCACTGGAAAGCCGCTACTGCGACATCCTGGTGGCCACCCCCGGGCGCCTTCTGGACTTCCACCAGCGCGGCGAAGTGCACCTCGACATGGTCGAAGTGCTGGTGCTCGACGAAGCCGACCGCATGCTCGACATGGGCTTTATCCCGCAGGTACGGGCGATCATCCGGCAAACCCCACCCAAGAGTGAGCGGCAAACGCTGTTGTTCTCCGCCACCTTCACCGATGACGTGATGAACCTGGCGCGGCAATGGACCACCGACCCCGCCATCGTCGAGATCGAGCCGGAGAACGTCGCCAGCGAAACCGTGGAACAACACGTGTACGCCGTGGCCAGCGCCGACAAATACAAGCTGCTGTACAACCTGGTCAACGACAACGGTTGGGAGCGGGTGATGGTGTTCGCCAACCGCAAGGATGAAGTGCGCCGGGTGGAAGAGCGCCTGGTGCGCGATGGTGTGAATGCCGCGCAGTTGTCTGGCGATGTGCCCCAGCACAAGCGCATCAAAACCCTCGAGGGCTTCCGCGAAGGCAAGATTCGCGTGCTGGTGGCCACCGACGTGGCTGGCCGCGGCATCCACATCGACGGCATCAGCCACGTGATCAACTTCACCCTGCCCGAAGACCCGGACGACTATGTGCACCGCATCGGCCGCACCGGGCGCGCTGGCAGCAGTGGCGTATCGATCAGCTTTGCCGGTGAAGACGACGCCTACCAGTTGCCGGCGATCGAAACCCTGCTGGGCCGCAAGATCGCCTGTGAAATGCCGCCGGATGAGCTGTTGCGGGCAGTGGTGCGCAAGAAAGAAGCAACGCTGTAAGGCGGCTGGCCTCCCACCGGATTTGTGTAGGCCTTGATTTCCGGGACAATACAAATCTAGGGGGAGGCCGGCTGTGCCGTAATGCTGTTCACTTAAGCAATCAGAGCGCTGAATTGAGGACGAAAAGCCCCGGTTTCTCCCTATGGTTTTACCGAGCGCAAGACCTGACTGGCCCATCGCCCGGCACAGCCGGCCTCCCACCAGGTCTGTGTTGTCCTTGATTTCCGGCACAGCACAAAGCTGGTGGGAGGCCGGCTGTGCCGGGCGAAGGGCCCTCTAATACAGCAACGCCGCCACCGCCAACACCGCATACCACAACACCGCGGCCCGCTGCAGCAACGCCCACAGCGCATCCACCCCCGCCACCGCCTCGGCGCCGGTTTGCTCGGCCGGCAAGTCCGCAGCCAGCAACCCGGCCTGCCCCACCAACGCCCGCGCGGCGGTGGGCCAGTGCAGCAGCTCGTGCAGCAGGTAGCGCATCACCTCGATAAAGTCCCCGACCAGGGCGAAACTCGCCACCGGCAAGCGTGCCGGCAGCCAGTCCAGCGCGTGTACCAGTTGCCCAGCGCGCTCGCGCAGGCCCGGCTGGGTGGCGTGCTCGGCCACCAGTGCCAGCAACCGGTAGGCCAGCGCCGCCACCGGGCCGATCAAGCTGTACCAGAACACTACGCTGAAAAAACTCTCCAGCGCCCGCCACATCAGCCAGCCCTGCACCTCCCGGGGCAGCTCGTTGGCCTGCTGCGCCTGCACCGCCATGTCGCGCTCGGCCACGTGCAACGCGGCGGTGTCGTCGCCCCGGCGCCAGGCATCGCGCAGCGGCCCAAGGGCGGCCTTGAGGTCACCGCGGCCCAGGCTGTAGGCCAACACCAGCAAATGCACCGGCAACGCCAACAGCCCGTAGGCCACCGGCAGCAACACCCACAGCAGCAGGCCCAGCACCAATGCCGGCAGGCCCACCAGCAGCAACAGCAGCAACCACGGTTCCCGGGCCAGCCGTGGCACCGCTTGCAAGCGGCCCAGCTCGGAGAGGAACACCCCGTCGCGCTGAATGCGCTGGCGCAGCGGCGAAAACTTCTCCACCCAAACGATCACCAGCAATACCAGAAAACTCATGGCCCCTCCTTGCGTGCAGCCTCGAGCGCGCCCAGGTAACGCGCCCACTGAAAAAACGGCCCGGGGTCGGTTTTGCGCCCCGGGGCAATGTCACTGTGCCCGGTGATCCGCGCCGGGGTAATTTCAGGGTAAGCCGCCAGCAGCGCCAGGCTCAGGGCCTGCAGGCAAGCATACTGGGCCTCGGTGAACGGCTCGCTGTCGGTGCCTTCGAGCTCCACCCCGAGGGAAAAATCATTGCAGCCTTCGCGCCCCTCGAAGCTCGACACCCCGGCATGCCAGGCGCGCTCGTTGCAGCCCACGAACTGCACCAGCGCGCCGCTGCGTTCGATCAGAAAATGCGCAGACACACGCAGGTGGGCAATCCCTTCGAAATACGGGTGCTCGCCAGGGTCGAGGGTATTGAGGAACAACTGCGCCGGCTTGCCGGTGCCGAACTGCCCGGGCGGCAGGCTGATGTTGTGGATCACCAGCAGCGACACTTCGCCGGCAGGGCGCGCGTTGAAGTTCGGCGAGGGGCAGTGCTGCGCGCCAGCGCACCAGCCCGTGCGCGGGTCAAGGCCAATGGGCCGCATGGAAGGTCCTTGGGTGAACGCCAGGGCGCCCAGTATGCCGCGTTGCGCCGGCGCTGTGCAGCCCGCGCCGGCGCTCAGGCGGTTTTAAGCGAGCGCAGCTTGCCCACCACTGCGTCCAGCGCGCGGTCGAACAGCAGGTTGTCGTCAAGCAGGCGCAGGCTGCCATCTTTCAGCGCCTGGGCCAGCGCCGCGCGGGAGCGCTCGAGCACCTTCATGCCGGTGCGGTTGACGAAAATATACTTGCCGGTGCTTTCGATCACCGTGGTGAGCTTGCAGCGCAGGCGGTGCTCGGGGTCTTCCTGCAGCTCTACCCAAGTGCCCGGGCGCAGCGCGTCGACCAGCGCCAGCGCCGGGTCATCCTCGGCCAGGCCCGGGGTGGGCTCGGGGGCCGCCTGGGGCTGTTGGCCTTCGAGCACGATTTCGCTGTCGACCCGCACCAGCAGGGTGTCGTCGTCGGGCACCAGCACTGCGCCCGAGGCCTGGGCGGCGCGCTGGATCGCCTGCACATGCAAGGCCTCCAACTGGTTGAAGAACACCCCGGTGGCAAACGGGTCGAACGCCGAACTGGTGAGGCCCTCGCGCAGCGACTTCAGCAGCCCCGGCACCAACTCCAACAGGCGCACGCGGGCGTGCGGGTCGTCGTGGGGCTCCACGCTCCAGATCAAATCGTCCATGGTCGCCAGCGCCATCACCCACTCGCTGGAGGTGTCGCCGTGCTTGAGCCAGGTCAGCAGCAGCACCTTGCTCCAGGCTTCTTCCAGCAAGCTCACCACCACCTGCGGCAGGGTTTTTCCGAGCAGCCGGCGGTTGAGTTCGAATTGCACGTGCAGGCGCGCCAGCTCAGCGCGCGCGCGGCCTTCTTCGGCATCACGGGTGCGCTGTTCGAGCAGTTCGCTGCGGCGGCGTTCGTCGGCGGTGAAGGCCAGGAAGTCCACCAGCAGCTCGGAGAACAAACCCGGGTCGTCGACGAAATCATTGAGCAGGCGCTGCACGATCTGCTCGATGCGCCCATGCAGGGCGTCGCGCTGGGAATCGTCGCGGCCGCTCCAACCCATCGCCGCCTGGGCGATCTCGTTGAGCAAGCGCCGCGCCGGGTGGCTGCCGCGGCTGAAGAAGCTTTTGTCGATCACCGCCACCTTGAGCATCGGGATCTGCAAGCGGCCGATCAGCGCCTTCAGCGAATCGGGCAGGTTGCGGTCATCGAGGATGAACTCGAACAGCATCGCCACCAGGTTGATCACGTCTTCATCGACGTTCCCCACCACCCGCGCGCGGCCGCTTTTAACGCTCACACGGGTGAGCAGTTGCTCAAGCTGATGGCGCAGGTCGTAGTCTTCATGGGACAGCGGCTGCGCCGGCACGTACTGCTGCAGGTGCGAGAGCAGGCGCAGCAGGTCGTTGGTGGAAATCGGCTGGGCGTCGGCGAGGGTTTCGATGCGTGGCGCCAGGTTGCCACGCAGCACGTGGAGGAGGTCTTGCAGGGCCGAAAACACCTCGCGCACGCTTTCATCGAGCGTGGCGGCGGCCGCGCTGGAAGGCGCCGGCTGGCCCACCGGGGCGTCGGCGCCACGCTTGCGCGCCGGGCGGTCTTCGGCGCGGCGGCTGGGCGCGGCCTTGAGCTCCGGCAAGATGCCGGTGGCGATCAACAACTGGTTGGCGTCGAAATACAGGTGGTCGGTGTCGGCCAGCACATAGCGGTCGAACAGCTTGAGAATGATCAACTTGACCTTGATCTCCACGCCCAGGCTGCGCCCGGCCTGGATAAAGTAATCGCACAGCATCGCCGGGCCGAGCGGGTTGCTCTCATCGGTGAGGGTGCGCGGGATCAAGGTATTGAGGCGGGTGGTGAGCTGGGTCAGAGCGAAGCCGTCACGGGCCAGCACCTTGCCGACCATGGCGTCGAGGGCCACGGTGCGCTCGAGTTCTTCATTGGGCACCAGGGCCAGCTTGTCGTAGGTCATCGGCGCGGCCTTGGCCTGGCCAACCTCGTACTGGCCGATGCGCACGAAGGCGTCGTAGAACTTGTCGAGAAACCCGCGCTCGATGTTCTTGCGCTTCAGGCGCAGGTCGCGCATGGCCTCGAAGAAGATATTCTGGTCGTTGTTGCTCTGGGCCTTGTCGGCCATCTCGAAGAGCGTGTCGTCGGCGTTGTCGAACAGCGCCTGCAGGGCATCTTTGAGCTGCTGCGCGGCTTTGTCGCGCACTTGCAGCACCACGACCGGCAAACGGGCAAGCGGCGCACTGCTGGCCTGTTCGGCCCCCGCATTCAACGGCACCACCTTGCCATCGTTGGGCATGCTCGACTCCTCGATCGATACGTTGGGAACGTAGTAGTTAAAAGGGTTCACCCCATGCCCCGGCGCTGAGGCATCGTGGCTGGCAACATCCTTGGAACAGGAATGTGTGCTTTTGTTTCACGATGCACAAAATAAACGTCAACGGTGTGACGCCAATAATCAGTCACTATTATCTGGGATGCGCTGGCACTAAGCCAGAGGGCCGCGGATGTTCCTCTCGCGGAGCAGTGGACAAGCAAAATGACGTTTCGCTCAATTCACCCGACCAAATGCACCCCGGCGCAGAGCCGCCACGAGGGTTCGCGCGGGCGCTTCGCTGCCCTATACTTGCGCCCACTTTTCAGCTGGAGCCCGATATGCCGAACCTGCGCCTGGCCGACCTCACCGCCGAGATCGACGCAAACGTGCGCCGCGCCTTGCTCGAAGACGTGGGCAGCGGCGACATCACCGCCGAACTGATCCCCGCCGAGCGCCTGGCGCGGGCCAGCGTGATCACCCGCGAAGCCTGCGTGATCGCCGGCACGGCGTGGGTCGACGCGGTGTTCCGCAAGCTCGACCCGCGGGTGGCGGTGCACTGGCAGGTGACCGACGGCACCCGCGCCAGCGCCAACCAGCCGCTGTTCCACCTCGAAGGCCCGGCGCGCTCGCTGCTCACCGGCGAGCGCAGCGCGCTGAACTTCCTGCAGCTGCTCAGCGGCGTGGCGACCCGCGCCCAGGCCCTGGCAGACCAGGTGGCGCACACTTCGGTGCGCCTGCTCGACACCCGCAAAACCCTGCCCGGCCTGCGCCTGGCGCAAAAATACGCGGTGACCTGCGGCGGTTGCTTCAACCACCGCATCGGCCTGTTCGATGCCTTCTTGATCAAGGAAAACCACATCGCCGCCTGCGGCGGCATCGGCGCCGCGATCAGCGCCGCGCGGCGCATCGCCCCGGGCAAGCCGGTGGAGGTCGAGGTCGAAAGCCTCGCCGAGCTCGACGAAGCCTTGCATGGCGGCGCCGACATCATCATGCTCGACGAGCTGAGCCTGAACGACATGCGCGAAGCCGTACGCCGCGGCGCCGGCCGGGCCAAGCTCGAGGCCAGCGGCGGCATCAACGAAAGCACCTTGCGCGTGATCGCCGAAACCGGCGTGGACTACATCTCGATCGGCGCCATGACCAAGGACGTCAAAGCCGTCGACCTGTCGATGCGGCTGGCGCTGTAACCTGCGTTATCACCATTCAAAACCACAAGGGTGCCAATGGACATCGGGCCACGACTGAAGATGGTGCGCGAACGCCACCAGTTATCCCAGCGCGAGCTGGCCAGAAGAAGCGGCGTGACCAACGCCACCATTTCGCTGATTGAACAGAACCGCGTCAGCCCCTCGGTCAGCTCGTTGAAAAAACTCCTCGAAGGCATCCCGATGACCCTGGCGGATTTTTTCGCCAGCGACGAGGCGCCGGTAGAAAACCCCTACGTGTACCGCGCCGGCAGCCAGCCCGACCTCGGCCGCCGTGGCCTGCGCCTGCTGCTGGTGGGCGCCACCGTGAAAGACCGGCAAATGCGCATGCTGCGCGAGTTGTACGCCCCCGGCGCCGACAGCGGCGAGCCGATCGTGCACCCCGAAGGCGAAGAATGCGGGCTGGTGACCCGTGGCACCATCGAGATGACCGTCAACGGCGAGGTGAGCATCCTCCAGGCCGGCGACGGCTATTACTTCCCCACCACCCTGCCCCATGCCTTCAAGAACATCGGCCAGGACGAAGCGGAAATCATCAGCGCCAACACCCCCGCCAACTTCTAAGCTATGCGCAGGCGGCGCGCCGACCAACGGCCGCCGCCTGCCCCTCAAGCCGCCAGCGAAGCGGCCGATCAACTAGCGACAACATGGATAGGGACCATCCGAGGCAGGCGCGCGCGCCTAATTCCTTCCTTGCCTGAGTACCCTACATGTCTATTTCCCGTTCCCTCAAAGCCCGCATGCTGGCCCTGATCGGCGGCAGCCTGCTGGCCGTGTTGTTGATCGCCGCGGCGTGCTTTCAGTTTCTCGCCGGCAACGTGCGCGACTACCGCGCCCTGGTAGACGGCCCCGTGCGCACCTCGCAGTTGGTCGAGCAGGCCAACCTGCAGTTCAAGATCCAGGTGCAGGAATGGAAAAACGTGCTACTGCGCGGCAAGCAGCCGGCCGACCTGGCCAAATACTGGGGCCAGTTCGAGGCCCGCCATAACGATGTGCAAAGCCTGCTCAGCCAGTTGGCCGCGCAGCCGGGCCTGGCGCCGGCACTCAAAGGCAAGATCGAACAACTGCAAAGCGGCCACCAGGCCCTGCTGGCGCAATACAGCCGTGGCCGCGACGCCTTTGTCGCCGGCGGCGCAGACCCGATCGCCGGCGACAAAAGCGTGACCGGCATCGACCGCGCCATCAGCGACCAGATGAGCGAACTGGCCGCGCAGATCGCCGACAGCGCCAAGCAGCAGGCCCAGAGCATCAGCGCCGCCGCCGACGCCACCGTGTGGGGCGGCTTTGCCGTGCTGCTGGCCTCGGGCATCGTCATCGCCCTGCTCAGCCTGTGGCTGGTCAGCCGGCAACTGGTGCAGCCGATCACCGCGCTGATCGCCTACGTGACCGACCTCAGCAAGGGCCGCCTGGCCGAGCGCGCGCCCACCGGCCGCGAGGACGAACTCGGCCAGCTCGCCCTGGCCGCCAACACCCTGCGCGATTTTCTCGCCGAGACCTTCACCCGGCTCAAGCGCAACGCCCATGAGCTGGACGGCGCCAGCGCCGAATTGCAGCAGATCGCCCGGCAGATGGCCCAAGGCAGCGAGGAGCAATTCCAGCGCACCGACCAAGTGGCCACGGCGATGATGGAAATGTCGGCCACCGCCCAGGAAGTGGCGCGCCACGCCCAAGACGCCGCCCAGGCCGCCGACGCGGCCGACAACTCGGCCCGCGAAGGCGGCCAGGTGATGAAGGCCACCATCGGCGCGATCAACCACATGCGCGACGAGATCGAAGCCACCGCCCAGGTGATCCGCAAGCTGGAAAACGAAAGCGGCCGGGTAGGCAAGGTGCTCGAAGTGATCCGCGGCATCGCCGAGCAAACCAACCTGCTGGCGCTCAACGCCGCGATCGAGGCCGCCCGCGCCGGTGAAGCCGGGCGCGGTTTTGCCGTGGTCGCCGATGAAGTGCGCAGCCTGGCGCAGCGCACGTCGTCTTCGATCAGCGAAATCAACCAGATCATCGACGCCGTGCAGGTGGGCACCCAGGACGCCGCCAAGGCCATCGAAAGCGGCCAGGCGCGCAGCGTGCAGAGCGCCGAGCACATCCACCGCACCAGCCACATGCTGGACCAGGTAGGCGACGCCATCGAAACCATCCGCGGGATGAACCGGCAGATCGCTACCGCCGCCGAAGAGCAAACCGCGGTGGCCGAGGACATCGCGCAAAACCTTACGGAGATCACGCACATCGCCGGCGAAAACCAGCGTAACGTGCAGCGTACTGAGCATGCCAGCAGCACCCTGGGCGAGTTGTCCGGGCAGTTGGGCGCACTCACCGCCAAGCTCGGCGGCTAACCCTTCGCGGCCAGGGGCACTATGATGTTCGGCTCACTCTGCCGCCGAGCACTGCCATGCCCCTCACCATTCGCCCTGCCCAACCGCAAGACGCCGCGACCATTCACGGGTTCATCGTCGAACTGGCCATCTACGAACGTGCCGAGCACGAGGTGGTGGCCAGCATCGACGACATCCGCAACAGCCTGTTCGCCGAGGGCACGCCCACCCGCGCGCTGATCGGCGAGCTCGATGGCCAACCGATCGGCCACGCGGTGTACTTCTACAGCTACTCCACCTGGCTGGGCCGCAACGGCATTTACCTCGAAGACCTGTACATCACCCCCGAGCACCGCGGCAGCGGCGCCGGCCGCGCGCTGCTGCAACAGATCGCCCGCGAAGCCGTGGCCAACGGCTGCGGGCGCCTGGAATGGAGCGTGCTCGACTGGAACGAGCCGGCCATTGGCTTCTACCGCAAGCTCGGCGCGGTGGCCCAGGATGAGTGGGTGAAGTATCGGCTGGATGGCCAAGCCTTGCGGGATTTCGCGGCGGTGTGAGGTAGGGCCCTTCGCCCGGCACAGCCGGAGTGCCGGACCACGGCCTCCCACCAGATTTGTGTAAGTGCTTGATTTCCGAAGCAACACAGAACCCGTGGGAGGCCGGCTGTGCCGGGCGATGGGCCAGCCACCACACCATCACCCTCGCCCAGGTCATCTGAGCTTCAAGAGCAGCAGCCTTTTCCAGGCTCTGCGCCCTTGCCTCTGGGGCCATAGCGTCACGAAGCTGCTTAAAGGGTTTACTCGCCCTCGGCGTTCTCCTCGTTGTTCATGCGCAACTCGGCCAGGTGAGCGTCGTATAACTGATCCGCGGCAGGGATCCTCCCTGCGTAAACGCTCCAGGCCATCGATAAATCATTCCTTTCAGTGCATACCCACAAGGGCTGCCACTGAACCATCGAGCGCGCCACCCACCAAGCTCAAAGGTTATACAGAACGCTTCAGCGCGCGGGTGCTCAATGCCCGGTATACTCCCGCCCTTTTACGGAACCCTCAGGCCGTGGCCAACAAGCGATACAGCTGCATCGGGCTGTTCAACCCCAAATCCCCGGAAAACGTCGGCTCGGTGATGCGCGCCGCGGGCTGCTATGGGGTGAACTCGGTGTTCTACACCGGCAAGCGCTATGAGCGTTCGCGTGAATTCGTCACCGATACCAAGCGGGTGCATTACGACATCCCGCTGATCGGCGTAGACGACCTGCAAATGATCATCCCGCTGGGCTGCACGCCGGTGGCGGTGGAATTGGTAGAAGGCGCGCGGCCGTTGCCGGAATACACCCACCCGGACCGCGCCATTTACATCTTCGGGCCCGAAGACGGCACCCTCAGCGACAGCGTGCGCGGCTGGTGCGAAGAGACGATCTACATCCCCACCCACGGCTGCATGAACCTGGCGGCCACGGTCAACGTGGTGCTGTATGACCGCCTGGCCAAGGGCCTGAACACCCGCTCCGGGCCGCGCTTCAAGTAACCGCTCAGGGCGCGCGCCAGCCCACCTGCTCCAGCGCCTGGCGCAGCCGCTCGCCGCCCAGCGCCGGCACTTGGCGGCCGTCGGCGGCCTGCATCGGCACCCCGGCCAGCAAGGCGTTGATGATCGCCTCCTCGACCGCCTCGGCCGCGGCGGCGAACAACGGCGAGATATGGTCGTTGTTGAGCATCGCCACCGCGCTGCTCAGCGGCAGGCCCTTGCGGTCGTAGTTGGCGGGCGCCAAGCCGGTATTGCCGGTGGCGAAGGCCAGGAAAATGTCGCCGCTGGAATCATCGGTACCGCCGCCGGTGCGGGCGATGCCGATCGAGGCGCGCTGGGCCAGGCGTTGGCACTGGTGCGGCAACAGCGGCGCATCAGTGGCCAGCACCACCACGATCGAGCCCATGCCGGGCGTGTCGCGCTCGGCGAAGGGCGAGGCCAGCTCGCCCAGCACGCGCCCGACCGGGTAGCCATCTACCCGCAACTCACGGCGCTGGCCGTGGTTGGCCTGCACCAGCGCGCCCACGGTGTAGCCGCCCTGCTCCGCCGGCAGCCGCCGCGACGCGGTGCCGATGCCGCCCTTGAACTCGTGGCAGATCATCCCGGTACCACCGCCCACCGCGCCCTCGGCCACGGCGCCACCCTGGGCCGCGGCCAACGCCTGGCGCAGGTGCTCGGCGCCCACGTGCTGGCCCCAGATGTCGTTGAGCACACCGTCGTAGGTTTCCATCACCACCGGCATGCACCAGTAGGTCGCAGGGTCCGCCAGGCTGGCGTGCTCATGGGCGATCAAGGCATCGCGTACCACGCCGACGCTGTGGGTGTTGGTGGTGGCGATCGGCGTGGTCAACAACCCCGCCTCGCGTATCCACTCCAGCCCCGTGGCGTCGCCGTTGCCGTTGAGCACGTGGCAGCCGGCGAAGCACGGCTCGAAGCGGGCCGCGCCGGCGCGCGGTTCGATCACCGTGACCCCGGTACGCACCGGCTTGCCGCCGCGCAGGGTGTTCAGGGTGCTATGGCCAACCCGCACCCCGGCCACATCGGTGATTGCGTTGAGTGGGCCGGGGGTGCCCAGGCCGAGGGTGATCCCCCAGTGACGTGCGCGCATGCAAGGTTCCTTTCAGAGTTTCTGGAAAGCCGGGCTGAGTTTGCCGTAGGTGCCGTAGAGGGTCACCGAGACCACCAGGATGCCAGCGATGATCAGGATGTCGCGGCTCGCCGCCGCCGCCAGCAAGGTCACGAACAGATACCCTGCGCCGATCACCGCCAGCAGCGCCGGCAGCGGCCACAACGGCATGCGGTAAGGGTGCTCGCGGTCGCGCCGCAGCACGCGGCTGAACAGCGCGCACAGGCCAACGATCAAATACACGCCGAGAATCAACAACACGGTGAACGAGGTGAGCTCGCTGAGGTTCGAGCTGAAGCTCAGCGCCGCCGACGGCACCGCCAGGAACAGCGTCGCCAGCCACGGCGACTCCCATTTCGGGTGAATACGGGTAAAGGCGCGGTTCATCGATGGCGTCCACAGTTCGTCGCGGCCGCTGCTGTAGATCACCCGGCCGATCTGGATCACCAGCGCCACGATGGCGTTGAACACCGAAAGGAAGATCCCCGCGCTGACCAGCCGCGACAGCGTGGCGTTGCCATGGGCGGTGAGCAGGTAGCCGATCGGGTCGGGGCTGGCGAGCATCTGCTCGAGCGACGGTGCGCCGATCAACAGCGCCACCAGCGGCACGATCTCGATGGTCACCACCAGCACCAGCGACCACAACACCGCCTTCGGCACCCCGCGCCCGCCGCACTTCATGTCTTCGGCCAGCAGCACCGCGCCGCCGTAGCCGTTGAACGAGAACAGCGCCGTGCCCACCGCGCCGATCACCAGCGCCAGCGGCGCCGCGGCGAGCACACCGTTGTTGAGCATCTGCGGGCTGAGCAACACGCTGGCCGGCTGCTGCGCGTGGCCAAAGCCGAGCACCACAATCACCATCAACGCGGCCACCTCGAGGAACAGGCAGGCGCCCGTTACCCAGGCATTGAGCTTGATGTTCAAGATGCCCAGGCCATAACTGGCGGCCACGATCAACAGCGCCACGGTTTGCGAATCCAGTTGGGTGCCCAGCGCGGCGTTGAGGTAAGTGGCGGCGCCGGTGGCCAGCACCGGCGGGATGAACAACAGCATCGCCAGCACGGTGAGGAAGGTGGCATAACCGGCCATGCCGCCGAACACCCGCTTGGCGAACACGTACTCGCCGCCGGCGGCGCTGTGCGCCCGGCCCAGCTCGGCGTAACACAGGGCGAACATCAACGCCAACACCCCGCCCAGCACAAAGGCCCAGATCACTCCGGTACCGGCCTGGGCAATGGCAAAGGGGGCAATCACGAACACGGAACTGGCGGGGGTCACCGACGACACGGTGATCGCCACCACGTCGGGCACGCTCAGCGTGGGTTTAAGCTCAGGGGAGTGCGCAGGGCCAAGCGCCATATCGTTATCCTCACGTTTGTTGTGCAGTAGTGTGGAGGCAGAACGAAAAGTAACCACATGCCGCGCCCTCGACCGGGGCGCTGGATGGGCCGACTGTAGAAACCCCAGCGGCGCCCGGCAATTCCCCCTTGGGGGTACCCCTATTGACAGCCCGCCGGCAACGCGCGGTACTGCGCCCTCCCGCCGCCGTTGCGAGCCCCGTTTGTGAACAGCCTCTTCACCGAAGCCGCCAGCCACCTGGCCCTGGCCCGCGCCATCGAACAGGCCGGGCAACCGCGCTTCTGGCGCCAACTGGTGCTGCTGCTGCGCCACCTGGTACCGTTCGACAACGCCCTGGCCATCTACTACCCCGCCAGCGGCATGCCCACCGCCCTGGAAGAGTACGACGCAACCCCGCTGCAAGGCCCGGCCGCCAGCCTGCAGTACCTCGACGGCTTATACCTGCTCGACCCGTTCTACCAGGCCGCCCACGAAGGCCTCGCCAGCGGTTTTTATCACCTCGAAGAAGTGGCCCCGGACCACTTCCGGCAAACCGATTACTACCTCAATTACTTCCACGACCACGTGCTCGAAGACGAAGTGCAGTTCCTGCTGCAACTGCCTGGCCAAGGTACGTTGTCGCTGTCACTCGGCATGCGCGAAGCCTTCAGCGCCGACGCCCTCGGGCGCCTGGCGCTGGCCTGCGGCTGGGTGCTGGCGCTGCTCAAGCAGCACTGGGCCCAGGCCAGCCCGGCACCGGTGAGCGTGGGCGAACAGGTGGGCGACGCCATGAGCCGCTTTGGCGCCGGGGTGCTGAGCGAGCGCGAACTGGAAATCGCCCGGCTGATTTTGCGCGGTTATTCCTCCAAGGCCATGGCCGACCGCCTGGCGATTTCGCCGGAGACGGTGAAAGCGCACCGGCGGCATTTGTATGCGAAGTTGGATATTTCTTCACAGCCGGAGTTGTTTGGGTTGTTTATTCAGGGGTTGGGGTTTGGGGAGGGGTGAGATCAGGCAGCTTGCCTGAGGTCCGCCGCCAGTTGCTCAGCGGTGGAAAACACCAGTACCGAGGCGCATTCCGACAGCGCCGTAGCTGCCTTCGACACCTCTTGAGCCTCCGCAGCCTGCAACACGACGACACGGCGCGCCATCGGGATGGCGTTTTTCAGATCCAGCATTTTGCCCAGGGTGTGATACACCGACGGCCAATTAGGCTGATCGCCCTGGGCGCCAATGGCTTGGATGATCTGCGGCGCATCCGACTCCGTGTTTAACGCAAACTGAAACTTCAACTGATGGCCGCTGGCGCCCCGCACCTCGAAGTTGCGCTTCAGTTCGCCCGGAAAGGCCGCTTTCAATGCGTTGCCCACCACGCGCTCAAACTTCGACTCCACGGCGGGCTGCCATTGCTCACACGCCTGGCTCAGAAAAGCCGCCGCCTCGATGAAACGCGCGAGGTAGAAGCCCGCCTGCTCGACATCGCAGGCAGTGAATAGCTCACCCGCTTCAGACAGGCTGACCTGATACTGCTGCGCGATGGCCGCCAGGCGCTTGCCTCGTGGAAGAGACGGCACAACACCTATGGCCATGGCATTGAATAGCGTATCGGCGTTATCGCTGATACGGACCCGGCCACGGCCGATGTCCTGCACATAAGCGCCGATAAGATTACCGTCAAAGGCAATGGCGATGGGGCTTTCAAGATAAACCAGGCCGTCACCAAGCTGGGTGCATGTGAGGCCAAATGCCTGGCCGATGTCTGCGCAGTTCATAGCAACCTCATTTGGCCGGCGGATGTTTCGCCCCCGGGCAATTCCAGTGGCGGAGCCCCGATGATGTTGGCACGCGAGAGAAATACCTGCCAGAGCTCATGTAACGGGAGGCGCTGGACCGGCTCCGCATAACCGTAGGAGCCATCCGGGACAGGGATATGCACGTGAGGGTGGCCGACTACACAACGGTAGAACGGCTGCCCGGCGCCAATTTTATTGATATGGCCAGACACTCCGTCTTCATCCAGCGCGCAGGTGCGAGCGCCGTCGACAAAAAGCCCGAAATAAAGGCGCTCGGGTAGGCCGCCGATAATACCGGCCTTATAGTCCAACTGGACGAACAAGCCCTCGGCGAAGCGACTTCCAGTGCGCAGTACGCTGCGATGCTTGTAGGCGAAAGGCCAATTCTGAACGCTGGTCTGCACCCATTCGATTCGCTCGCCCGCCGTCCAATGCTTCTCGAGGTTAATACCCGATAATGCCCGTTCGTAGGGAATAGTACGCGGCTTTGCCAAGTTCATACCTCCGGGGAGCGCTGCGGCGCATGCAGCGAGGGCATCAGGGGTGATCGGGCGGAAATTATCGCCAGCAGCCTGCAAAGCCCCAATCGGTAAATCGTTACGGCGAATGAACAGGCAGGCCTGCAGCCAGCGTTACGCTTGTAGCTTCTCAACCTGAGGCCAGCCCTGTTTATCAGGGCCCCTGCCACCGGCTCCTAATTCTGAGAACCACCCCTCCGATCAGGCCAAGTCGCTGCCTTGAGGAATTAAGTTTATTATTTCTTTTAGGTACTCAAAAAGGTACTCAATCAGGATTCGACGACCAAGCCGCTGCTTCGACCTTCAATTCGATTTCATGAGCTTCGGCGATGCCTACTGCAACCAACCGTCCAAGCATACGATCAATACGAGCTCGAGATGGATACGCTGGAGCTAGCACCTCCGGCTCCTGAACAATGGCCGCTTCAAGCCATTGGACAACTTTACGTCCGATCTTCAGGTCTATCCATAGGCTCGGCGCATGCGTGCGATCAAACCAGGCCTCGGTCGCCTCAAGCAGAAAATTGAGATGGCGTACGCGTGTCGAAACTAGAAGCAGATTCATCGTGCACAGAGCGACAAATGCAGTCGGTCCACCGGGCAGCAGCGGCCTCAAAGAGGGAAGGAGGGGGTCGACGCGATCAAACAACGCGGCAGGCAGATAGCTACGCGTGCCGTTGAAGGGGTCATAGGTGTTCAACATCATCTTGGCCACAATCCCGCCGCTCTCCATGTCAATTCTTGAGCTGGCCGGATCGCTAGAATGTCTCCAACGCTGAAGTTCCATCACCCGTTTTGCGAGGTGAGCTCGCAAATCGGCAATCCGTTCAGCCGAGCGCTGTTGATGATTGAAATAGAGTGCGTCAGCGGCGTGGATCACCGTTTGCGCAACGTCACCGAACGGCGCATCCGGCAGGTCTGTCACGAGCTTTAGCTCAGTTTCAAACGTAGCGTCACTGGCATCGAGCATCCGCTCAGCAAACAACAAGTAGTAGGAGAGATTCCATTCATGCGGGCTATTTTCAATCTCAATATCTATCGGCAGATTGAGCCCATTCATGCGACCAGTCCATCCTGCATAGGAATTCACCACCTCTTGCCGCCAATTGATCATTTCAGTGGAGGAGATCTGTATTATTTCCAGCCATTTGGCTGCCGTCTTGCTATCGATGTGAATCAGATTCGGTGGCTCAACGACACCAGAATCTGCTGTCTCGGAGTCCTCAGGCTCCTTTGGCGATGCGAGCCTAGGGAGTCGTATGCGCGAGCGACGCCGTAGCTGCGGACGCTCATCGGGCCAAGTCGGCCACAAAGGTTCGGTGCCGCCATCTAGCCAGGCGATCTCGGCCAGCACTGCAATCTCAAGTGCCGCACTTTGCTCCTCGTTGAAACGCGCTTGCTCTGTCTCATCTTCGTCATCGTAGCTCTTCCAACGCCACGTCATGCCTGCGAACGCAGCTCGCATTGCTGCCTTGAACACCCTCGGCTCGGCACTGAGGATACGACCAATGCCTGCTGAAAATGCTGACACCGCGCTTCCGTCGTGACGCATCGCGAGCCGGATTAGCAAATTCCTATCCGTCTCATTCGGCTTCCGTGCCCAGAGGTGGATCAGTGCCAGGATCGCCATCGCTGGTCGATTGAATCGCAGCGAATCTCCTGATCCGCCAACTCGATCGGAGAGCTCCTCTAGCGCGATTGCAATGACCTTACGGATCCACGGTTCTTCGGCAGCAATTAAGGCATTGTCGCCGTCTCGAGCCGCCAACAGAGCCGTCGAAATTAGTCGGGTTGATCTAGACTTGAGATAGTCAGTATCCCTATCGTCGGGTAAATCTCCGCCTGCGTACATAATCGCGTCGCGTGCCGTGGCAGAGGTAGCATGCTCATCTCTGCCTGTAATCGCTAAGTCGATGCGGGCCTCTATTTCAGTCGAACGCATGAACTCTACCTGCCGTTTCTCCATCTCGCTAAGATGCGCGGCTTCGTCTGCAGGGGAACGATAGTTCAGCTTCCCGTTCTCAGTCTCTATCCAATTTGACGGCTGCAGCATATTGTTGGCAACTCGCGCGATGAAGCGCGCGTCGCTCCAGTTTGAGTAAGGTTGAACGGGCTCAAGAGTCGCTACAGAGGCGGCCATGTGCTCACGCAGACGATTCGCCACAGGATCATCATTCAGATAGAAGCATACAATGTCGAACAAGCAGACCTGTCGCGAAGGACGCCCTCTCAAGTCTGCGAGACCGACCTCAGCCTGCGGCTCCTTCCCAATCGTGAACTGATCGATGCCGAATCCTAGGTGATCATGGTCCCGGCGCATGCGGTCGGTAGCTAGCAGCTCCGGGTCCGCAATGAACGGAGCTAGCGCATCGCGCGCCACCTTAAAATGCGACAGCAGTACATCTACCGCAACTAGGAGATAAGCCGCGCAACTGCCCCGAGGCCCAATGATATCTGCGAGTACTTCATTGACCGGAACGCCATCATCTAACCTTTGCTGACTCCATGCTTCGAGCGCTTTCAATCCAGAAGCCGTGGAATAGTCTCGGCATTGCTCCCGCGACCAGAGATAAGTATCCGTACAGGGGAAGAAGCGTGGACCTTCGCCTAAGTCAACGGTAAAGCCGTCTACCTCCGCGCTGCGGTCGGAGCTGAATGCTACTGATTCTGCGACGAGCGTTCGGATCAATTTTAAGCCTTCATGAGGCGCTGACTTCAACAGCTCTAGAAATGGCGGCTGTGTCGGTGAAGCCGGTAAATAGTTGCTGTCCGCAAAGGTAAAGGCCTGCGTCATCATGCGATCACGGTGCTCATTCCTCTTCTTCTGGATAAGACTCCCCAATACGAGCCCCACCAGTTCTGCGGGTGCAACCGGCGCGATTACAGCCGAAAACTGCCGGATAGCATCCGCTTTGAATCTGTCTCTCTCGTTGCCAATCTCCCTGAGATAGGCCTTAAGCTCATCAGGCGCAAACTTGCCGAATAACAGCGTGATGGATCGAAGTTGCTCGATCATGTTGCTTCGCTCCTGGTTCACGCCCCATCCCCGTTGCCGCTCATCCGGTATCGTCACGGTGGCGTCGCGGACGTCTAGCTGTCGAAGCCAACTGAATAACATTGCAGCGATCTCTTGAGCGAACCGCTCAAGATGCGTGATGAAACTGAGCTGTACTTTCACTAGATCGACCACCGCATTAATTGCCGACATCGGGATCTCGGCTAAATGTACTAGCACCCAGCGCAGGACCAGCATTGCGGCTCCGGTAACATCTGTACGGTGGGAGCGCGGCAAATCGACCTTTGTCACGCCTGGCATTGTCATAAGATCAACCGTTGCCACGGTTTCGACCGCAATAATCGTCGTGCACAACTCAATCAAGAGCGCGGCCTCATCCGCAAGTAATCCTAAGCTGCACTTTCCAAGCATTTCATACCCAGCCTCCGAGCGCGACAGAGCTAGGATCGCTTGACGTCGCCAGGATCCATGAGCTCGATTCACGGAGAGCAGCCTAAGCAAGAGAAGCCAACCGCTGCAGTCTTTCCCCGACTCAAGTATGAGGCGAGCAGCAAACTCGACGCCTCGAGCAACACGCGGCGAGATCGGCACACTCAAGTCCAGATCTGCTAAACGCTGAGGCTGCTCGGCGATATAGCTACCTATGGCCCAATCGCGCAGCACGTCGTGCCAGAAATCGAGCCGGTCACGCTGCACCTCTCTGAACGTTAACCTCTCGATCAGATGTAAACGCGCCTTAGAGTCTTCGGAAACCTCCAACCCTTTCTCACCTTTCAGGGCATTCTTAGCAACCGCTGCCATTAGCCGTTGCGCGGCGCGAACGTCGTTTGTAGACGCGCCATCCGCACTACTCCACCACAACCGAGCCATCGCGGCCTCGGTCCGGATTCCGGTAGCGCTAGGTACCTTCAATAAACGTGATAGCCGATAGAGATTCCGAGTAAGCCCGACGGCAGGATGAGTCGGATCCAGCAGTGATCGGACTTCCGGTGCTTGATCTACCAGGATCTCTACATCCTCATCCGATAGGGGGTCGACTTCTATCGGATGCGCTCCCCCCATTGCAGCAATGATCTCATCGTCCAGCCAGAACTCAAGATCGCCGCTGGCGAGCATGCGCTTGGTGACAATCACCCGAAATTCCGGGATCTCGCTTGCGGCCCTGACGAGCTCGGCGATAGTGCGCTGGCATCCGGCATCGTCAAACATGTCCAGACCGTCTATGAAGAGCAAAGCGCCGCCACTCGCGGCCAGGTCTGTAAGGAACTCAGCTGCCGATCCAGGAATGCCAAGCGCATTTGCAAACGACAACCAGCCACCAGAAGGAGTAGCTTCTCGGTCTAGGAATATTATCGGTGCACGACTTGCTGAACGCTCAGCGAGATGGCGAAGAATCCACGATTTTCCGACGCCAGGGGCTCCACAGACTTCGACAAACCGAAACGATTCACAGGCATCATCAATAGCCGCTATTGCACTCAGGCGCGGCAAATTCACCCCGGATACAGTTGCGCCAATATGGGAAAGCGTATTTTGTGAGAGCTCAGCAAGCCTTGCACGCGCCGCGCCATAATCCCTATCTCCAGCGAGTAGAAACCCAGCGGCAGAAAGATTGGCCTTGAGCGTCGTCCGATCAACTTGACCTCCGGTAGTGCCTGTCTTGACTGATAGATCGACCAGACGACTCCATAGTGCTTCGGCACGACCTGCGTCCTCGTCAGCTAGAGCCATACGTGCTAGCGCAATCCCGTAGGTACGCGAGAGAGGTGATGCCGCTTCAAAGTCAAACTCGAGAATGACAATCCGCCTTAGCAGTCGCCAGATCGCATCATCGTTGTCAGCAACACCGCCCACGATCAGATTCTTACGCGTAGTTGCTACAAAATCGCGCATATCCTTACTAGCGACGCCCTTGGCGTTTATTCGAGAGAAGAACGACACCGCACTATCCAGTGCGCGCGCCCATTTCAGTACGTCTTGATAAGCTCCGCAGATTTTGCGACTGGTTCGCTGCGTAGCAATACCCAAAAGATGACGATCTGCCGGGACAGCACCTACCTCGCTCCGTGCAATTTGAAGTGCAACGTCTTGATAGACGCTGTCCCCTGGAGAGAAGGTTATATCCCGCTTTGACTGGATCTCGAGGATGGAGTCACCCACAAGCCCAACGCCAAAAACGACAAGATCATCCAGTTTAAAACCCTGCTCAGTGCCTTGAAATCGTACGCTGGTGACTTGGACATCAGGCAGTCCCGGCGCCCGATTCGCGGTCAATAGAGAGAGCAAATACAGAGCACCAAGTTCGCCTTCGATATAAGCACCTGCCGCCCCCCTCGAGGCGGGGCTTGAGCCACACTCCATGTCTAGTCTTGACTCCATATCCGGCACCATATGTTGTGCAAATGACTCCATCACTAATTGATCAACTATATCAGATCTTCTTATTGCTGCGCCAGGAGCTTTGGATCGAAGAAGCCAGGCAAGGGGCTGGGTCATTGGCGATCATGACCGCTTAATGATGACCTCACAGAGGCAATGACAAAAAATTTTACGGATGAAGATTAATTAGCTAAAATACAGCTAATCGCGACCAACAACATAATTGAGAAAAGCATATAAATGGACCTGACTTGGCTAACGGAATTACTATCATCTAACACCACAGTCCTTCAAACATCCCTAATATCAACTGCAATATCAGCCGCCGCCGCCTACATTCTTCGTATTCGTGAGCACCGAAAAAAACTTATGGCTGATTATGATCACGAGCAGCGCAAAGCTCTCCGCGCAATTATCGGGCGTAGCCACGGACGACTATTACATGCCGGAAACAGCCTAAACTATCGATTCTTCAACCTTTACTCTAATCACGACAAAGGGTGGCTGGTTAAAGATCGCATTTCTCACAAAGAAAACTACTACCTTAATAGTTTTGTTAGCCGATTCCTAACAGTTTTCGCACTCATTCGCGACTTCGAACGTCAAGCAATCTATATTGACTCGCGAATTTCATCTAAACAAGACTTAACATTTGTAAAATATGCAGCAGCACTACATTGGTGTATGACTGATGCTGAGCTTTTCAAAGGACTCAACTACGACGCCTCAAACCCAGTAGATCATTTTTTCTCTGACAAGCTGCGCGACTATAGTGAAGCTTGCATAAGTAAAAATGGCGAAATCCTCACAAGCAATGAGATACTCGATCTCGGCAAAATTGTCGAACCTGTTTTTGAATTCTTCAGAGGATTATCAGTAGCAGAAGACCGCTTGCGCTGGGATCGATTAGTTTCCTTGCACTTATTACTAGCAGCATTTATTAATTCTATCGGCTATCCTGAGCACCGCACGTCACGCGAAAAACTATCAAGAATTGCTAGACAAGTCCAAAACAAGAACATCCTAAAAAACTTAGCCGCATGGCTTCCTCGCCACGGCTTAGACAAAGATCCTTACAGCAAACAATTAATATCCACATGCAGAAAAATAAGCTGCGAAACCTAACCTAACGAAATCATTACTCACACAGCCCATCATTTAAACTTACCCATAACTCGACAAATGACCGGCTAGCGCAGAGAGTACTAAACCGGTCAAAATTAATTTATTACAATGACACTATAGACTACCAGCCAGTTGACGAGCATAGTGCCGATCACTTAGATCTTTTTTGGGATCGGCTTTAGTCCAAGTCATTGGTTTATCACAAGTCAAGCAGGTCAGTATTTTTTTGTCAGCGCTTAGGGAATACAGCTTCGCACCATGCCCTTCGCCGACTGTCAAACCGGCGTCTGTCACTTCAAAGCCTGGAAGCTTATAGCTAAGACGATCCATAGTTTCAAATTTGAAGGACCAAATTCTGATCTGCTTAGCGCGCCAGATGCCCATGATAGTCAACGGATCATACTTCGTAGCTCGCTGTAAAACCCAGTCGCCTTCGAACGGTGTCAGCTTCCGGGCTTCCATATCCCGCCCCCCTTCTCCAAAGCTTCCTTCTGCATCTTCTCCAGCTCAGCATTCAAGGCCTCTTCTTTTTTACGGGCTTGTTCCTTGAGTAGCTGGCCTACGTCATACGGCCCTTTCGGGTCATAATTCCAGACAAGACCATCCGTCCTCAAACCGAGCACCTTACAGTTGAGGCAGTCCAAACTTTGCTCATCAACATTACGCTTCATCACCAATCGTAATGAGCTATTTTTATCGTCAAGGAGGAGCTTCCCGTCCTTTTGCGAAACGCTGAGCTTACCCACCGGCTTAATACCAGATGCGACAATATCTGCGAAGATTTCTGCCTCATCACCATGGATATGTTGCACCATTGCGCCTTTTGAGATTTGCTCATGATATCTATAAGCTCCAGTGAAATCCTCGCCACCGCATCCAGTAATGATGGCACCGGCAACAGCGACTGAAGCAAATTTAAACAGCGTACGCATAACATTCATCCATTGAGTACTTATAGCCAAAAGGCGATGCGTCACAGAGCGACATCACTTTAACATCACCCATCTTGGTGATGTGGCTCCATGTGGTTTAGTTGCTCGACAAAGAGTTCGGCGCGAAATTCGTCGAGCCGCAACAGCATCGGCATACGGTACAAGCGAAGGACGTTACCCTCTCTGGCGATGAGCACGGATCGCGCAATAGAAGCTGACCACCTCATAGCTGGAAACAAACAGCTCACGATCACCAACTCGTCTAGATTGGCGCGCATCATTGATTGCGCCCCCTCCGCTCCAGCCATTCAGCCAGAACCCACAGCGCAACCCCCACCACCCACAACACGACGATGACCCAGAGTAGTGCCGGCCAGTGAGAGCCCACACAGAAGCCTGCACTTGCAAGCCCAAGACACAACAGAACCGTTCTCATACGGAGCTCCTCCTGGTCTGGTCAAGTTTCTCCGGACACCTCAATAGGTGGTGTCTAGCCAGCTAGCCGCTCGTGCCGGGAGGTAGGCGTTTGAAGTGCCCCTCCGATATCTGCAATGGGGTTGTACTCGACCCTGCCGGTGGCAATCGCAAAGCGGTACACCTCTTGGCAGCGCTGTCGAACCTTGCGTAGCTTTTCTAAAGCCCCACGCGACTTTATGCGGCGGAAGACCTGTAACCACTGCATAGGCTTGATCTCCGACAGAGGCAAGCTTCCAACCTGCGGAAAGATGTCCAGCTCAAAAGCCTTGATGACGTCAGTCGCACACCCTTCTGACCAGCGTGCAGACTTATGCTGATGCCACTCCAGTGCGAGGCTTTTGAAGGTATTGGCACGAGAAATCGCCGCCTGGGCCCGAGCGACCTTTCTCTCAAGGCCTCGATGCCGCCCCTGTGAAACCAGCTGGCGTGCATCAAACGCAAGCTGGCGAGCCTGCGCCAACGTCACGTTGTCGATAGTGCCCAAAGAAATGTGTGACTGCTTACCGTCCAGCCTGAATCGGAAGCGCCAAGACTTGCCGCCGGCGGCTCGAACCCAGAGGAATAAGCCACTTCCGTCAGCGAGGCCAAAATCCTTTTCACGGGGTGCAGCGTTCTACACTTGCAGCGCTGTCAAAGGCATGCGAGTACCCATAGATTATTGAACAGCGCAAAGGTACTCGCAGGGGGTACTCAGATAGCAAGGGCTGGGATGGAATCGGATGGCACTGCATGAAACAGAAAGCCCGCACTAGGCGGGCTTCTGAGGGGTTTCATGCGACTGCTTGGCACTGCATGAACCTATTGACTGGTGCCGGAGACAGGAATCGAACCTGCGACCTTCGCGTTACGAGTGCGCTGCTCTACCGACTGAGCTACACCGGCAATCGGCGCGTAAGCTACCATCTCAAGGGTAGGAACTCAACGATTTAATATGAAATCAGTTACCTCTTACGCAACCCGATGGTACGTAGCTAGCAGCGATAGCAGAATTCATCTGGCAAGTCCACGCGCCACCTGCACTTCGGATGTAAGAAACAACCCCCCCCGAAATGGAACTAGGCGGATTCACTAACGTACAAGAAAGCGTAGTTATGCCGCTTTGCACGGTAAGAGCGAGCGAACAGTTCGTTGAATTTGACGGGGCCCCAATCTGACTCAGGGTAGGATTCGATATCTCATTGTTCTCGATAGCATCCTGCACGCCTGCGCGCAGAGCACCAATCTCGGAAAGTCCAGCGGATATTTTAGATTTTGCCAAAAACTGAGTAAACAGCGGAATTGCAATACTTGCGAGAATGCCGATGATCGCGACCGCGATCATCAGCTCTATCAGCGAAAATCCGGAAGTCCGTGTTTTCACGATGTCTCCTTTAGCTGCGCCCGCTGGGTGACGCCCGCTAAAGCATCACGCACTATTACGTACCGCCACAGCCACGTGGAGCCATGGTGAGATCCGAAACGTTTGCTACTGCACAAGTCCAACCACCGTTGACGTCACGAGTCCAAGTGACTGTAGCAGTGGAAATCGACGAAGGTGCGTTCCGGATGGTGCAGGTGCTAGTAATTGGTTGCCCAGCGTTACCAGCGATTGCCAAAGTACAGTTCTGAGTCACCGCTGTAGAGTTACCGGCACCTGCCAATGTTGGGTTGGTACCCTGATTGACTTGGTCCTCAATACCAGTTTTAAGGGCACCAGCTTCTGCCATGCCAGAAGTCAGCTTCGATTTCGCTTGATAGCGGCTATACTGCGGGATCGCAATAGCAGCGAGAATACCGATGATCGCAACCACGATCATCAATTCGATGAGCGTGAAGCCCTTTTGGTTCTTCATTACAACGTCTCCTGTGAGGGAACAGCCCCGTCGAAAGAGATTTAGCAATCCGCGTGCCACTCCAGCCTCATGCGAATTTTCAGCCTTTTCCCACTTGCGCTCGCGCCACACCTGTCACAACCGCGCCTCCTCTGACAAAATTTGTCACCTCACCGGCCCAAGTTGGCACCCCCGCCCGACTACGCTATAACACTCGCCACATGCAGTGCTTCGGAATGCCCAGATGAACGACATCGCCCTTACCGGCCTGGCCAGGCAACTGGTCGTATCCCAGCTTCTTACCGAAAAGGCGGCCCAGCAGGCCTACCAGCAGGCCCAGCGCGGCCGCCTGTCGCTCGTTCATTACCTGGTGCAGAACAAGGTGATCGGCGGTCGGGTGCTGGCGGAGGTCGCCTCGGACCAGTTTGGCGTGGCGCTGTTCGACCTCAGCGCGCTGGACCGCGAAGCCCAGCCCAAGGCGGCCGTGAGTGAAAAACTGATTCGCCAGCATCGGGCGCTGCCTTTGTGGAAGCGCGGCAACAAACTGTTCGTCGGCCTGGCGGACCCGACCAACCATCAGGCGATCACCGACATTCAATTCAGCACCGGGCTGACCGCCGAGGCCATTCTGGTCGAAGACGACAAGCTCACCGATGCCATTGAGCGCTACTTCGATAACAGCGCCACCGGCCTGGAGGAGTTGGCCGATGTGGACCTTGACGGGGTCGATGTCGATAGCGCCGGCAATGATCGGGACGAGCCCATCACTCAGGACGCCGATGATGCGCCAGTGGTGCGTTTCGTCAACAAGATGCTGCTCGATGCGATTCGCGGCGGTTCTTCGGACCTGCACTTCGAGCCCTATGAAAAAGCTTACCGGGTGCGTTTTCGCACCGACGGCATGCTCCGCGAAATCGCCCGCCCGCCGATCAACCTGGCGGCGCGCATCGCCGCGCGCTTGAAGGTCATGGCCAGCCTGGATATTTCCGAGCGGCGCAAACCGCAAGACGGGCGCATTAAAATGCGCATTTCCAAGAGCAAGGCCATCGACTTCCGGGTGAACACCCTGCCCACCCTGTGGGGCGAGAAAATCGTGATGCGGATTCTCGACCCGTCCAGCGCGCAGATGGGCATCGACGCCTTGGGTTACGAGGCCAACCAGAAAGAACTGTACCTGCAGGCGCTGAAACAGCCGCAGGGGATGATCTTGGTCACCGGGCCGACCGGTTCGGGTAAAACCGTTTCGCTGTACACCGGTTTGAACATCCTCAACACCGTCGACATCAACATCTCCACCGCCGAAGACCCGGTGGAGATCAACATGGAAGGCATCAACCAGGTCAACGTGAACCCACGCCAGGGCCTGGATTTCGCCTCGGCGCTGCGCTCGTTCCTGCGGCAAGACCCAGACGTGATCATGGTCGGTGAGATCCGTGACCTGGAAACAGCTGAAATCGCCATCAAGGCCGCGCAAACCGGCCACTTGGTGCTGTCAACCCTGCACACCAACAGCGCCGCGGAAACCCTGACCCGCCTGCAGAACATGGGGGTGGCGAGCTTTAACATTGCTACCTCGGTGAACCTGATCATCGCCCAGCGGCTGGCGCGCAAGCTGTGCCCGCAGTGCAAAAAGGAGTCGGAAATCCCCCGCGAGGCCCTGCTGGCCGAAGGCTTTCCGGCAGACAAGGTCGGCACCTTCACGGTGTACGAGCCGGTGGGCTGTGAGGTGTGCAACGGTGGTTACAAAGGCCGCCAGGGCATCTACGAGGTGGTGCGGATCACGCCGGCCCTGCAGCGCCTGATCATGGAAAACGGCAACTCGATCGACATCTCCGCGCAAATGCGCAAGGAAGGCTTCAACGACCTGCGGATGTCTGGGTTGGCAAAGGTCATGCAAGGGGTTACCAGCCTCGAAGAAGTCAACCGCGTGACCAAGGATTAACACATGGCTGCAAAGGCAGTAAAAATGACCACGTTCGCCTGGGAAGGCCTGGACCGTAAAGGGGCCAAGGTCACCGGTGAAATGAGCAGCCAGAGCCTGGCCCTCGTTCGCGCGCAGTTGCGTAAGCAGGGTATTAACCCGGGCAAGATCAAGAAAAAAAGTACACCCATGTTTGGTGGCGGGAAGAAGATCAAGCCGCTCGACATTGCGTTCTTCACCCGCCAGATGGCAACGATGATGCGTTCCGGGGTACCGCTGCTTCAGGCTTTCGACATCATTGCCGAGGGCGTGGATAACAAAAACATGAGTAAACTGGTACTCGACCTAAAAAACGAAGTTGCCTCTGGGAACACCCTAGCGCACGCGCTTCGGCAGTACCCAAAGTACTTTGATGACTTGTACTGCAACCTGGTAGATGCCGGTGAACAAGCCGGCGCACTGGAGACTTTGCTGGACCGGGTGGCGACCTATAAAGAAAAGACTGAAGCACTCAAGGCCAAGATTAAAAAGGCCATGACTTACCCCATCGCTGTATTGGTGGTCGCTGTAGTTGTTTCAGGTATCTTGCTGATCAAGGTAGTACCTCAGTTCCAAGTCGTGTTCCAAGGCTTCGGTGCTCAACTCCCGGCCTTCACGCAAATGGTCATCAACCTGTCAGAGATCGTCCAGAGCTACTGGTATATGGTCATCGGTGGCTTCATCGCAGTGGGTGTTGCCTTCGTACAAGCAAACAAGCGCAGTGAAAAATTCCGCGACTTCATGGACCGCCTTTACCTGAAAATCCCCATCATTGGCGGCATTCTTTACAAATCCGCGGTAGCCCGTTACGCCCGCACACTCTCGACCACCTTCGCAGCCGGCGTACCTCTGGTCGAGGCCTTGGACTCAGTGTCAGGCGCCACCGGCAACGTGGTCTTCCGCCGCGCCGTCAACCAGGTCAAACAAGAAGTCTCCACCGGTATCCCCCTCAACGTGTCCATGCGCGGCGCCGCAATCTTCCCTTCCATGGCCATCCAGATGACCGCCATCGGCGAAGAATCCGGTGCCCTGGACGACATGCTAGACAAAGTCGCCGGCTACTACGAAGAAGAGGTCGACAACGCCGTCGGCAGCCTGACCACCCTTATGGAGCCGATGATCATGGCCGTACTCGGCGTGCTGGTCGGCGGCTTGGTGATCGCCATGTACCTCCCCATCTTCCAACTCGGTTCCGTCGTCTAACCCATGCCCGCCATCGACTTCCTGGCCAGCGCCCCGCTGGCCACCGCCCTGTGCGCCTTGATCCTGGGCCTGCTCGTGGGCAGCTTCCTCAACGTGGTGATCCACCGCCTGCCGATCATGCTTGCCCGCCAGTGGCAGGCCCAATCCCGGGAATACCTGCAGCTCCCGCAGGAACCTGAGCAACCGCGCTACAACCTGGCCGTGCCCGCCTCCACCTGCCCGCATTGCAGCCACCGCATCCGCGCCTACGAGAACATCCCGGTCATCAGCTACCTGTTTCTGGCTGGCCGCTGTTCGGGCTGCAAGGCGCGCATCAGCCCGCGCTACCCGCTGGTGGAGCTGGCCTGTGGCCTGCTCAGTGGTTTCGTGGCTTGGCATTTCGGGTTTACTTGGCAGGCCGGGGCGTTCCTGCTGCTTACCTGGGGGCTGATCGCCCTGACGCTGATCGACGCCGACACCCAACTGCTGCCCGACGTGATCGTGCTGCCGTTGCTGTGGCTGGGGCTGATCGCCAATGCCTTCGGCCTGTTCACCGCCCTGCCCGATGCGCTGTGGGGCGCGGTGTTTGGTTATGGCGCGTTGTGGCTGGTGTTCTGGCTGTTCCGCCTGGTCACCGGCAAGGAAGGCATGGGCTTTGGCGACTTCAAGCTGCTGGCGGCCATCGGCGCCTGGGGCGGCTGGCAGGTGCTGCCGCTGACGGTGCTGTTGTCGTCGGTGGTGGGCGCGGTGTTGGGGGTGATCATCCTGCGGCTGCGCCGCGCCGAGGCGGGCACCGCGCTACCGTTCGGCCCTTACTTGGCCGTTGCGGGCTGGATTGCGTTGCTCTGGGGTGATGAAATAACCACCCTGTACCTGCAATTCGCTGGGTTTCGATGAACCACACACACACCACACCCTGGGTGCTGGGCCTTACCGGCGGCATCGGCAGCGGCAAAACCGCGGCGGCCGAGCGCTTTGCCGCGCTGGGCGTGCACGTGGTCGACGCCGACCAGGCGGCGCGCTGGGTGGTCGAGCCGGGCCAACCGGCGCTGGCGCAATTGGCCGAGCACTTTGGCCCGGGCATCCTCACCGCCGAGGGCCGGCTTGACCGCGCCGCGCTGCGCGCGCGGATCTTCGCCAACGCCGAGGAGCGGCGCTGGGTCGAGGCGCTGCTGCACCCGCTGATCGGCCAGGCGATCGAACAGAGCCTGGCCAGCGCCACCTCGCCCTACGCCATTTATGCCGCGCCGTTGCTGGTGGAAACCGGCCAACGCCGCGGCGCCCGGCGGGTGTTGCTGATCGACGTGCCGGAGGCGCTGCAACTGGCGCGCACCCAGCAGCGCGACGGCGCCAGCGAGGCGCAGGTGCGGGCGATCCTGGCGGCGCAGGCCAGCCGCGAACAGCGCCTGGCGGTGGCCGACGACGTGATCGTCAACGATCGAGACCTCGCCTGGCTGCAGCATGAAGTCGACCGCCTGCACGCCTTTTATTTGTCTTTACCTGGAGGCCCTGCATGAGCCCTACCGTTGTCAATTGCCCCACCTGCGGCGCCCCGGTCGAATGGGCCGCCAGCGCGCCGAGCCGGCCGTTCTGTTCCGAGCGCTGCAAACTGATCGACCTGGGCGCCTGGGCGGCCGAAGAACACAAGATCCCGGTGGCCCCAGACGCCGAGGATGAGCTGTTTTCCGAAGAGTTGAACCCAACCCGGCAATAACGCCGCTATGCTTGTGGGGTACCTGAGCCTGGCCACCGGCCCCACACGCAAACCGCGGAACCCCTCCGATGGACGATGCCGACTTTCTACGCCTGCTCACCAGCCAGGCCGAGCAAGCCAACGCGTTCCTGTCCAATGCTCGCAAGTGGGAGCGTGAGCGCTGGGTCTGCCAGCGCCTGCTGCAGGGGCTGAACATCGCCTACCGCAGCGACGAGTTCATGCCCGCCGGGCAAGAGCCGCCGGATGTACTGTTCCGTGACGGGCGCTTCGAGGTGTTCTTTGTGCTCGACGAAGGCCGCCGCCTCAACGATGAGTGGCGCGCCGAGCTGCAACGCCGGCGCAGTGCGTTCTCCCTCAGCCAACTGGTGCGCCGCCAGGCCCGGCCCAAGCGCATCCGCGCCTCGATGCTGCTGCAGCGGCTGGGGCCGACCTTGCGCAAAAAGGCCGCCAACTACGTGGAGCGCGGGCTGGATTTGTCTGAGCTGGACATCATCGCGTTCGTTAGCCTGAAGCGTGAAACCCTCAACCTCAACAGCCATTTCCCGCCGCCCACCGAGTACCTGCGCCAGGGCTGGCGCTCGCTCACGCTGGTGGGGCCAACCTTTGTACGGGTGCTGTACGCGCACCCGGATGCGCCGGATTTTCTCCGGGCCAACCTGGGGCGCAGCATTATTTTCGATGTGGGGATCAGTTTGTAGGGCTCGGTTTGAGGGCCCTTCGCCCGGCACAGCCGGCCTCCCACGGGTTCTGTGTTACCCCGTAAATCAAGAACTTACATAAATCTCGTGGGAGGCCGGCTGTGCCGGGCGAAGGGCCAGCCAGCTCATGCACTCAGTAAAACCACCTGAACACATCAGGGCTTTTCACCCTAGACTCGGCGCCCTAATCGCTTGAGTGGCCGCCCATGGCCGCAGCAGCGCTACCCGCAAAAAAAGCCCACAAAGCCCCCCACTGCACATTGATACCCATCAATGAACCCTGTAGCTTTTCCGCCATCCAACCCTTCACTTTGCTGCCGGCCACTGTCCATGCTTTGGGTCACTTCCACTTCCAGCGCCCCGGGTCGAGCCCCTGCTCCCCGCGCGTTGCCGTGGCCGGCGGTTACCTCGCTTCCCTCACCCACGCTGCGCTGGAGCTGCCTTGCGCTCGCGCCGTGGTGCCGGTACCGCTTTCCTAACCTTATGAGACATCTCCATGACACACCGTATCGTGATCGTTGGCGGCGGCGCCGGCGGCCTGGAACTGGCGACCCGCCTGGGCAAAACCCTGGGTAAAAAGGGCAAGGCGCAAGTCACCCTGGTCGACGCCAACCTGACCCACATCTGGAAGCCCCTGCTGCACGAGGTGGCCGCCGGCTCGCTCAACGCCCATGCCGATGAGCTGAACTACGTGGCCCAGGCCAAGTGGAACCACTTCGAGTTCCAGCTCGGGCGCATGGCCGGGCTGGACCGCGAAGCCAAGACCATCACCCTGGAAGCGACCCTCGACGACAGCGGCGCCGAGCTGGTGCCCGAGCGCAGCCTGGGCTACGACAGCCTGGTGATCGCCGTGGGCAGCACCACCAACGACTTCGGCACCCAGGGCGCGGCGGAGCACTGCCTGTTTCTCGACACCCGCAAGCAGGCCGAGCGCTTTCACCAGCAGTTGCTCAATGCCTACCTGCGCGCCCACGCCAACCTCGACGCCCACGAGCAGGAAATCACCGTGGCCATCGTCGGCGCCGGCGCTACCGGCGTAGAGCTAGCCGCCGAGCTGCACAATGCCGCCCACGAGCTGGCCGCCTACGGGCTGGGCCGGATCAAACCGGAGAACCTGCGCATCACCGTGATCGAGGCCGGCCCACGGGTGCTGCCGGCGCTGCCGGAGCGCATCGGCACGCCGGTGCACAAAACCCTCGAGAAGCTGGGGGTGAAGGTGATGGTCGGCGCGGCGGTGAGCCAAGTCACCGCCGAGCACCTGCAAACCGCCGACGGCACGCTGATCCCCGCAGCGATGAAGGTGTGGGCGGCGGGCATCCGCGCGCCGTCGTTCCTCAAGGACCTCGCCGGGCTGGAAACCAACCGTATCAACCAGTTGGTGGTGCGCCCTACCCTGCAAACCACCTGTGACGACAGCATTTTCGCCTTCGGTGACTGCGCCGCCTGCCCGCAGCCGGGCACCGACCGCAACGTGCCGCCACGGGCCCAGGCCGCGCACCAGCAGGCCTCGTTGCTGGCGAAAAGCCTGAAGGCGCGCATCGAAGGCGGCGCGTTGGGTGAGTACCGCTACCAGGACTACGGCTCGCTGGTGTCGCTGTCGCGCTTCTCGGCGGTGGGCAACCTGATGGGCAACCTCACCGGCAGTGTGATGCTCGAGGGCTGGCTGGCGCGGATGTTCTACGTGTCGCTGTACCGCATGCACCAGATGGCCCTCTACGGCCTGTGGCGCACCGCGCTGTCGATGCTCGGCAGCCGGTTGGGCCGCGGCACCGAGCCACGGCTGAAGCTACACTGAGGGAGCGGGAAGCGGTAAGCGGTAAGCGGGAAGCCACAAGCCACAAGCCACACGCTGCAAGGCAGAAGCCCCAAGCTGCAAGCGCCAAGTCCCCCCACTTGAAACTTGCAGCTTACCTCTTGCCACTCTTGTATATACAGGCTTATATAAGCGCATTGCAGATCCCCAGGAAGCCTTCTCATGCCCGCCACCGCACTGATCATCCACCCCGGCCACTTCACCCTCGCCGACCTGCGCCAGGTTTACCAGCAACAGGTACCGTTCAGCCTCGCCGAAGAGGCCCGCGCGGTGGTGGAGCAAGCCGCCGATACCGTGACCCGGATCATCGCCAGCAAGCGCACGGTGTATGGCATCAACACCGGCTTCGGGCTGCTGGCGCGCACCTCGATCCCGGAAGAATCCCTGGCCAAGCTGCAGCGCAACCTGTTGCTGTCGCATTGCACTGGCACGGGCCCGTTGCTCGATGACGCCACCGTTGGCCTGACCCTCGCGCTGAAGGTCGCCTCGCTGGCGCGGGGTTTCTCCGGGGTGCGTTGGGCGGTGATCGAGGCGCTCGCGGCGCTCTACAACCACGGGGTGTTCCCGTGCATCCCCTCCCAGGGCTCGGTGGGCGCCAGCGGTGACCTGGCGCCGCTGGCGCACATGGCCGCGGTGCTGATCGGCGTCGGCCGGGTGCGCCATCAGGGCCGCGAGATGGACGCCAGCGAGGGCCTGGCGCTGGCCGGCCTGCAACCCTTGGAACTGGGCCCCAAGGAGGGCCTGGCGCTGATCAACGGCACCCAGGTGTCGACCGCCCTGGCGCTGCGTGGGCTGTTCGCCACCGAGAAGCTGTTCAGCGCCGCGGTGGTGGCCGGCAGCCTCACGGTCGAAGCCCTGAAGGGCTCGGACGTGCCGTTCGACGCGCGCATCCAGGCCGTGCGCGGCCAGCCGGGGCAGATCAGCGTGGCGGCGCTGTACCGCGAGCTGCTGGCTGGCAGCGCGATCCGTGAATCGCACCGCGACTGCCCACGGGTGCAAGACCCTTACTCCCTGCGCTGCCAGCCCCAGGTCATGGGCGCCTGCCTCGACCACCTGCGCTTCGCCGCCGGGGTGTTCCTGCGCGAGGCCAACGCGGTGTCTGACAACCCGCTGGTATTTAGCGCCGAGGGCGATGTGCTCTCGGGCGGCAACTTCCACGCCGAACCGGTGGCCATGGCCGCCGACGTGCTGGCCCTGGCGATCGCCGAGATCGGCGCGTTGTCCGAGCGGCGCATCGCCCAGTTGGTCGACCCGGCCCTCTCCGGCCTGCCGGCGTTTTTGGTCAGGGAAGGCGGGCTGAACTCCGGCTTCATGATCGCCCAAGTGACCAGCGCGGCCCTGGCCTCGGAGAACAAGACCCTGGCCCACCCGGCCTCGATCGACAGCCTGCCGACCTCCGCCAACCAGGAAGACCACGTGTCGATGGCGACCTTCGCCGCCCGCCGCCTGCTCGACATGGCCGCCAACAGCAGCGCGGTGGTGGCCATCGAGCTGCTCGGCGCCGCCCAGGGGGTCGACCTGCACGCGCCACTGCAAACCTCGCCGAGCCTGCTCGAAGTGATGGCCCTGGTGCGCAGCGAGGTGGCCCATTACGACGAAGACCGCTACTTCGCCCCCGACATCGCCGCCGCCCGCGCCTGGGTCGAGGGCGGTGCATTTGCCCGCTGGCTGCCGGCCGAACGCCTGTACTGAGCCCCACCTGGATGAAATTCCCGCGCCAGCGATCATCTGGCGCGGGAAAGCCTCGGACAAATCCGCAGAAATCATTATTATCCCTACTGGAGTTCAGGCGGCGCAGCCACCAGCCGCCATCAGCCATTCGAGGGTGTCATGGGCAACGAAAGCATCAACTGGGACAAACTGGGTTTCGACTACATCAAGACCGACCTGCGCTACCTGGCCTACTGGCGTGACGGCGCCTGGCAAGAAGGCCAACTGACCGAAGACAACGTGCTGCACATCAGCGAGGGCTCGACCGCCCTGCACTATGGCCAGCAATGCTTCGAAGGCCTGAAGGCCTACCGCGCCAAGGATGGGTCGATCAACCTGTTCCGCCCCGACCAGAATGCCCTGCGCATGCAGCGCAGCTGCACCCGCGTGCTGATGCCGCAAGTGCCCACCGAGATGTTCATCGAAGCCTGCCGCCAGGTGGTCAAGGCCAACGAGCGCTTCATCCCGCCGTACGGCACCGGCGGCGCGCTGTACCTGCGCCCGTTCGTGATCGGCGTAGGCGACAACATCGGCGTGCGCACCGCGCCGGAGTTCATCTTCTCGGTGTTCTGCATCCCGGTCGGCCCTTACTACAAGGGTGGCCTGAAGCCGCACAACTTCTCGATCTCCGGCTTCGACCGCGCCGCCCCCCATGGCACCGGCGCGGCCAAGGTCGGTGGCAACTACGCCGCCAGCCTGCTGCCGGGCGCCGAAGCGAAAAAAGCGCACTTCGCCGACTGCATCTACCTCGACCCGGCCACCCACAGCAAGATCGAGGAAGTGGGCTCGGCGAACTTCTTCGGCATTACCGCCAACAATGAGTTCGTGACCCCGAAATCGTCCTCGGTGCTGCCGGGCATCACCCGCCTGTCGCTGATGGAACTGGCGCAAAGCCGCCTGGGCCTGACCGTGGTTGAAGGTGACGTGCACATCGACCAGCTCGACCGCTTCGTCGAAGCCGGCGCCTGCGGCACCGCCGCGGTGATCGGGCCGATCGGTGGCATCGAGTACAACGGCAAGCTGCACGTGTTCCACAGCGAAACCGAAGTCGGCCCGGTGACCCAGAAGCTCTACAAAGAGCTGACCGGCATCCAGTTCGGCGAGATCGAAGGCCCGGCGGGCTGGGTGATCAAGGCTTGATCGCTGGCCGCTGAAACCACAAAGGCGCCCGAGGGCGCCTTTGTTGTGTGTGCGGGGCCCTGAAGCCTTACCCCACCATCACATCGGCGAACGCCTCGATCACATGCCCGAGGTTGCCCTCGTTCAAGCCGGCGATGCAGATCCGCCCGGTTTCCACCGCGTACACCCCATGCTTGGCCTTGAGCACGCGCACCTGGTCGGCGCTCAGGCCGGTGTAGGCGAACATGCCCTGCTGGTGGGCGAGGAAGTCGAAATCACGCTCCGGCAGGCGGGCCTTCAGGCCTTCGACCAGCGCGGCGCGCATGGCGGTGATGCGCTGGCGCATTTCGGCCAGTTCACCCTGCCATTGCACATTCAGGCGGGCATCGCCCAGCACCTTGGCCACCAGCGAGGCGCCGAACATCGGCGGGCTGGAGTAGTTGCGCCGCACGTGCAGCTTCATCTGGCCGAACACGCGCTCGACCTGGCCCTTGGCCACGTGCAGGCTCAGCGCGCCGACGCGCTCGCCGTACAGCGAGAAGGTTTTCGAGAACGAGCTCGACACCAAAAACTCCATGCCGCGGCGGGCGCATTCGCGGATCAGCCAGGCGTCATCGTCCAGGCCGTCGCCAAAGCCTTGGTAGGCGATGTCGAGGAAGGCCACGGCCTTGCGCGCCTGCAGCGCGTCGAGCAGCGGCAGCCACTGCTCGCGCGTGGGCTGCACGCCGGTGGGGTTGTGGCAGCACGGGTGCAGCAGCACGATGGCGCCCAGCGGCAGGCGCTGGAACTCGGCCAGGGCGCCGTCGAAGTCGAAGCGCTTGGTTTCAGGGTGGAAGTACGGGTAGCGGTGCAGTTCGAAGCCCGCGCCGCCGAAGATGCCCAGGTGGTTGTCCCAGGTAGGGTCCGAGACCCACACCGCGGCGTTCGGCCAGGCGGTTTTCAGCAGGTCGGCGCCGACCTTCAGCGCGCCCGAGCCGCCCACGGTCTGGATCACCGCCACGCCATGCTCGGCGTCCACCGAATCGGCGAACAGCAAGTCAGCCACCACCTTGCGGTAGGCGCCAGAGCCTTCCATCGGCAGGTAGCTGCGTGGGGTGTGCTGGGCCACCAGCACGTCTTCGGCTTCGCGCACCGACGGCAGCAACGGGATCGCGCCCGCGGCGTCGTAATAGATGCCCACGCCCAGGTTGACCTTGGTCACGCGGGCATCGTCGGCGAACTCCCCCATAAGCCCAAGGATCGGGTCACCGGCGTACAGGGGCAAATGTTCGAACATACACACCTCTTGTTTGCAATAAACGGCGGCCACCCGCCAGAACCTGCTGATTACCCCATAGCCCTCCGGCAGCGTCAAGGCGCCAGGGGCGTAGCGATTGACAGTGGCCGGGCCGGGCGGCGATAGTTCTCGGCAGGTCGTACGACAACTATCCCAAGAACAACCTGCGAGCCTCCCATCATGCAGAACCCGATTTTTCAACGCCTGCTGCTCACCGGTGCCGCCGGCGGCCTGGGCAAAGTGCTACGCCACAGCCTCAAGCCCTTCGCCGAAACCCTGCGCCTGTCGGACATCTCCGCCATCGAGCCGGCCGCTGCCGCGGGTGAAGAAGTGCAGCTGTGCGACCTCGCCGACAAACACGCCGTCGATGCGCTGGTGGCCGGAGTGGACGCCATCGTGCACTTTGGCGGGGTGTCGACCGAGCACGCCTTCGAGACCATCGTCGGGCCGAACATCTGCGGCGTGTACCACATCTACGAAGCGGCGCGCCGGCATGGGGTGAAGCGGGTGATCTTCGCCAGCTCCAACCATGTGATCGGCTTCCATAAACAAACCGAAACGATCGACGCCAGCAGCCCGCGCCGGCCCGACAGCTACTACGGCCTGTCGAAGTCCTTCGGCGAAGACGTGGCCACGTTCTACTTCGACCGCTACGGCATCGAAACCCTGAGCATCCGCATTGGCTCGTCGTTCCCCGAGCCGCAGAACCCGCGGATGATGCACACCTGGCTGAGTTACGACGACCTCACCCAGTTGATCGAGCGCGGGTTGTTCACCGAGAACATCGGCCACACCGTTGTGTACGGCGCGTCGGCCAATGCCCACACCTGGTGGGACAACCGCTACGCCAGCCACCTCAACTACCAGCCCAAAGACAGCTCCGAGCGCTTTCGCGAGCAGGTTGAACAACTGCCCAAGCCCGCCGCAGACGACCCGGCGATGGTTTACCAGGGCGGCGCGTTCGTCGCTCAGGGGCCGTTCGAGGGCTAGCCAGCAGGCTAACGTTTTCATATCATTGCGGCACTTCAGGCACGCCACGTGCCGTATTTACCCCTTACTCAAGCTGCCCTGCGCGGCGCGCCGGTACTCCCGGCGCGCAACGCGGGGTGTTTGTGTTGGGCGAGGGGCCGAGTAAGGAATGGCATGAACACCACTGCACTGCGCAACAACCTGCTGGCCGGGCTCACCTCTTCGTTCGCCTTGGTTCCCGAATGCATCGCCTTCGCCCTGGTCGCCCAGCTCAACCCGCTGATGGGCCTGTACGGGGCGTTCATCATCTGCACGATCACCGCGCTGTTCGGCGGCCGCCCGGGGATGATCTCCGGCGCCGCCGGCTCGATGGCGGTGGTGATCGTCGCGCTGGTGGTGCAGCACGGGGTGGACTACCTGCTGGCCACCACCCTGCTCAGCGGGGTGATCATGCTGGCGTTCGGCGCGCTGCGCCTGGGCAAGCTGGTACGCATGGTGCCGCACCCGGTGATGCTCGGCTTCGTCAACGGCCTGGCGATCATCATTGCCCTGGCCCAGCTGGAGCACTTCAAAAGCGGCGGCCAGTGGCTCGCGGGGCAGCCGCTGGCGATCATGCTCGGCCTGGTGGCGCTGACCATGCTGGTGGTCTGGGGCCTGCCCAAGCTCACCCGCGCGGTGCCGCCGGCGCTGGTGGCGATCGTTGGCGTGGGCTTGCTCACCCAGTTGCTGCAGTTGCCGACCAAAACCCTCGGCGACATGGCCCACATCGCTGGCGGGCTGCCGAGCTTTCACCTGCCGGTGGTGCCGTGGAACCTCGACACCCTGCGCATCATTTTGCCCTACGCGGTGCTGATGGCCCTGGTCGGGCTGCTGGAAACCCTGCTCACCTTCAACCTGACCGACGACATCACCGAAACCCGTGGCCAGCCCAACCGCGAATGCATGGCCCTGGGCGCGGCGAACATGGCCAGTGGGCTGTTCGGCGCCATGGGCGGCTGCGCGATGATCGGGCAAACGGTGATCAACCTCAGCTCCGGCGGGCGCAGCCGGGTGTCGGGCATCACCAGCGGGGTGATGATCCTGCTGTTCATTCTGTTTTTGTCGCCGTTGATCGAGCGCATTCCGCTGGCGGCGCTGGTGGGGGTGATGTTCGTGGTCGCCCAGCAAACCTTCGCCTGGGGGTCGCTGCGGGTGCTGGGCAAGGTGCCGCGCAACGATGCGCTGGTGATCGTCGCGGTCACCGTGATCACCGTGTTCACCGACCTGGCCACCGCGGTGCTGTGCGGGATCGTCATCGCCGCGCTGAACTTCGCCTGGCAGCATGCCCGCGACATCCATGCCGAAAGCCATGACGACGCCAGCGGCGCGCGCCGCTACACCCCGCGCGGCACGCTGTTCTTTGCCTCGGCCACGCAGTTCCAGGCGTTGTTCGACCCCGCCGGGGACCCACCGCGGGTGGTGATCGACTGCGCCCACCTGCGGGTCGCCGACCACTCGGCGATCGCCGCCCTGGAGGCGCTGCTGGAGCGCTACGCCAAGGCCGGCAAGGCGTTGCAACTGGAACACCTCAGCCCACGCTGCCGCGACCTGCTGCACAAGGCCGGGGTTGCCGTGTAGGGCTTATCGCAAAATATTCCAGCGCGCCCCCCTTCCCAAGCCAAGGCGTTTGCATAAGATAGCCGGACGAACAACAACCCCTCATCCGGCTGCTCTGCCACCATGCCCGACGCTAACCCATGCCTCACCTGCGGCGCCTGCTGCGGGTTCTTTCGTGTGTCTTTCTATTGGGGTGAATGCGCCTCGGCCGGCGGCGTGGTGCCCGACGAGCTGACCACGCAGGTCAGCCCAACCCTGGCCGCAATGTGCGGCACTGAAAGCAAACCGGCGCGCTGCACCGCCCTGCTCGGCGAAATCGGCCAGCAGGTGAGCTGCTCGATCTACGCCCAGCGCTCCAGCACCTGCCGCGAGTTCGAAGCCGCCTGGTACGAAGGCGTGCCCAACGATCGCTGCAACGACGCCCGCGCCTTCCACGGCTTGCCGCCGTTGTTCCCCGATCAGCCCGTGCTGATCGCCAGCGATGCCCCGGCCGCCGCCGTGCTGCTCGACACCCTCCCCGGCCCGGCAGCGGCGGTGTTGGCCGCATTGGCCGAGCCTGACCCGTTCGAGCCGCCGCAACAGCCCAACTGAAGGTGTTGCACGCGTAACCACTTCGTCACTAAGTTGTTACGAGTTGTGTCTGACAATCCGACCTCCATTATTGGGCCCGCACCTTCGCGGGCCGGCCCCCTTTCGCCCTAGCCGGGCATTCAGGCGCCGAAGGGGCTTTGAGGAGGACTGCCATGCAGGTCAAGCCGGTCGACAGCTCATCGAGCGCCACCGATAACCCACGTTGGACCAAAGCCGTCGAAAAGGCGGTAGACAACCAGGGTGGCAACAACGGGTTCGGCCCGGATCAAAAGCGCCCGGAAGGGGATTTTCGCAGCGCGCAGCAGATCATCGACGACAGCCCCATCCTGAAGAACCTTGGCAACCAGAGCGGCGTAAAAGACATGCTCAAGGACCGCGTGGGCGACTTCGAAACCGACCCGGACGCGGCCTACCGCGCCACCAAGGTGCTTGACCACATCGAGCTGCTGGATGAAAACGGCGACAAGATCGAGGTGAGCAGCGCCGAGCGCAACGACCCGGGCAACGGCGTGGTCGACGGCTTTACCAAGGGCGGCGACGCCAAGCACGGCACCGAGGCCGGGCGCCTGCAGGATTTCGGCAAGTATGGCTATGGCAACCTCAAGGGCCTCGACGGCAACAGCGCCGACGACCAGATCAAGGACCTCAACGCCAAGGCCACCGAGCAAGCGGTGAAAGACGCCGGCGGCGATGCGTCGAAGGTCGGCGAGGACTACTTCAAGACTGGCGAAAGCGATGCCAGTGGCGCCGACAAGGCGGCGGCGATCGTCAAGCTGTCCGAAGGCCTGGCCAACTACAAGGCCGGCGCCGACGCCTTCGCCCACCAGGGCCCGGATGCCGCCAAAGAGTGGAGCGGCGACGGCCCGTCGCCGGGTGAAGAGCGCCAGCAGTTCATCGATGACGTGCAAAGCCGCATCGACAAGCTCAGCCAGGACCCCGACGTGCAGCAGTTCCTCAACGACAAGGGCACCGCCGCGCTGCAGAAGATGGTCGCCGACGACCCAGCCCTCAAAGCCGAACTGGAGCGCCGGCTGGACGCCTCGTCGCTGGAAAACGCCTTTGCCGCCAGGGACGACAAGGGCAACCCGGTGAGCACCACCGGGGCCCTGAGCAATTTCATCCAGTACCCGGACTTCTACGCCCAGGCCCTGGGCAAAACCCCAGACCTCAAGGGCGCGCTGGCCAACGCCCCGCAAGAGATCCAGGACAAGGTCAAGGCCGAGTACGAACACATCACCTCCGGCGACGAAATCAAGGACCTGACCGCCAGCGGCACCCCGGCCGACAAGGCCGTGATCCAGTCGGCGGTGAACAAGGCGGTGTACGACGCGGTGCTCGACGACAAGACCGTGGCCGCTGGCACCGACGCCTTCGATGACGCCACCGCCAAGCTGGGCCGCGATGACCTGCTCAAAGGCCAGAGCATCGATGACCTCTACCGTGGCCTGGGCGTGAGTGGCGCCGATGACCCGCGGCTCAAGCAGGTGATCGACGACAACATCGCCGCCTTCACCAAGCCCGGTGAAGCGCCGCCGAAAACCGACGACATCATCAGCGCCATCCGCAACGTTGAAGACGCCATCCGTGGCGGCGCCAAGTTCGACGACGCGATCAAGAAGGTCGAGAAGGAATGGGGCGGCAAGTTGCCGTCGGGGGTCAGCGACGCCTACAAGGCGGGGGTGATGCATGGCGTTTCCGGGGTGTTGCTGGCCGGCGCCATCGGCACCCGCCTGGCCACCGGCCAGGGCGGCAGCACCGCGCAGACCACGGGGCAGATCTTCCAGGCCGCCGGTTTGCTCACCGAGGGTGGCGCCAAGTTCGTGCAAGACCAATACAGCCGCGCCGGCTTTGACGCGCCGAAGTACGTGAAAGACGTAGAAAACGTCGGCAAGAGCCTCGGCGGCGTACTGGGCAACGTGATGGGCCTGGTCACCGGTGCGATCTCCGCCAAGGATGCCGCCGCCAACGGCGACAAGGTGGGGGCTGGCTTCCAGGGCACCTTCGCCGGGCTGAACGGCATTGCCGCCATCGCCGGCGCGGTGGAGGTGGCCACCTACGTGGTGCCGCGCATCACCAGCGTGGCCGCTGGGGTGGCCGAAGCCGCCGGGGTGATTAGCGGCGCCGCGGGCGCCATCGCCGGCGCGGTGGGCGGCATCGCCGCGGTGGGTGGGCTGATCTACGCGATCATCGCCGACATCAAGGCCGACGATGCGCAGAAGAAACAGCGAGAGGACTGGTACTCGGGCCTCGAAGACCAGTTCGCCGGCTTCGGCGTGAACCCGCCCCCGCTGGACGTGATCACCGCGCCGGAGAACGGCTACGTGACCCAAGAGTACGACCCTGTGACGTACTGATCCGCCGGTAACGGCCCGTCGCCCGGCACAGCCGGCCTCCCACGGGTTATGTATTGCTCATTAAATCAATGGCTTACACAAATCTGGTGGGAGGCCGGCTGTGCCGGGCGATGGGCCCTGAAGCTCATGCACAAAATCAGCAGAGCTCACAGATTGATCCGCCCCATGAAGCCCTGAAATGGCTTAAGTGAACAGCATCACGGCACCGCCGGGCGAAGGGCCATCCACCCCCATCCTGGGTTAAGGTATGCCCCTGGCCACCCGACCGCGGACGCTACCCTGTGCTCAGCCTTATCCTCACCACCATCCTCCCCATCGCCCTGATCATCGCCTTCGGCCACGCCTGCCGGCGCAGTGGGCTGATCCACGAGGGCTTCTGGCCCGGCGCGGAGCGGCTCAGTTACTACGTGTTCCTGCCCTCGTTGTTCGCCTATGGGCTGGCCACCGCCGACATCAGCCAGGTGCCGGTCGCGGACCTGGCGCGGGTACTGATTGCCCCCACCCTGCTGATCGCCCTTGGCCTGGTGCTGGCGCGGCCTTGGGTAGGGGGGGAGAACGCCGCGTTCACCTCGGTGTTCCAGGGCGGCATCCGCTTCAACAACTACGTCGGCGTGACCGCCGCCACCTCGATGTTCGGCAGCGCCGGGCTGGCCCTGGCGGCGGTGGCCAACGCGGCCATCGTGCCAACGGTGAACGTGCTCTGCGTGCTCGCCTTCGCGCTGTTCAGCCACCGCCGCCCGAGCCTGCTCGGGGTGCTCCGGGGCATCGTGCTCAACCCGCTGGTGGTCGGCTGCGCGCTGGGCATCGCGCTGCACCTGAGTGGCCTGCACTTCCCGCCAGGCATCGGCCCGGTGGTGAAAAGCTTCGGCGAAGCCGCGCTGCCGCTGGGGCTGTTGTGCGTGGGCGCGGCACTGGACTTCAGCAGCCTGCGTAGCGCCGTGCGGCCGGTGCTGGTGGCCTCGCTGTGCAAGTTTCTGGCGCTGCCGCTGGCCACCCTCGGTGCCTGCCTGTGGTGGGGCGTGGGCGGCCAGGTGGCGGCGGTGGCGATGCTGTTCCAGGCGTTGCCCACGGCGTCTTCCTCCTACGTGATGGCCCGGCAAATGGGCGGTGACGCGCCGCTGATGGCGACCATCATTGCCGCGCAAACCCTGCTCGCCATCGTCGTGCTGCCGGTGGTGCTGGCCTGGGGCCTGGGCTAACCCCAGGGCAAGGTCGCCGCCATGCCATATTCGGTCGCCAGCGTGCGATTACGCCGGTGCAATCCTGCTAGCCTGACCCTCGCCTGCCATTCCTATAACGAAAAACCGAGGGCATCCGATGAACACGATCAAGAACACTGCGTGCGCGGCGCTGATGTTGGCCAGCAGTACGCTTTGGGCCGCCGAGCCCTCTTCCTGCAGCACCGTGCGCGTGGGGGCGGTCAACTGGACCGACGTGGTCGCCACCAGCGCCTTGTCGCAGGTGGTACTGGAGGGCCTGGGCTACCAGGTCAAGCAAACCACGGCGTCGCAGCAGATCATCCTGGGCAGCATGGCCGACAAAAAGCTCGACACCTTCCTCGGCTACTGGCAGCCGACCATGCAAAGCGTGGCCGCGCCGTACCTGGAGAAAAAACAGATCGAGGTGATCGAGCCGCCCGCACTGGGGGATGCGCAATCCACCTTCGCCGTGCCCAAGTACGTGTATGACGCCGGCCTGAAAACCTTCGACGACATCGCCAAGTTCAAAGACAAGCTCGGCGGCAAGATCTACGTGATCGAGCCGGGCAGCGGCGCCAACCGCATCACCGGCGAGATGATCAGCAAGAACCAGTTCGGCCTGCAGGGCTTCCAGTTGGTGGAGTCCAGCGAGGCCGGGATGCTCACCGCGGTGAAGCGCGCGGTGGGGCGCAAGGAGTGGGTGGTGTTCTTTGGCTGGAAGCCGCACCCGATGAACCTGCAGATCGACATGGCCTACCTCACCGGCAGCCAGGACGCCTTCGGCCCCAACGAGGGCGCGGCGACGGTGTCGGTGATGACCGCCGCCGGCTACGCCGAGCAGTGCGGCAACGTCGGCAAGCTGCTGCACAACCTGAAGTTCACCAGCGACCAGGTCAGCGCGGTGATGGCACCGATTCTCGACCGGGAAAAACCCGAAGCCGCCGCCAAGGCCTGGCTGAAGGCCAACCCGCAGGTACTCGACACCTGGCTGGCGGGTGTGACCACCCGCGACGGCAAGGACGGCATAGCAGCGGTGAAAGCCTCGCTGAAATAACCCTCAGCCGCCGTAACGCGCCGCGCCCCACGCCAGCAGGCCCTGCAGCAATTGCCGCAGCACCTGCTGGGTGGGCGCGGCGCGGTCTTCGCGGTAGGCGAACGGCGCGGCCTCGTTCATGTAGTTGCGCTGCGCCAGCTCCAACTGCACGGCGTGGATATCCTGCGCGGGGTCACCAAAATGGCGGGTGATGTGCCCACCCTTGAAGCGCCCGTTCAACACATGGCTGTAGCCACTGGCCTGGGCGGCGATGCCCTCGAGTTCGGCGGCCAGCTCTGGCGCGCAGCTCTGGTTGTTGAAGGTGCCGAGGTTGAGGTCTGGCAGGCTGCCGTCGAACAGGAACGGCACCTCGCCGCGAATCGAATGGGCATCCCAGAGCAGCGCATAGCCATGAATGGCTTTCAAGCGTGCCAGCTCGGCTGCCAGGGTTTGGTGGTACGGGCCCCAGATTTCATCCAGGTAACGCGCCCGCTCCTCGGCGCTCGGGGCCTGCCCGGGCTTGAACAACGGCGCGCCGTCGAACAGGGTTTGCGGGTACAGGCCGGTGGTGGCGCCGGCGTATAACGGGGTGTTGTCGGCCGGGCGGTTGATGTCGATCACGTAGCGTGAATACTGCGCGGCCAGCACGCTGGCGCCGAGTGCTTCGGCGAAGGCGTACAGTTGCGGGATGTGCCAGTCGGTGTCGGGCAAGCCCAGCGCCTCCGGCACCAGCCCCGCCTCTACGGCGGGGGTCAGGCGCAGGCCGGCATGGGGGATGCTGATCAGCAGCGGCACGCGGCCCTGGCTGAAGCTCAAGACGTTATCCATTTACAGGTACTCCTGTAGCGCTACGGTGTGGCCACGCCGCACCACGCGCTGGTTGAGGTCGCCACCGAGGTAATAGGCCAGGTCTGCCGGGCGTTCGATGCCCCAGGCAACGAAATCGGCAACCTTGCCCACTTCCAGCGAGCCATGGCTGGCCTGCAAGCCCAAGGCCTTGGCGGCGTGCAGGGTGGCGCCGGCCAAGGCTTCCTCCGGGGTCAACCGGAACAGGGTGCAGGCCATGTTCAGCATCAGCCGTAACGACAACGCCGGCGAGGTGCCGGGGTTGAGGTCGGTGGCGATCGCCATGGCCACGCCGTGCTGGCGCAGCAGGGCAATCGGTGGCAGTTGGGTTTCTCGCAAAAAATAGAACGCGCCGGGCAACAGCACCGCCACGGTGCCGGCCTGGCCCATGGCCTGGGCGTCGGCTTCAGTGATGAATTCCAGGTGGTCGGCCGACAGCGCCTGGTAGCGCGCCGCCAGGCTGGCACCGCCCAGGGCCGAAAGCTGCTCGGCGTGCAGTTTGAGCGGCAGGCCGAGGGCCTGGGCGCGCTGGAACACCCGCTCGGTTTGCGCCGGCGAGAACGCCAGGTACTCGCAAAAGGCATCGACGGCGTCGACCAGCCCCTCGGCGGCCAGCGCGGGCAGCATCACCTCGCACACTTCGTCGATGTAGGCGTCGCTGCGCCCGGCGAACTCCGGCGGCAGCGCGTGGGCCGCCAGGCAGGTGGCGCGCACGTCCACCGGCAGGGTTTCGCCCAACTGGCGGATCACCCGCAGCAGCTTGCGTTCGTTGGCCAGGTCCAGGCCGTAACCGGATTTGATCTCCACCGTGGTCACGCCGTCGCGCAGCAGGTTGAGCAAACGCTGCCGGGCGCTGGCGTACAACTGCTGCTCGGTGGCGGCGCGGGTGGCGCGCACGGTGCTGGCGATACCGCCGCCCGCGGCGGCGATCTCGGCGTAGCTCACGCCCTGCAGGCGCTGCTCGAACTCACCGCTGCGGTTGCCGCCGAACACCGTGTGGGTGTGGCAGTCGATCAGCCCGGGGGTGACCCAGGCGCCATTCAGATCGACCACCGCCGCGCCCTGCGCCGGCGCCGCGCTACGCGGGCCGAGCCATTCGATCACGCCGTTGGCGGTGAGCAGGGCGGCGTCTTCGATCACGCCGTACTGCCCGCCGGCCATGGTTGCCAGGTGGCAGTGTTGCCAAAGTGTTTTCATCGGGGTTCCTTAACCCAGGCCGGGAAAGCGCTGCGCCAGCAGGCTGGGGTCTTTGAGCAGGGCCGCGCTGGTGGCGATGTCGGGCGCCAGCCAGCGGTCCTGGTCGTACGGCGCGATGTGCTCGCGCAGCAGCCGCCAGGCCTCGCCGGTGCCGGCGCCAAAGCCGTGCTGTTGGAGGAATTCGAACGCCTGGGCCGCCAGCAGGTACTCGATGGCGAGGATCTGCGTGCAGTTCTCCAGGGCCCGGTGCAGCTTGAGCGAGGCGTTGGTGCCCATGCTCAGGTGGTCTTCCTGCAGGCCCGAGGTGACGTAGTTGTCGACCACCGCCGGCTGCGCCAACTGGCGGTTTTCCGCGCACAGCGCGGCGGCCACGTACTGCACGATCATCATCCCGGAGTTCACCCCCGGCTGGCTCACCAGGAACGCCGGCAGGCCGCTGACCAGCGGGTTGATCAAGCGGTCGAGGCGGCGCTCGGAGATGGCGCCGATCTCGGCCATGGTGATGGTCAACAGGTCGGCCGCCATCGCCACCGACTGCCCGTGGGGGTTGGCCTGGCTCATCACCCGGAACTGCTCCGGGGTGCCCAGCAGCAGCGGGTTGTCGGTGGCGGAGTTCAGCTCGGTTTCGACCTGCCGCGCCACGTGGGCGAACTGATCGCGCGAGGCGCCGTGCACCTGCGGGATCGAGCGGATGCTCAGGGCATCCTGGGTGCGGATGCCGCGGTGGCTGGCGACCACCTCGCTGCCCGCCAGCAGCGCACGCAGGTTGCGCGCCACCACCTGCATGCCTGGGTGCGGCTTGAGCGAGATGATCGCCTCGTCGTAGGCGTCGATCTGCCCGCGCAGGGCCTCGAAGCTCATCGCGCCGATCACATCCGCCCAGCCCAGCAGGCGCCAGGCGTCATCCAGCGCCAGGCAACTGAGGCCGGTCATGCAGGGGGTGCCGTTGACCAGGCAGAGGCCGTCCTTGGCACCCAGTTGCACCGGCGCCAGGCCTTGTTCGGCCAGGGCCTGGGCCGCCGGCACGATGCGCCCACGGTAGCTCACCGGGCCGATGCCGAGCAGCGCCACGCCGATGTGCGCCATGTGCGTGAGGTAGCCCACCGAACCCTGGGAGGGCACCTGCGGGGTGATGCCGTGGTTGAGAAACGCCAGCAGCGCCTCGACCACCTGGCGGTGGATGCCGGATTTACCATGGCTGTAGTTGATCACCGCCGCGCACATGATCGCCCGGGTTTGCTCGTCGGTCAGCGGCTTGCCCACCCCGCAGGCATGGCTGAGCAAGGTGTTGGTAGACAACTGGCTGAGCTGCTGGGCCTGCAACGACACGTTGCACAACGCCCCCAGCCCGGTGTTCACGCCATAGGCGCGCTCGCCGCTGGCGACGATCCGCTGCACGATCGCCTGGGCGTTGTCGATGCGCGCCCAGACCGCATCCGACACCAACAAGCGGGCGCCCCGGCGGGCCACCGCGACCACGTCTTGCCACGCCAGGGTGGCGTCGGCGAGCACTACGTTTTCAGCCAGTAACATGACCTTCCCCTTGCCCATCACTCAGCATTGCGTTGTTGGTGGCTGCCGACGAACTGCCGGAAGCGCTCGGTCGGCAGCCCCTCGAAGAGTTCCGCCGGGCTGCCTTCGCAGTCGATTTGCCCGGCCTGCATGAACACCACGCGGTTCGACACATGGCGGGCAAAGCCCATCTCATGGGTGACCACCAGCATGGTGCGGCCCTCCTCGGCCAGCGAGCGCATCACCCGCAGCACCTCGCCCACCAGTTCAGGGTCGAGCGCCGAAGTGGGCTCGTCGAACAGCATCACCTGCGGGTTCATCGCCAGCGCCCGGGCGATCGCCACCCGTTGCTGCTGGCCGCCGGAGAGGTGCGCCGGGTAGTAGTCGCGGCGCTCGTACAGGCCGACCTTGTGCAGCAGGCGGTCGGCTTCTTCCACGCACTCGGCGCGCGAGCGCTTGAGCACCCGCAGCGGGCCTTCGATCACGTTCTGCAGCACGGTCATGTGCGACCACAGGTTGAAGCTCTGAAACACCATGCCCAACTGGCTGCGCATGCTTTGCACCTGGCGGCTGTTGCCGGCCACCAGGCGGCCGTCGCGGTGGCGCTTGAGGGTGATGGTTTCACCGCCCAGGGCGATGCTGCCCTCGTCGGGGGTTTCCAGCAGGTTGATGCAGCGCAGGAAGGTGCTCTTGCCCGAGCCGCTGGCGCCGAGGATGGAAATCACATCGCCCTTGTGCGCCTCGAGAGAGATCCCCTTGAGCACTTGGGTGCTGCCAAAGGCCTTGTGGATGTTGCTGACCGCCAGGGCGGCCTGGGTCGGGTTGTTCATGCAGGGCTCCACGGCATCAGGGTTGGGAAGGCGCGCCGGCCACCGGCTTGGCCGGTTCGGTGCTGGGGCGCTCGCGCAGGTGCGGGGTGAGGCGATGCTCCAGCCAGCCCACCGCGCGCACCACCAGGTAATTGAGCACCAGGTAGATCAGCGCCGCGCAAATGAACACCTCCATGGTCCGGTAGGTGCGCTGGATGATCTGCTGGGCCACGCCGGTGACGTCCCACACGGTGACCAGGCTGGCCAGCGCGGTGGACTTCACCAGTAGCACCGCTTCGGTGGAATACGCCGGCAGCGCCTGGCGCAGGGTGACCGGGGCGATCACCCGCCAAAGCAAAGTGAAGCGGCCCATGCCAATCGCCTGGCCGGCCTCGATCTGCCCGTAGGGCACGCTTTGCAGGCCGCCACGGATAATCTCCGCGGTGTAGCCGGCGGTGCACAGCGCCAGCGACACTACCGCGCAGCCATAGGGCGACTTGAGCACCACCCACAGCACGCTGTCGCGCACCCAGGGGAACTGCCCGAGGCCGTAGTAGATGAGGAACATCTGGATCAACAACGGCGTGCCGCGAAACAGCATGATGTAAAAACGCGCCGGGTAGCTGAGCAGCGGCCAGCGGCTGACGCGCAGCGCGACGATGCCCAGCGACAGGAGCAGGCCCAGGGTGAGCGAGGCGAAAAACAGCCCCAATGTGGTGGGCAAGGCCGCCAGCAGTTTGAGCAGGGTATCGCTGAGAAAGGCGAAATCGATCATCACGGTGGCCTCGGCTCAGGATTGCGCGGGGTGGCGGCGCTGGCTGCGCTGCACACGGTTTTCGGCGAGCACGAACAACCGCCCGCTGAGGCCGGTCAGCGCCAGGTAGCACAGCCCGCCAACGATATAAAAGGTGAAGTACTGGCGGGTGGAGCCGGCCGCCACCTGGCTGGCGCGCATCAGCTCGACCAGGCCGATCACCGAGATCAGCGCCGAATCCTTCAGGCTCATCTGCCACACGTTGCCCAGCCCCGGCAGGGCGAAGCGCCAGATCTGCGGCAGCAGCACCCGGCGGATGCGCTGGGCGCGGCTCATGCCGATGGCCAGCGCTGCCTCCAGCTCGCCCTTGGCCACCGCGGTGAAGGCGCCGCGGTACACCTCGGCCTGGTACGAGCCGGAAATCAGCCCCACGGCGATGGCCCCGACCAGGAACGGCGGCACGTCTACATAGCCTTCGCCGCCAAACCAGTGGTGCACCGCCGAGACCACGCTGGCGCCGCCGAAATAGAACAGGTAGATCACCAGCAATTCGGGGATGCCCCGAAACAGCACTGAGTAGGCGCCCCCCAGCCAGCGCCAGGCGCGCTGGCGCGACAGCTTGGCGGCGGCGATCAGGCCGCCGATCAGCGCGCCGATCAGCAGCGCCGCAAGGGTCAGCAGCAGGGTCATCGCGGCGGCCTTGAGCAAGGCCATGCCCCAGCCGCCTTCACCGAAACTGAGCATCTGCATCAGGGTCATCAGGGTGTCCTCGTGGGCGGGGCGTCAGCCTTTGGGGGTGAGGTCGAGCTTGAACCACTTCTCGCTGAGTTTTTTCACCGTGCCGTCGGCCAGGGCCTGTTTCAGCGCGCCGTCGAACAGCGCCTTGAGGTCGGCATCCTGCTGGCGGAAGGCCAAGGCTTCGCCGTCACCCCAGATCGGCCCGCCGATCTGCGGGCCGGTGTAGGCCAGGTTGGCGTTCTCCGGCTTGGCCTTGAGGGCGTCGAGGAAGGTGGTGTCATCGAACACCGCGTCGATGCGCCCGGCTTGCAGGTCGAGCACGGCGTCGGCCGAGGCGTTGTATTCGCGAATGGTCGCGACGTCCTTGAAGTGGGCGTCGATGAAGGCGGTGTAGATCGTGCCCGAGGCGATGCCAATGGTTTTGCCCTTGAGCGCCTCACGCAGGCCGGCCACGGCCTGGCCGATCTGTTGTTCGTCGGTGCCGAGGGTGATTTCATTGGCCGCGCCCGGGGTGCCGGGTAGCAGCTTGGCGTCGGTGCTGACGAAGCTGGCCGGGGTGCGTGCATAGGGGATGGAAAAGGCGATGACCTTTTTGCGGTCGTCGGTGATCACGATCGCGTCCATCAGCATGTCGAACTTGCCGGCGTTGAGGCTGGCGATCATCCCGTCCCAGTTCTGCACCACCAGGTTGCACTTGAGCTTCAGGCGCTCGCAGAGTACCTCCATCAGTTCGGGTTCGAAGCCGCTGATCTTGCCGCCGGGCAGGGTCAGGTTCCACGGCTCGTAGGAGCCTTCAGTGGCGATGTTGACGGTGGTCCAGTCCTTGGCCTGCGCCAGGGGGGTGGCCAGCAGTGCGGTACTCAGTACCCATGAACCCCAGGTTGCGATTTTCCACGCCATGTTCAGCTTTCCTGCCTATCCGATTGAGAAAAAGGGCGAACCCCGTGGGTACCATCCAGTTACCTATGCCTGTACATACAACGACCAAGCAATTCCAACGCCAACCGGGCGCGCCGCGCCCGCCCGGTGTTTGCCGTCAGCGCTTGAGCATGGGCAGGTTCAGGCCCTGCTCGGCCGCGCACTCGATGGCGATCGGGTAACCGGCGTCGGCATGGCGCATCACCCCGGTGGCCGGGTCGTTGTGCAGCACCCGGGCGATGCGTTCGGCGGCCTCGTCGCTGCCATCGCAGACGATGACCATCCCCGAATGCTGCGAGAAGCCCATGCCCACGCCGCCACCGTGGTGCAACGACACCCAGGTGGCGCCGCTGGCGGTGTTCAGCAGCGCGTTCAACAGCGGCCAATCCGACACTGCATCAGAGCCGTCGCGCATCGCTTCGGTTTCACGGTTGGGGCTGGCCACCGAGCCGGAGTCGAGGTGGTCGCGGCCAATCACCACCGGCGCGCTCAGCTCGCCGCTGCGCACCATCTCGTTGAAGGCCAGGCCCAGCTTGGCCCGCTGGCCCAGGCCGACCCAGCAGATCCGCGCCGGCAGGCCCTGGAAGGCAATGCGCTCGCGGGCCATGTCGAGCCAGGTGTGCAGGTGGGCGTCGTCGGGTATCAGTTGCTTGACCTTGGCGTCGGTCTTGTAGATGTCTTGCGGGTCGCCCGACAACGCTGCCCAGCGGAACGGGCCGATGCCGCGGCAGAACAGCGGGCGAATGTACGCCGGCACGAAGCCAGGAAAGGCGAACGCCTCGGCCACGCCCTCCTCCAGGGCCATCTGGCGGATGTTGTTGCCGTAGTCGAAGGTCGGCACGCCCATTTGCTGGAAGGCCAGCATGGCCTTCACGTGCAGCGCCATCGATTGCCGCGCGGCCTTGACCACCGCCGCCGGCTCGCTGCGCGCGCGGGCGCGGTAGTCGTCCCAGCGCCAGCCGGCCGGCAGGTAACCGTTGAGCGGGTCGTGGGCGCTGGTCTGGTCGGTGACCATGTCGGGGCGCACGCCACGGCGCACCAGCTCCGGCAGCACCTCGGCGGCGTTGCCCAGCAGGGCAATGGAGATGGCCTTGCCTTCGGCCGTGTAACGCGCCAACCGCGCCAGGGCGTCGTCGAGGTCTTGGGCTTGTTCGTCCACGTAGCGGTTGCCCAGGCGGAAGTCGATACGGCTTTGCTGGCACTCGATGTTCAGCGAACAGGCACCGGCCAAGGTCGCCGCCAGCGGCTGCGCGCCGCCCATGCCACCGAGGCCGGCAGTGAGCACCCACTTGCCCTTGAGGCTGCCGTTGTAATGCTGGCGGCCGGCCTCGACGAAGGTTTCATAGGTGCCCTGCACGATGCCCTGGCTGCCGATGTAGATCCAGCTGCCGGCGGTCATCTGGCCGTACATGGCCAGGCCTTTCGCGTCGAGTTCGTTGAAGTGCTCCCAACTGGCCCACTTCGGCACCAGGTTGGAGTTGGCGATCAGCACGCGCGGGGCGTTGGCGTGGGTTTTGAACACGCCCACCGGCTTGCCCGACTGCACCAGCAGGGTTTCGTCGGCTTCGAGGTTTTTCAGGCTTTCGACGATGCGGTCGTAGCATTCCCAGTTGCGCGCGGCGCGGCCAATGCCGCCGTACACCACCAGCTCCTTGGGGTTTTCGGCCACGTCGGGGTCGAGGTTGTTCATCAACATGCGCAGCGGCGCTTCGGTCAGCCAGCTTTTAGCGGTGAGCTGGGTGCCACGCGGGGCGCGGATTTCAACATCGCGGAAGGGGTGCTGGGCGTTCTCGGTCACGAACATTGCTCCTTGATGATCGGGGGCGGGGCCAGGGTGGCCTCTACGGCTGCACCCTACTCATCTTTACTTGTACATACAAGCATAAGCAAGTTTGTTGCCAACCTTTGCGGTGGCCACTTCAAGTCGCGAAAACTGCCGGGTTAGCGGCCTGCGGGCCTGCCCCGAAGGGCACGCGGGTGGCGCAAAATGCCCCGTGATGAGGCGCGAAGTAACACCCCGCGCCCCAGGGGCGCGCATTCCTACCCGCGTGGGCTGAACTCGATCAGGCAGGCGCGGCCGCTGATCGACAGCTCGGCCAGGCCCTGGTTGCTCACCCGCAGGCAGTCGTGAGGGCCGAGGGCATGGGGCGGCGCACTGCCCAGGCTGACCTGCACCTGGCCCGCGCTGAACACCACCAGCGTGGCGGCGCTGCTGAACAACCGCTGCGGCGCCTCAGCGGCCAGCCACTGCAGCCTTGCCTGGTAGCGCTGCGGGGCGTAGATCAGGTTGAAGTCGCGGATCGCCCCGCCCAGCAACCGGCAGTGCACCGCGCTCGCGCCAGGGAAGGCCAATGGGTCAAAGGCTAGCAGCGGGCGGCTGTCGCTGCCGTCGATGTTGAGCACCATGCCGTCGCCGTCGAGCACGGTGATCACCCGCTGGTAGCCGTCGAAGGCGGAAAAACCACCGTCAGCGCCGATGCTGGCGATGGACAAGCGCCAACCAAAGCCGCCGAGGCCATCGCCGCCGTCGCGGGCGACTTCCTGGGTGCTGCCACCGCCGTTCTTCCACGGCATGCTCGGGTAGTCTTGGGCGCGCAGGGTGGTGACCAGTGCCATGGCGGGGCTCTCCAGTGGGGGCGGATGGGCCGGAGTTTACCGGCCACGCAAACATCTGTATATGTATATACAAATTGCTGACGAGGTGTTGCCATGCCCGCTTTTTTTGCCGAAAACGCGCTGCTGCCGCAAGGTTGGGGCCAGCAAGTGCGGGTCACCGTGGATGCCCAAGGGCTGATCACCGAGGTGCAGGCGGGCGCGCCCGCCGAGGGTGCGCAGCGGCTCGCCGGGCCGTTGCTGCCGGGCATGCCGAACCTGCACTCGCACGCCTTCCAGCGGGCCATGGCGGGGCTGGCCGAGGTGGCCGGCAACCCCAACGACAGCTTCTGGACCTGGCGCGAGCTGATGTACCGGCTGGTCGGCAAGATCACCCCCGAACAACTTGGGGTGATCGCCCGCCAGCTGTACATCGAAATGCTCAAGGCCGGCTACACCAGCGTGGCCGAGTTCCACTACCTGCACCACGGCGCGGATGGCCAGCCCTATGCGAACCCGGCCGAACTGGCCGGGCACATCAGCCAGGCGGCCAGCGCGGCGGGCATCGGCCTGACCTTGCTGCCGGTGCTGTACAGCCACGCCGGGTTTGGCGCGCAGCCGCCCAGCGAGGGCCAGCGGCGTTTTATTCACAGCACCGAGGCCTACCTGGCGCTGCAACAACGGCTGGCGCCGCTCATCGCCGCCCAGCCGTTGCAGCGCCTGGGGCTGTGCTTCCATTCGCTGCGCGCGGTAGCGCCCGGCCAACTGGCCGAGGTGCTGGGCGCCAGCGCCCCGGCCTGCCCGGTGCACATACACATCGCCGAGCAGCAAAAGGAGGTCGACGACTGCCTGGCCTGGAGCGGCCAACGCCCGGTGCAATGGCTGTACGACCATGCACCGGTCGGCCCACGCTGGTGCCTGGTGCACGCCACCCATGTCACCGCCGAGGAAACCCGCCTGATGGCCCGCAGCGGCGCCGTGGCCGGGCTGTGCCTGACCACCGAGGCAAACCTGGGCGACGGCCTGTTCCCGGCGGTGGACTACCTCGCCCAGGGCGGGCGCTTCGGCATCGGTTCGGACAGCCACGTGTCGCTGAGCGTGGTCGAAGAACTGCGCTGGCTCGAATACGGCCAACGCCTGCGCGATCAACGCCGTAACCGGCTACACCGGGCCGGCCAGCCACGGGTTGGCCAGGTACTCTACGAGGCCGCCCTGGCCGGTGGCGCCCAGGCCCTCGGGCAAGCGGTGGGCACCCTGGCCGTGGGGCAACGCTTCGATGCCCTGGTGCTCGACGGCGATGACCCGTACCTGGCCACCGTTCCCGCCGAAGCCCTGCTCGACCGCTGGCTGTTCGCCGGCAGCGACCGCCAAGTGCGCGATGTGTTCGTCGGTGGGCAGTGGGTGGTCCGCGATGGGCGCCATGCGGCACAGGAAGAAAGCGCCGTGGCGTTTGTGCGGGTGTTGCGGGAGTTGTTGGGGTAACGGGGGGCTGGGGCGGCCCTTCGCCCGGCGCAGCCGTAATGCTGTTCACTTAAGCCATTTCAGGGCTTCATGGAAGGGATCGATCTCTGAGCGCTGCTGATTTTGTGCATGAGCTTCAGGGCCTATCGCCCGGCACAGCCGGCCTCCCACGGGCTCTGTGTTGCCTTGTAAATCAAGCACTAACACAAATCTGGTGGGAGGCCGGCTGTGCCGGGCGAAGGGCCAGTCAGGTCATGCGCTCAGTAAAAGCATTTGAAGAAATCAGGGCTTTTTAAACCCGATTCAGCGCTCTGATTGCTTAAGTGAACAGCATTACGGCACAGCCGGCCTCCCACGGGCTCTGTATTGCCTCGTAAATCAAGTGCTTATAGAAATCTGGTGGGAGGCCGTGGTCCGGCACTCCGGCTGTGCCGGGCGATAGGCCGGGCGATGTCCAGCAGCACTATGCTTCTTGCCCCCACTCAGCAAACCGCCCCTTGAACGGCTTCGCCAGCGGGTAAGCCAGGTCCCCATGTTTGCTGGTGCCCAGCCCTAGGTCGAGCAGCGATTCCGCCAGCTTCACCGCCGCGCTCACCCCTTCGATCACCGGGATGCCCAAGGCATCGGTCAACGCCTGGCGCAGGTCGGCCATGCCGCCGCAGCCGAGCACGATGGCGCCGGCGCCGCGCGTATCCCGTAAGCGCCGCCCCTCCTCGACCATCTGCGCCACCAGGGCTGGGGTGCAGTGCTCAAGGTCCAGCACCGGCACTTCCAGGCAGCTTACGTCGGTGCACAGCCCGGCAAAGCCATACCGTTGCAGCAGGTGCTCGGCGATGATCCGGGTGCGGCCCAGGGTGGTGATCACGGCAAAACGGGTCGCCACCAGGCTGGCCAGGTGAAAGCCCGCCTCGGCGATGCCGATCACCGGGCCCGCCGCCAACTCGCGGGCGGCGAGCAGGCCGGGGTCGCCAAAGCAGGCAATGATGTGCGCCTGCGCGCCCGCCGCCATGCCGCCGCGTACCTGCTCGAGCACGCCGAGGGTGGCGATGGCTTCGTCGAAATGCCCCTCGATCGACACCGGCCCATCCGCCGGGCAACAGCCATGGACCTGCGTGCCCGGGCGCGCGGCGGCCTGGGCCGCCGCGGTGATCTTCTCAGTCATGGCCACGCTGGTGTTCGGGTTGATGACTTGAATGCGCATGCATCGCACCTCTTTATTGTATACAAAACCACGATTCGAAGGCTTTCCTCGCCCATTGCCAGTGCAGCCGCACCAACAGCGTGCAGCCTTGGCCTGATGCAAATTTGCCCGGCTGGTCAGCTATTCCTGGAAAAAACCTGTAGCGCTTGGTGTTTAACTCGATTGCATCGCCTAAGGCAAAACTGGCATGCATTCTGCGATACATATCGTATACACGGTACGTATTTTTAAGTACCCAATCCATGGCAGTACAAGAATACAGCAAAGAACACAGGAGGCTTGCCATGCAGGATCCGACTCACCGTTACAGCCCACGCCTGTACAACGCCGACCTGGGCCCGGCGCCGCAAACCTGGAACTGGTACAACATCTTCGCCTTCTGGATGAGCGATGTGCACAGCGTAGGGGGTTATGTGTTCGCCGCCAGCCTGTTCGCCCTTGGCCTTGCCAGCTGGCAGGTGCTGGTCAGCCTGCTGGTGGGTATCTGCATCGTGCAGGTGGTCGCCAACCTGGTGGCCAAGCCCAGCCAGCAAACCGCGGTGCCCTACCCGGTGATCTGCCGGGTGGCGTTCGGCGTGTTCGGCGCGAACATCCCGGCGGTGATCCGCGGGCTGATCGCGGTGGCCTGGTACGGCATTCAAACCTATCTGGCCTCCAGCGCGCTGATCGTAGTGGTGCTGCGCTTCGCGCCGGAAATGGCCGCCTACCAGCAAGTGAGCTTTCTGGGGTTGTCGTATCTCGGCTGGATGGGCTTCCTGGCGCTGTGGCTGCTGCAGGCGCTGGTGTTCTGGTGGGGCATGGGCGCGATCAAGCGCTTTATCGACTGGGCCGGGCCGGCGGTGTACGCGGTGATGTTCGCGCTGGCTGCCTGGGTGGTGTGGCGCGCCGGCTGGAGCAACATCAGCTTCACCCTGACCAGCAAAACCCTGAGCCTGGGCGACAGCCTCTGGCAGATGGTGGTGGCGGTGGCGTTGGTGGTGTCGTACTTCTCCGGGCCGACGCTGAACTTCGGCGACTTCAGCCGTTATTGCCGCAGCATGGAAGACGTGCGCCGTGGCAACTTCTGGGGCCTGCCGGTCAACTTCCTGGCCTTTGCCCTGGTTACGGTGGTGATCGTGTCTGGCACCTTGCCCATCTTTGGCGAAATGCTCGAAGACCCAATCGCCACGGTGGCACGCATCGACAACACCACCGCGGTGCTGCTGGGCGCGTTTACCTTCGTCACCGCCACCATCGGCATCAACATCGTCGCCAACTTCGTTTCGCCGGCGTTCGACTTCGCCAATGTGTCGCCCAGCCGTATCAGCTGGCGCGCCGGCGGCATGATCGCCGCGGTGGCCTCGGTGTTCCTCACCCCGTGGAACCTGTTCAACAACCCGGCGGTGATCCACTACACGCTAGACATCCTCGCCGCGTTCATCGGCCCGCTGTTCGGCATTTTGCTGGTGGACTACTACCTGGTGAAAAAACAACAGGTCGACGTCGACGCGCTGTTCGATGACAGCCCCCAGGGCCGCTACTGGTACCAGAACGGCGTGAACCGCACGGCGGTGCGGGCGTTGATCCCGGCCGCGGTGCTGGGCCTGGCGGTGGCGTTCATCCCCTGGCTGGCGCCGGCGGCGAACTTTGCCTGGTTCATCGGCTGCGGCCTGGGCGGCGGCATCTACTGGGGCCTGGCGCGCCGGGAGCAAGCGCACAAGGCCGGCGCCGCGCTGGGCGCGGCAGCGCCCTGAGCCTCAGCGGCGGGCGAGGAACCCCAGCAGCTTGTTGCCCAAGGCTGGGTAGTCGCCATCGAAGTGGTGGCTGCCGGTGATCATCAGCGCCTGCCCGACCGCGCCGCGGTCGGTGCAGCCGCTTTTTTCGGCCTCGCTGCTGCCGTACACGCAAAGCACCTTGGCCGCTGGCAGCCTGGCCATCTCGGGGCCGGTCTTGAGCTTGCCGTTGTCACTGCCCAACAGCCCCTCGATGCGAATCTCGAAGTTGGCGTTCCGGCCGAAAGCCATCAGCAGGATGCTGCTGACCTGGGCCTGGTCTTCGCTGGGCAGGCGGTTGTACATCGCCGGCATTACATCGGCGCCGAACGAGAACCCCGCCAGCACAAAGTGCTTGATGCCCCAGGCCTGGCGATAGTGGGCCATCAGCTGCGACAGGTCGGCCGCGGCCTGCTCCGGGGTTTTGTAATCCCAGAAATACTTCAGCGCATTGACCCCAACCACCGGGTAGCCGGCGTCGGCCATGGTTTCGGCCACTTGTTTGTCCAGCGCGCCCCAGCCGCCATCGCCGGAATAGAACAGCGTGAGGGTATCGCTGGCGCTGCCGCCGGCCAATTCGACCACCGGCATTTCGCCGGGTAGGCTGCTGTCTGCCAATTGCAGCACCTGGCGGCGCAGGTACTGCTCGAGGGCCGCCTGGCGGCTGCCGGCGGCCGGCTGTTCGCTCACGGTCACCTGCGCCTGTGGCGCGCCGGGGTAAGCCACCCCAGCGGGCATCAGCACGTGCCACTGGCCGGCGAACCCGGCGCCGGCCGGCAGTGCCGCGCAGGCCGGGGCGGCGGGCTCAAGGGAGATCGCCGTGGCCTGCGGATCGCTTTGCGCGGCCAGCCACTGCTGCGCCAGTTCGGCGCCTGGGCCAATGCCGGCAACCAACTGCACGGCGGGCGCCAGCCGCTGCCGGGCCGCTTCGAACAGTTGCTGTTGCTGCGCGCAACCCGTGGCCGGCAGCACAAGCTGGGTCACCGTGGCAGAGGCATCCAGGCTCAGCTTGCGCAGTTGCTTGGGGCTAAAGGCCTCGGCGGCCGGCACTACCAGGAGCATTTCCTTGCCGGCGGTTTTCGGCGTGACCCGGGTGGCGAGCGCGCCACCGCCAAGGTCGGTCACCTGCACCGTCGGCAGCAAGCGCGGCAATGCGGCGCGCTTGGCCCGCAGGCACGCCGCGGAATAGCGGTGCTCGGCAATGCCCACAACCGCCAGCACAACGGCCAGCACAATCAGAACGCGCACGAATTTTTTCTTGGGCATGGCAGGGCACTGCAGGAGGGGGGATAACGCCGGGCTTTTTTAGAGAGGGGCCTCGGCAACGGCGCCATCATAATGCCAGCAATGGGTAATATCCACAGGGCCCAGAAACGAAAAAGGCCCTCCAATTCGGAGGGCCTTCTTCGTGTATATGGTGGGTCGTGTAGGATTCGAACCTACGACCAATTGGTTAAAAGCCAACTGCTCTACCAACTGAGCTAACGACCCAAATATGGTCGGGGTGAGGGGATTCGAACTCCTGACATCCTGCTCCCAAAGCAGGCGCGCTACCGGACTGCGCTACACCCCGAATTGGCTCCGCGACCTGGACTCGAACCAGGGACCCAATGATTAACAGTCATTTGCTCTACCGACTGAGCTATCGCGGAACGACTTACTTCGGTTACAACCTTTGTTGCTTCAAGGCCTGTTGGATGTGGCTTTGAACCCTACGGTGCTTTGCAGCTTGCTGCGTTCGCATCGTTGAGGCGCGCTATTCTACATCCTCAAACCTTGCTGTCAACCCCCTTTTTACTTCAACTTGCTGATTTGCCGATTCTTTTCGAACCTGGCAAGCCAACCCGTTTACGGGTAACTCGACAGCGGGGCGCATTCTAAGGGCATTATCGAAGAAATGCAAAACTTTATGCAGGCGCCCCGGCAAGGGGCGCCGCACGGGCCTCAGGAGAAGGCGATACCGTCGCCCTCGACCTCCGCCTTGACCGCGCTGCCCGGCAGGAATTTACCCTGCAGGATCAGCTGCGCCAGCGGGTTTTCGATCCAGCGCTGGATCGCCCGTTTCAGCGGCCGCGCGCCGTACACCGGGTCATAACCCACCGCGGCGAGCTTATCCAGCGCCGCCGGCGACAATTCCAGGCGCAAGTCGCGCTCGGCCAGGCGCTGGCGCAGGCGGTCGAGCTGGATCTGGGTGATCCCGGCGATCTGCTCGCGGCCCAGGGGCTCGAAAATCACCACCTCGTCGATACGGTTGATCAGTTCCGGGCGGAAGTGCCCGCTGATCGCGTCCATCACCGCCGCGCGCTGGGCTTCACGGTCATCGACCAGTTCCTGAATGCGCGCCGAGCCGAGGTTGGAGGTCATCACCACCACCACGTTGCGAAAATCCACCGTGCGCCCGTGGCTGTCGGTCAGGCGGCCGTCTTCCAACACCTGCAAGAGGATGTTGAACACGTCGGGGTGGGCTTTTTCCACCTCGTCGAGCAGCACCACCGAGTACGGCTTGCGGCGCACGGCTTCGGTCAGGTAACCGCCCTCTTCATAGCCCACGTAGCCGGGCGGCGCGCCGATCAGCCGGGCCACGGAGTGTTTCTCCATGAACTCGGACATATCAATGCGCACCATGGCTTCTTCGGTGTCGAACAGGAACTCCGCCAGCGCCTTGCACAGCTCGGTCTTGCCGACCCCGGTAGGCCCAAGGAAGAGGAACGAGCCACTGGGGCGGTTCGGATCCGACAGCCCCGCGCGGGAGCGCCGCACGGCATTGGACACGGCCACCACGGCCTCATCCTGGCCGATCACCCGCTGGTGCAGCAGGCCTTCCATCTTCAGCAGTTTGTCGCGCTCGCCTTCGAGCATCTTCGCCACCGGGATGCCGGTCCACTTCGAGACCACTTCGGCGATTTCTTCCTCGGTAACCTTGCTGCGCAGCAGCTGGTTGTCGCTTTTACCGTGCTGGTCGACCATCTGCAGGCTGCGCTCCAGGTCCGGGATCACCCCGTACTGCAGCTCGGCCATGCGCGACAGGTCGCCCTTGCGCCGCGCCGCTTCCAGCTCCTGGCGCGATTGCTCGATCTTCTGCTGGATCTGCGCCGAGCCCTGCACCTCGGCCTTCTCGGAGGTCCACACCTCTTCGAGGTCAGCGTATTCGCGCTCCAGCCGGGCGATGTCTTCGTTGAGTTTTTCCAAGCGCTTGAGCGCGGCGTCGTCCTGCTCTTTCTTCAGTGCCTGGGATTCCACCTTCAGTTGGATCAGCCGGCGCTCGAGGCGGTCGAGCACTTCGGGCTTGGAGTCGATCTCCATGCGGATGCGGCTGGCGGCCTCGTCGATCAGGTCGATGGCTTTGTCCGGCAGTTGGCGGTCGGTGATGTAGCGGTGGCTGAGCTTGGCCGCGGCGATGATCGCGCCGTCGGTGATCGCCACCTTGTGGTGCACCTCGTAGCGTTCTTTCAGCCCGCGCAGGATGGCGATGGTGTCTTCTTCGCTCGGCTCATCGACCAGCACCTTCTGGAAGCGCCGCTCGAGCGCGGCGTCTTTCTCGATGTACTGGCGGTACTCGTTGAGGGTGGTGGCGCCCACGCAGTGCAGCTCGCCCCGGGCCAGGGCCGGCTTGAGCATGTTGCCGGCGTCCATCGAGCCTTCGCCCTTGCCGGCGCCGACCATGGTGTGCAGCTCATCGATGAACAGGATGATCTGCCCTTCCTGCTTGCTCAGGTCATTGAGCACGCCCTTCAGGCGCTCTTCGAACTCACCGCGAAACTTCGCCCCGGCGATCAGCGCGCCCATGTCGAGCGAGAGCAGGCGCTTGCCACGCAGGCCGTCGGGCACCTCGCCGTTGATGATGCGCTGGGCCAGGCCTTCGGCGATGGCGGTTTTACCCACCCCGGGCTCACCGATCAGCACCGGGTTGTTCTTGGTGCGGCGCTGCAGCACCTGGATGGTCCGGCGGATCTCATCGTCGCGGCCGATCACCGGGTCAAGCTTGCCTTCTTCGGCGCGTTTGGTGAGATCGACGGTGTACTTTTCGAGGCTTTTGCGCGCGTCTTCAACGTTGGGGTCGTTCACCGCCTCGCCGCCGCGCAGGTTGTTGATAGCGTTTTCCAGCGCCTTGCGGGTCACGCCCTGGGCCAGCAGCAGCTTGCCGGCCTTGGTGTTCTCATCCATGGCCGCCAGCAGCATCAGCTCGCTGGAAATGAACTGGTCGCCCTTCTGCTGGGCCAGGCGGTCGGCCTGGTTGAGCAGGCGCGCCATGTCTTGCGACATGTTCACGTCACCGGTGGGGTTCTGGATTTTCGGCAGGCGGTCGAGCTCTTCGGTCAGGCCCTTGCGCAGGGCGTTCACGTCGAAGCCCACCTGCATCAGCAGCGGGCGGATCGAACCGCCCTGCTGGTCGATCATCGCCTGCAACACGTGCACAGGCTCAATGGCCGGGTGGTCATGCCCCACGGCCAGGGATTGGGCGTCAGACAACGCCAGTTGCAGCTTGCTGGTCAAACGGTCTATTCGCATGGATGTACCTTCCTAATAAAGGCAGGCCGGAACAGTGAACAGATGACGAGGCAGCCCGCCCGAGATAACCGGTTAGATAGGGGCGATTATGGGAGATTCAAGCGCGCAGGGGTTGACTGGGAGCAAAACAGGCTTGTTGGGCCCTTTGCCTGGCACAGCCGTAATGCTGTTCACTTAAGCCATTTCACGGCTTTAAAGAAGGGATGAATCTGTGAGCTCTGCTGATTTTGTGCATGAGCTTCAGGGCCCATCGCCCGGCACAGCCGGAGTGCCGGACCACGGCCTCCCACCAGATTTGTGTAAGTACTTGATTTACGCGACAACGCAGAACTGGTGGGAGGCCGGCTGTGCCGGGCGATGGGCCAGCAGGTCATGCGCTCAGTAAAACCATTTGAAGAAATCAAGGCTTTTTAACCCCGATTTAGCGCTCTGATTGCTTAAGTGAACAGCATTACGGCACAGCCGGAGTGCCGGGCGATAGGCCCTGAAGCTCATGCACAAAATCAGCAAAGCTCACAGACTGATCGCGAAGCGCCCAAGGCTTAGCCAGCCCTTAACCACACCAACGCCGCCAGCCGCCCGGTGGGGTTGGCGCGGCGGTGGGAGTAGAAGCGCTCGTCCTCGATGGTGCACAAGCCGCCGCCGTACACCGCCGTGACCCCTGCCGCCGCCAGGCGAATGCGCGCCAGGGCGTAGATGTCGGCGATGAACTTGCCCGGCACCACACCGGCGGCGAACGCGGCGCTGGCCGCGGGGTGGCGGCTGACGAACGCCTCGCGCACTTCGGCGCCCACCTCGAATTGGCGGGGGCCGATGGCCGGGCCCATCCAGGCGAGCACCTGGCCGGGCGCCACGCCCATCCGCGCGACGGTAGCCTCCAGCACCCCGCCGGCCAGCCCGCGCCAGCCCGCGTGGGCAGCGGCTACACGGGTGCCGGCCTGGTCGCAGAACAGCACCGGGAGGCAGTCGGCGGTCATCACCGTGCAGGCCACCCCGGGGGTGGCCGACCAACTGGCGTCGGCCTCATCGGCCTGTTCGGGGTTGGCGTGCGCCACCGCGATGCCGTGCACCTGGCGCAGCCAGGCCGGGCGAATGCCGTACAGCGCGGACAGTTGCGCGCGGTTGTGGGCCACCGCCTCGGGGGCGTCGCCCACGTGGTCACCGAGGTTGAGCCCGGCGTAGGCGCCGCGGCTCACGCCGCCGGCGCGGGTGGTCACGCAGGCGCCGACGTTGGCCGGCGCGGGCCAGTCGGGGGTGATCAAGCTGGCGGCCAGCTCACTCACCCGACGAACTCGGCGCGGTCGTGGCGCAGCAGTTGCAGCAGCCACACCAGGTCGTCGGGGATTGGCGCTTCCCAGCCCATGCGCTTGCCAGTGGCCGGGTGGTCCAGTTCAAGGAAGCGCGCGTGCAGGGCCTGGCGCGGGAAGGTCTTGATCGCTTCGACCAGCGACTGGCTGGCCGCCGGCGGAATGCGGAAGCGCCCGCCGTACACCGGGTCGCCCACCAGCGGGAAGTTCACATGGGCCATGTGCACGCGGATCTGATGGGTGCGGCCGGTTTCGAGCTTCACCCGCACATGGGTATGCGAACGGAAACGCTCGAGCACCCGGTAATGGCTGACCGCCGGCTTGCCGTTGTCCATCACGCCCATGCGCTGGCGCTGGGTGCCGTGGCGGCCGATCGGGGCGTTGATCTTGCCCCCGGCGGTGACCACCCCGACCACCACGCACTCGTAGATGCGGCTGACCGAGCGCGCCTGCAACTGTGCGACCAGGTTGGTCTGCGCCTGCAGGGTTTTGGCCACCACCATCAGGCCGGTGGTGTCTTTGTCGAGGCGGTGCACGATGCCGGCGCGCGGCACGTTCACGATATCCGGCACGTGGTGCAGCAGCGCGTTGAGCAGGGTACCGTCGGCGTGGCCGGCGGCCGGGTGCACCACCAGGCCGGCGGGCTTGTTGATCACCAGGATCTGGTCGTCTTCATAGACGATGTCGAGTTCGATTTCCTGGGCCACCCATTCGCCCTGGGCTTCCTGCTCGGCCAGCAGCTGCAGCACAGCGCCACCGTGCACGGTATCGCGCGGGCGCAGCACGGCGCCGTCGACGGTCAGGCGGCCTTCTTTGATCCACGCAGACAGGCGCGAACGGCTGAACTCGGCGAAGAGTTGGGCGGCAACCTGGTCGAGGCGCTGGCCCCCCAGGTCGGAGGTGACTTCGGCGCGTAATTCAATAGTTTCAGGCATGCTTGACTGGAGGATACAAAGGTGCGGGCAGCAAGCCTTTGGATCGGCTGCGGCTTGTGGTTAAATACGGCGTCTTTTGCCCCGGGGGCTTTCCACGGGGCGCTCATCATATCAGGACGGTCGCTTCCAAGACAGGACCGTTAGGGGACGCAAGCCGCTATGCAAGCAAGACACCTGCTGCTGATCGCCATTATCGGCCTGACCGCCGCCTGTTCCTCGAAAAAGGAAGTGGTCGACGAAAACCTGAGCGAAGTGGAGCTGTACCAGCAGGCGCAGAAAGACCTCGACAACAGCGACTACAACGCCGCCACCGCCAAGCTCAAGGCGCTGGACTCGCGTTATCCGTTTGGCCGCTACGCCGACCAGGCCCAGCTCGAGCTGATCTTCGCCAACTACAAGAACTCCGAGCCTGAAGCCGCCAAGGCCGCCGCCGAGCGCTTCATCCGCTTGCACCCACAGCACCCGAACGTCGATTACGCCTACTACCTCAAGGGCCTGACCTCGTTCGACCAGGACCGCGGCATCGTTGCCCGCTTCCTGCCGCTGGACATGACCCGCCGTGACCCCGGCGCGGCCCGCGATTCGTACAACGAGTTCGCCCAGCTCACCAGCCGCTACCCCAACAGCCGCTACGCGCCCGACGCCAAGCAGCGCATGGTGTACCTGCGCAACCTGCTGGCGGCCTACGAAATCCACGTGGCCCACTACTACCTGACCCGCCAGGCCTATGTCGCCGCCGCCAACCGTGGCCGCTTCGTGGTCGAGAACTACCAGGGCACGCCGTCGGTCGGCGACGGCCTGGCGGTGATGACCGAGGCCTACCAGCACCTGCACCTCGACGACCTGGCGTCTACCAGCCTGGAAACCCTCAAGCTGAACTACCCAGACAACCCCAGCCTGAAGAACGGCCAGTTCGTGCCGCAAACCGCTGAGGAAGACAACCGCTCCTGGCTGTCGAAGGCCACCCTGGGCCTGATCGAAGGCAAGGCGCCGTCGCCACCCACGTCCACCCGCGCCCAGGAAGACCTGATGCGCAAGTACCAGGACGACAAAGACAACATGCCCAAGGAGCTCTTCCAGAAGAGCGACGGCGGCACGGCAGACGAATCCACCGAGCCGGCCGATGCGCCGAAAAAGCGCGGCTGGCTGAGCTACCTGACCTTCGGCCTGTTCGGCTAAACGCACTTGAAAGCCCCGGCCTGCCGGGGCTTTTTGCTATAACACCGGCCTTATCCGTAGCCCCCTACCCTTCGGTTCCCCCACATGGTTCGCCTGCTCTTCTGGATCGTCGTGATCTTCGTCGCCGTCTGGCTATGGCGCAAATACAAGGCCCGCGCCGCCAGCGCTGGGCAACAGCGTAAGCAACACACCCTGACGATGGTGCGCTGCGCCCACTGCGGCGTGCACCTGCCCGACGACCGCGCCATCCGCCGCAACAGCCACTGGTTCTGCAGCCAGGCGCACCTGGAACAGGGGCCGCGCCAGCCGTGATGGGCCGCTATGAGCCCACCCAGGCGCAGCGCATGCTGCGCCTTTACCATGTGTACCGGCTGATCATCGGCCTGTCGCTGGTGTTGTTGATTTCCAGCGAGTTCGACAGCCGCCTGATGGACCTGGCCAACGTCGGCCTGTTCCGCTTCGGCAGCTGGCTGTACCTGGGCCTGAACGTGCTGGTGGTGCTGGCGCTGCGCAACCTGCGCCACCCGGCACGGGCCTTCACCCTGGCGGCAGCAGATGTGATCCTGCTGGCCGGGCTGTTCTACGCCGGCGGCGGGATCCCCAGCGGCATCGGCAACCTGATGATCGCCTCGGTGGCGATGGGCAACCTGCTGCTGCGCAGCCGCCTCGGCCTGCTGCTGGCGGCGATGGCCTCGATCGGCATCATCTACATCACCTTCTACCTCAACTACGCCCACGGCGTGGCGCCCAACGACTACCTGCAGGCCGGCTCGCTCGGGGTGCTGTGCTTTGCCGTGGCGTTGATCGTGCAGGGCCTCACCCGCCTGCTGCGCACCAGCGAAGACCTCGCCGAGCGCCGCGCCAGCGACGTGACCAACCTCGAGGCGCTGAACGCGCTGATCCTGCAGCGCATGCGCACCGGGATCATCGTGCTCGACGCCGAACACCGGGTGCAGTTGGCCAACCAGGGCGCGCTGACCCTGCTCAACCGCCCCACCCTGATCGGCCAGTTGATGGTGGTGCACGCCCCCGAGCTGATTGAGCGGCTACTGCAATGGCGGGTCAACCCCACCCTGCGCGTGCCCAGCCTCAAGCTCAGCGACAGCGGCCCGGCGGTGCAGCCAAACTTCGTGGCGCTGAACCAGAGCGCGCCGCCCCGCACCCTGGTGTTTCTTGATGACCTCTCGCAGGTGGCGCAACAGGCCCAGCAACTCAAGTTGGCCGCCCTCGGCCGGCTGACCGCGGGCATCGCCCATGAAATCCGCAACCCGCTGGGGGCCATCAGCCATGCCGGGCAGTTGCTGCAGGAATCCGACGAGCTGTCCGCCCCGGACCAACGCCTGGTGCAGATCATCACCGACCACTCCAAGCGCATGAACCTGATCATCGAGAACGTGCTGCAGCTGTCGCGCCGGCGCGCTGCAGAGCCGGAGATGCTCGACCTCAAGCAGTGGCTGGCCGAGTTCGCCCGGGCCTTCCGCGCCACCGCGGCGGCCGGCCAGCAGGTGTACCTGTACCTGGCCGACAGCGCCGTCGAAACCCGCATGGACCCGAACCATCTGACCCAGGTGCTGACCAACCTGGTAGAGAACGGCCTGCGCTACAGCGGCCAGCGCCACGCCCAGGCGCAGGTGTGGCTGAACCTGTACGTAGACCCCGCCAGCGACTTGCCGGTGCTCGACGTACTCGACGACGGCCCGGGCTTCCCGCCCGACAAACTGCAACACATCTTCGAACCGTTCTTCACCACCGAGACCAAGGGCACCGGTCTTGGGCTATACATTTCCCGTGAGCTGTGCGAAAGCAACCAGGCTCACCTGGACTACCGGCCTCGCGAACAAGGCGGCAGTTGCATGCGAATCACCTTCGCCCACGCCAAGAAACAAGGATGAGCCATGAGTAACCGGCAGAAGGTCCTGATCGTCGATGACGAGCCCGACATCCGCGAGCTGCTCGAAATCACCCTGGGCCGGATGAAGCTCGACACCCACAGCGCCCGCAACGTCAAGGAGGCCCGCGAGTGGCTGGCCCGCGAGCGCTTCGACCTGTGCCTGACCGACATGCGCCTGCCCGATGGCACCGGCCTTGAGCTGGTGCAACACATCCAGCAGCGCCACGCCCAGGTACCGGTGGCGATGATCACCGCCTTCGGTAGCATGGACACCGCGATCAACGCGCTCAAGGCCGGGGCGTTCGACTTCCTGACCAAACCGGTGGACCTCACCCGCCTGCGCGAGCTGGTGGCCAGCGCCCTGCGCCTGAACGCCCCGGCCAACCTCGAAGCCCACGGCGACACCCGCCTGCTCGGCGCCGCCGAACCGATGCAGGCGCTGCGCAAGCAGATCATCCGCCTGGCGCGCAGCCAGGCGCCGGTGTACATCAGCGGTGAGTCCGGCAGCGGCAAAGAGCTGGTCGCGCGGTTAATCCACGACCAAGGCCCGCGCAGCGAAAGCCCGTTTGTGCCGGTCAACTGCGGGGCGATCCCCAGCGAGCTGATGGAAAGCGAGTTCTTCGGCCATAAAAAGGGCAGCTTCAGCGGCGCCAGCGAAGACAAACCCGGGTTGTTCCAGGCCGCCAACGGCGGCACGCTGTTTCTCGACGAGGTCGCCGACCTGCCGTTGCCCATGCAGGTCAAGTTGCTGCGCGCCATCCAGGAAAAAGCCATCCGCAGCGTGGGCGGGCAAACCGAGAAGGTGGTGGATGTGCGCATCCTCTGCGCCACCCACAAGGACCTCGCCGCCGAGGTGGCCGCCGGGCAGTTCCGCCAAGACCTCTACTACCGCCTGAACGTGATCGAACTGCGGGTGCCACCGCTGCGCGAGCGCCGCGACGACATCGAGCTGCTGGCCAGCAACGTACTGGCGCGGCTCGCGGCCGACACCGGCCTGCCGGCCGCCACCCTCAGCGCCGAAGCGTTGCAGGCGCTGAAGAACTACCGCTTCCCGGGCAACGTGCGCGAGCTGGAGAACATGCTCGAACGCGCCTATACCCTGTGCGAAAACGATGTGATCGACGTCGACGACCTGCGCTTCAAGCAGGCCGCGCCGGGGGCCCAGGGCAATGGCGAGCCAAGCCTGGCCCAGGTCGATGACCTCGAGGACTACCTCGAAGGCATCGAACGCAAGCTGATTTTGCAGGCACTGGAAGAAACCCGCTGGAACCGCACGGCGGCGGCGCAGCGGTTGAATATGTCGTTCAGGTCGATGCGCTATCGGCTGAAGAAGCTTGGGTTGGATTAACGCCCCCTCGCCCTACTGCACCAACCTCACATCCGGCGCATAAGGCGCCGGATCAATGATCGGCCGCCGCCCACTGGCCAGGTCGGCAAACAACCGGCACGACGCGGGCGCCAGCACCAGCCCGTTACGGTAATGCCCGCAGTTGAGCCACAGCCCCGGGTGGCGGCTGACCGGGCCGATGAACGGGATGCCGTCTGGCGCGCCCGGCCGTAGCCCAGCCCAGTGCCCTACCCGTTCGGCCCGCGCCAGCCCTGGCAGCAACGCCTCGGCCGAAGCCATCAGGCTGTGCAGGGCTTCGTCTGTGGGGGTTTTGTCGAAGCCGGCGTGCTCCAGCGTGCTGCCCACCAGGATGTGCCCATCGCGCCGAGGGATGGCGTAGCGTCCCTTGGCCAGCACCATCCGCGGCAAAAATGCTTCATCGCACTTGTAGAGGATCATCTGCCCCTTCACCGGCTCCACCGGCAGGGCCAGGCCTAGGGTGGCCAGTAGCTCGCCACTCCAGGCACCGGCGGCAAGCACCACGCGGTCGGCCAGCAGCGGGCCGTCAGCGGTGTTCACCCCCACCACGGCAGCGCCTTGTTGCACAAAGCCGCGCACCTCGCAGTGCTCGCGCACGGTCACGTTCGGCAGCCGCGCCAGGGCGGCCTTGAGCGCCTTGACCAGGCGCGGGTTACGCACGTTGGCCACGTCGGCCATGTAGATCGCCCGTTCGAACCCCGGCCCCAGGGCCGGCACCTGGGCATAGGTGGCCGCCATGCTCACCGCGCTCAGCGGCCGCCGCTCACGCCGCGCCCAGGCCAGCGCCTCGGCTTCGTCGTCGAGGTCGAGCCAGTACAGGCCGGTGGTGTGCACTTCTGGGTCCAGCCCGGTGCGCTGATGGAGTTGGTCTGCCAGTTGCGGGTAGAAGTCCTGGGACCAATGGGCCAGCGCGGTGACCGCCGGGCTGTAGCGCCAGGGGTACAGCGGCGAAACGATGCCACCCCCGGCCCAGGACGATTCCCGGCCGGCGGCCTGGCGGTCGAGCAGGGTGACGCTGCCGCCCTGCTCGGCAAGGCTGAGCGCGGTCAGCAGGCCAATGGCACCAGCGCCGACGATCAGGGTGTGCGCGGTGGTGCTCATCGGTCAGCGGGCCCAGCAGGTGGCGACGGTGCCTGAGCTGTTGCCGCGCACGCCGGTGTTGGTCAGCGTGAAGTTGCCGCAGGTATCTCCGGCCATCATCGAGCCTGGAATGGGGGTTGCGGTCATGGTCCAGGTGTTGGCGTCGCTGACGTTGATGGCGACGGTGTAATAGGTGGTGCTGGTGCCCGTCAGCGTGAAGTTGGTATAGAAGCCATTACGGGTGTAATAGCGCTCGGCGCTCTGGGCGCCCTCCCCCATCAGCTCGACGACCGCCGCGCGGTTGGTGCGCTTTACATAGTTCGTGTACGACGGATACACGATGGCCGCAAGGATGCCGACGATAGCCACCACGATCATCAACTCGATCAACGAAAAGCCGCGTTGCCTGAGAACCATTACATGCTCCGGTTACTGAATCTGTCGCCACATGATACGGCGGTTGATGGTGGTGGTGCCGCCCGTGAGCGCGGTATTGAGCAGGTTACCGCTCGAGGTGTTGGTTTCCAGCACATCGGCGGTGGTGCCGGTCAGCACGGCCACGCCTCCGGGGTAGCCGGTGCTGAGGACGATACCGCTGTTGGCGGTGCTGGTGGCCTTGATCTGCGAGGTGCTGAACATCTGCCCACTGAACGCCTGCAGGATCACGATGCGGCCATAGCCCTGGCTGGCACAAGGGTCGCTGGTGTCCACGCCGGCGGTGGTGAAGATGATCCGCCCACGGCTGTAGGTGGCCTGGAAGATAACCCGCTCGCCCAGCAGGGTGTTGTTGTAGGTCAAGGGCAGGTACCAGCCGCGCTTGGCGGTGTAGTCCACGGTGTTCTGCGAAGTGGTCATGTAGGTGGTGCCGCTGTCGGCATAACTGCCGGTGATCGACTGCGCCACCAGGTTGCTGGCGGTGTAGTTGGCGGTGGCGGCGTCGGTGTCCTGGATGGAATAGAACGCCTGTACCGCGGAGGTGGTTTTGTCGGCGGTTTCCATGAACTTGCCGGTACCCACGAACACGTTGTAGCCGCCACTCGGGTTGGCCACCACCAGCGGTGCCGCGGTGATCGGTTGGGCGGTACCGCCGGTATCGGTGAACAGCGGCTTGCCAGAGAACGCCAGGCCCCAGCTGGAGGCGCTGGTGCTGGTCAGGTCGAACTTCCACAGCCGGCCCTTGAGGTCGCCGCCGTAGGCGTACTGCACCACCCCGGCGCCATTGACCCGCAGCGCCACTGACGAGAGGCCGTTGTCGGTTTCAGTGGTGTCGACCACGATTTTGCGGATCAACGCGCCGGTGCTGAGGTTGATCACGTACAGCGCCGCCACCCCGGAGTTGCTGCCATAGCCGTTGGAGATGAACGCCGCCCAGGTGCCGTCGGCCAGCCGCGCCACCTGCGGCGCCGCGTAGGCGTAACCGAGGTCGTTGTAGTTGTCGAGCGCGTTGGCCACGCTGGGCGCGGACACTTCCCACAGCGCCTGCGGCGTGTTGCCACCGGAGGCGTTGTACAGGCGGATCGCGTAGAACGCCTTGCCGCCGGCGCCAGTGCCGCCTACCGCGACGGTGCTCCAGGTACTGTTGATCTGGGCATCGAACACCCCAACCTGGCCGTCATCGAGGAATTTGTGCGAGGTGCCGTTGGCATAGCCGGTGAGCGCGATGGTGGCGATGCCCGATAGCGCCGTGGACGGCATGTAGGCATAGCGGCGCGCGCCGGTGGCGGCGGTGATCACGCTGGTCATGCCGGAGTTGTCGTTGACCACCAGGCTTGGGGTCATGCTGCTGGCCTTGGTCGCCAGGTAGCTGGAATAGCTGGTGTCGCCCGCAGCATCGGCGGCGGTGGCCGCGGTCGGCGAGGCGTAGGTCACCGGCGAGTTGATGATGTCGCCCATCAGCACCGAGCGGGCCCGCAGGTTGCTGCCGTTGGTGCCCTTGGCCCATTCCACCAGGGCGTTGGCGGTGGTGCTGGTGCCACTGAGGGTCAGTGCCGTGGCCTGCGCGGCCAGCGCGGTTTGCTGGGCCACAGACAAAGACCCCAGCGCCAGGGTGACCGGTGCCGCGCCGTTCCAGGTCTGGTACAGGCCCGTGGTGGTGCCCACCGCCACGGTGGTGTCGGTGCTCCAGGTGGCGGTGCTGGCCAGGCTGCCATCACTGTTGAACGGGAATGCCTTGATCGTGCCGCGCCAGTCGGTGGGGTCGTACAGCGCCTGGTAGTAGAACGAGCTGCTGGTCAGGCTCGCGGTGTTGGCGCTACCGGTAGAACCGGAGCCGGACTGCGAGCTGATCTGGCTGAGCGCCGCGGTCAGGGCGGCGGTCAGCGAGTCGGAGTCGGTGGCCTGGTAGTACTGGCCATGGCCGTAGCTGGCGGCGTCGGAGAGCATCTGGTTGGCGGCAGTGAAGCCCACCGTGTAGGTGATCATGTTCTGCTGCGGGAAGTCCGCGGCATCCCAGCTCTTGCCGGCCAGGTCAGAGCCGTTGCTCGCGGTGCGCAGGTCGATGTCGTAGGCGAACTTGGCGGCGTCGTCGAGGTACAGCGTGTCGCCTTCGTCGTCACCGTTGAGGTCGGCGCCGTCGTTGTTGACGTTATCCCAGTTCGGCAGCTTCTGGGTGCTGGTGTAGGCCGGGTCGGTGCTGGGGAAGGTGCGGTCGTAGGTGGGCAGGCCGTCGGTGATCACCACGCCGAAGTTCTTCTGGCAGCGGTACTGGATGGGGCTGGTGTACGTGGTGGAGGGCACGCCCTGGTACGAACTCATGCCACGCATGTAGCGGGTGATTTCGTAGTAGGTTTCGGCCAGCGGGGTGTTGGCGATCGCCGCCAGGCCGTTGATCGAGGTGATCAGGTTGTTGTAGTTGGTGTTGGCCTGGGCGGTGGTGGTCGTGCTGGTGGCCTGCAGGTCGGCGATGGCGCGGGTGATGGTCCCGCCCGGGCCGCGGTCGGCGTTGGTCGGCGGGTTGAAGGTCGACAGGCCGATGCGCAGGCTGCGGTTGGCGGCCACCAGCGAAGCGGCCACGTTGCGCGCCACGTTCACCCGGTAATCGTTGGGGATCGAGCCGTCGGTGTAGTCCTTGGTGGTCGAGCTGCCCATCAGGCCGATCAGGTAGCTGAGGTAACGCACCGAATAGCGGGTGTTGCCGCTGCCCACCGGGTCAGGCAACTTCAGGCAATACCGGGTCGAGTTCCGGTACAGCCCGGTGTAGCCCAGCAGGCAGCCACCGCGGTTGAGGTTGCCGACGAACTGGTTTTCGCTGGTCATGTCCATCTGCACCACGTAGTTGCAGTTGGCGTCTTGCGAGCAGTAATACAGCTGGGTTTGGGTGGCGGTCTGGTCGAAGGCGGTGGCGCGGATCAGGTTGTTCATACTGCCGGAGTCGTCGACCAGCAGCATCAGGTTGGGCGCCACCGCGGCGGCGCTCATCAGCGGCGACGGCGAGGGGGTGAAGGCGGCATACGCCGGCGTGCTCAGGAACAGCCCCAGCGCCAACCCGTACAGCCCTGCCCAGAGGCGGCCCAGTGGGCCCTGGCGATCATTGCTTGGCATAAATACTCTCCAGCACGGTACGCGGGCTGCCCGTGGCGTTGCTTGTGCTGCCGATCGCGGTGATGCGGTACAGCTTGACCGAGGTGGCGGTGGCCGTGTCGAAGTTGACTGGGTCTTTGGTGACGCCGATGTATTGCACCCCATACAGCAACAGCGCGCCCGACGGCGTGCCGGCAGTGGTCGCGGCCACCCAGGTGATGCTACCACTGGTGCCGGCCGCGTTGATGGTGCTGGCATCGGGTGGCGCGCAAGCAGCCGTCGAAGCGCACACGGCCAAGGTGTAGGTACTCGCGCCCACGGCGTTCTCGCCGACCCGCAAGGCGGCCTCGGCGAGTTGGAAGGTGGTGTTGCGCAGCCCCACGCTGCCGGCCATTTTTTCCTGCAGGGTGGCGTTCTGCATCGACGAGATGCCGATCAACGTCAGCAGCAGCAGGAACACCAGCGCGACGATCAGCACCGCGCCGCGTTGGCGCTGGGGGGTAATGGGCAGGTTCAACGGGCGTTGGGCCATGGTCACATCAACCGGTTACGCATCGAAGCCACCACGCTGAACACCTGGTTGCCGAGCTTGGTTTCGGTATTGGTACTGGGGTCAAGCAGGGTAATGGTAATGCGGATGCTGCGGATATACGCCGGGTTGGGCGCCGCCGTGGTGTAGGAGGTGACCGTGGTATCGCTGTCACTGGCGCTGTTGGCCAGGCCGAACATCAGGCTAAAGGCCGACACGTTGCTCAGCAACACCTGCTGGGAGGTTCCCGTGCCGGTATAGATGGCGTTGTTCTTGAAGGTGTACACCACCTGGTGAATCGGGAAGGCCATCTGCCCGCTGCCCGGGGTGGCGGCGCCGGTATAGGCGGTGGCGGCGCTGCGGCAGTCCGAGAGGATGGTCCAGGTGGGCAGGGTGCCAGCGCTGCCCACATCGCTGGTGGCCAGCGTGAGCACCGTGCCATTGGTGTTGTCGATGCTGTAGTTGATCGGCCGGTTGAAGGCGGCGCTGAAGGTGGCGCCGGTGCTGTTATCGGCCACCGTGGCCAGGCAACCGAACATCCCGGCCATGCGGATTTCCTGGCTCATGCGGCTGAGCAGGTAGCGGGCGTCTTCCTGCATCGCCGCCGAGGTGTTCTGCAGGGTGTAGGTGCTGCGCGCTGAAATGAAGATGTTCAGCACGCCCAGGGTGATGATCAGGCCCAGGGCCAGGGAGACCATCAATTCGATCAGGCTGAGGCCACGCTGTGAATGCTTCATGGGGCGGCCACCGCGTCCATCGCGACCCGGCTGGTCAGCGTGAAGGTCTGGGTGGCCGCGTCGTTGCTGTTGGCCGTGTTCTGGCTGTTCACCGCCGAAGCGGCACGGGCATCCGACCAGCGAATAAGAATGGTGTAGATGTAGCCGTTCTTGGTAATGCTGGCCTGAGGGCTGGGCAAGTTGGCCGCCGAGATGTTGCTGTTGAAGTCAAACAGGTCCTGGGTGGCGGGCGCGGCCAGGTTGGAAGTGGTCGGCGCCGCCGCCAGGTTCGCCAACCCGTAGGCGCCATCGGGGTTGGCGCGGATGCGGTCCATCATGTCGTAGGCGATGAAACTGGCCTTGGTGCGCAGGCTGGAGCTGTCGGTGAACTTCAAGGCGTTCAACTGAATGGCCGCCGCCCCGAGCAGGCCGATGGACATCACCAGCAAGGCCACCAGTACCTCGATCAGGGTCGAGCCACGCTGGTTAGCCATCAGCAGCTCGTCCCGTTGTTGAGCAGCACCCGGCCATTGACACACAGCAGCACGTTGCGGCTTACAGTGCCGTTGGTATAGGTGAACAGCACTGCACTGGTGGGGTAGACCATAGCCCCGAGGTTGTTGAATTCGACGTAGCTGATGGCGCTAGCGGGTGCCATGACCGAGCTGCTGGCCATCGCCGGCAGCACACGCAGGTTGGTGGTGCTCGGGCTGGCGACCGAACTCAGCGCCACGTACACGTCACCGGCCCAGGTGTTGGCGGTTTTTGGGGTCAGCCGAATCGATACGCCACGGTTGATCGCTTCAAGGCGGGCGAAGTTGAGCGCGCGGTAGAAGTCACCGGTTTCGGTGTCTGCGCGGTTCTTGGCGATCAGCGCGATATACGACGGCACGGCGATAGAGATCAGCACCGCCAGCACCGCAACGGTGACGATCATCTCGACCAGCGTAAACCCTTTGAAACGTTGATGCATTTGCCCGCACTCCTTGAGGCGCCGACTATAAACCAGCCGGTAGCGCTTCCCGATGAAACAAGGGATATACGGTAGTTTCGGCAGGACCAGACGCACGGACGCGCTGGCGATCAACCGCTTTCAAGGATGAACGATGAACCGCACACAACGGGGCCTGACCCTGATCGAGCTGATGTGGGCGCTGCTGCTCGCCGCGCTGCTGGCCTACGGCGGGGTGGCCGGGCTCAAGCCGCTGCTGCACAAACAGCGGCTAACGGTGGCGGCCGAGGCGCTGGCCCAAGGCTTGCGCGCGGCCAAGGTCGAGGCCATTCAGCGCAACGGGCGGGTGATCCTGCAACCACTGGGCGATGACTGGGCCAACGGCTGGCGGATGGTCGCCGACCACACCGGCCAGGGCGCTGGCGACCCGCGCAACCCTACCCTGCGGGTGCAGCCGGGCAGCGGGGTGCGAATAGTGCCCACGCCAAACGCGGCGCCGCAGGTGGCCTTCGATTACCTGGGCCGGCCAGTGCTGCCGCGCGGGGGTTCGCTGGCGGCGTCGCTGCACCTGTGCAACGACGTGCGCCCGGATGAGTATCTGCGGGTGGTGATCGCGCGCACCGGGCGGGTGCGAATCAGCCGCCGGGCGCCGCTGAGCAACTTGTGTGAGCCCACCTCAAGCCCTACACCACCTGCTTGACCCGCAGCTCCTTGGGCACCGAGAAGGTGATGTTCTCTTCGCGCCCGGCCAGTTCGTCGGCGCCGCTGGCGCCCCAGGCGTGCAGTTGCTCGATCACCCCGCGCACCAGCACTTCCGGCGCCGAGGCGCCAGCGGTGATGCCGATGCTGCCGATGCCCTCGAACCAGCCGCGGTCGAGGTCCTGGGCGCCGTCGATCAGGTAGGCCGGGGTGCCCATGCGTTCGGACAACTCGCGCAGGCGGTTGGAGTTGGAGCTGTTCGGGCTGCCCACCACCAGCACCACGTCGCACTCGCTGGCCAGTTGCTTAACCGCGTCCTGGCGGTTTTGCGTGGCGTAGCAGATGTCGTCTTTGCGCGGCCCGCCGATGTTCGGGAAGCGCCCGCGCAGGGCGTCGATCACTCGGCTGGTGTCGTCCATCGACAGCGTGGTCTGGGTCACGAAAGCCAGGGCATCAGGGTTGCGCACCTGCAGGCTGGCCACATCCTGTTCGTCTTCGACCAGGTAGATGGTGCCGCCGTTGCTGGCGTCGTACTGGCCCATGGTGCCTTCGACCTCCGGGTGGCCTTCGTGGCCGATCAGAATGGTCTCGCGGCCTTCACGGCTGTAGCGGGCCACCTCGATGTGCACCTTGGTCACCAGCGGGCAGGTCGCGTCGAACACCTTCAGGCCGCGGCCGGCGGCTTCCTGGCGCACCGCCTGGGACACGCCATGGGCACTGAAGATGACGATCACGTCGTCAGGCACCTGGTCGAGCTCTTCGACGAAGATCGCCCCGCGCGAGCGCAGGTCTTCGACCACGAACTTGTTGTGCACCACTTCATGGCGCACGTAGATCGGTGGGCCGAACACCTCCAGCGCGCGATTGACGATCTCGATGGCGCGATCGACACCGGCGCAGAAGCCGCGAGGGTTGGCGAGTTTGATGTGCATGTTGGGCTCCCGGCCGCTGGCCAGTGCCAAGGCTCAAAGCGCCTTGACGTCGATGATTTCCACTTCGAAGTTCAGCGTTTTGCCGGCCAGCGGGTGGTTGAAGTCAACCGTCACCTGCTGGCCGTCGAAGGCTTTGACCACGCCGGGCAGCTCGGTGTTGGCGGCATCGTTGAAGATCACCAGCAGCCCTTCGGACAATTCCATGCCCTCGAACTGCGACCGCGGCATCACCTGTACGTTCTGCGGGTTCGGCTGGCCGAAGCCGTGCTCGGGGAGCACGGTGACGGTGCGCTTGTCGCCGGCCTTGAAGCCGAAGATCGCCGCCTCGAAGCCTGGCAGCAGGTTGCCGTCGCCGACTTTGAACACCGCCGGGGCCTTGTCGAAGGTGCTGTCGACGGTGTTGCCGTCTTCGAGGTGCAGGGCGAAGTGCAGGGTCACTTCGGTGTTCTGGCCGATGCGTTGCTCAGTCATGGGCCTTTTCTCCGGTTTGCTTCTTGGACTTGAACATATCCAGCGCCAGCATGATCGCGCCGACGGTGATCGCGCTGTCGGCCACGTTGAACGCCGGGAAGCGCCACTCGTTGCGCCAGTGCACGAAGATGAAGTCGATCACGTGGCCCAGCACCATGCGGTCGTAGAGGTTGCCCAGGGCGCCACCGAGCACCAGCGCCAAGGCGATGGCCAGCCAGGTTTCACCCGGCTTGAGGCGCTTGAGCCAAACCAGCAGCACCACGCTGACCACGATCGCGATCACCGCGAACAGCCAGCGCTGCCAGCCGGAGTGGTCGGCCAGGAAGCTGAACGCCGCGCCGGTGTTGTAGGCCAGCGTCCAGCTGAACAGGTCGGGGATCACCACGATCTGGTCGTACAGGCCCAGCTTGGCCTCGAACCAGGCCTTGCTCACCTGGTCGACGACCAACACCAGCACCGTCAGCCATAGCCAGCCCAGGCGCCCGAAGCGCCCTGCCCCATCACGCATAGTGGCGTACCTCGCCGCTGCCGGTGATGTTGGTCACGCAGCGGCCGCAGATGTCCGGGTGCTCGGCGTGGCTGCCGACGTCATCGGTGAAGTGCCAGCAACGGGCGCACTTGGTGCCGGCGGACTTCACCACCTTCAGCTTCAGCCCCGGCACCTCGGTGGCCACCGCGTCGGCCGGGGCCTGGGCGAACGGCGCCAGGCTGGCCTTGGAGGTGATCAGCACGAAGCGCAGTTCGTTGCCCAGCTTGGCCAGGTCGGCGTTGACCGCTTCGTCGGCGTACAGGGTGACTTCGGCCTGCAGGTTGCCGCCAATCACCTTGGCCGCGCGCTGGTTTTCCAGCTCCTTGTTGACCGCGGCCTTGGCCGCCATCACGCCGTCCCAGTAGGCGCGGCCCAGCTCGAAGCCTTCTGGCAGCTCGGCCAGGCCTTCGTACCAGGTGTTGAGCATCACCGACTCGTTGCGCTCGCCCGGCAGGAACTGCCAGATTTCATCGGCGGTGAACGCCAGGATCGGCGCGATCCAGCGCACCAGCGCCTCGGCGATGTGGTACAGGGCGGTCTGGCAGGAGCGCCGTGCCACGCTGTTTTCGCCGGTGGTGTACTGGCGGTCCTTGATGATGTCGAGGTAGAAGCCGCCCAGCTCCTGCACGCAGAAGTTGTGCACCTTGGAATACACGTTCCAGAAACGGTACTCGCTGTAGTGCTCTTGCAGCTCGCGTTGCAGCAGCAGGGTGCGGTCGACCGCCCAACGGTCGAGGGCGAGCATGTCTTCGTTGGCCAGCAGGTGCTGGGCCGGGTCGAAGCCGCTCAGGTTCGAGAGCAAGAAGCGCGCGGTGTTGCGGATGCGCCGGTAGGCGTCGGCGCTGCGCTGCAGGATCTGATCACTCACGGCCATCTCGCCGGAGTAGTCGGTGGAGGCGATCCACAGGCGCAGGATGTCTGCGCCGAGGGTGTCGTTGACCTTCTGCGGGGCGATCACGTTGCCCAGCGACTTCGACATCTTGCGGCCGTTCTCGTCCACGGTGAAGCCGTGGGTCAGCAGCTCGCGGTACGGCGCGTGGCCGTCGATGGCGCAACCGGTCAGCAGCGAGGAGTGGAACCAGCCGCGGTGCTGGTCGGAACCCTCGAGGTAGAGGTCGGCGCGCGGCCCCTCGGCATGGCCCAGCGGGTGCGAACCGCGCAGCACGTGCCAGTGGGTGGTGCCGGAGTCGAACCACACATCCAGGGTGTCGGCGATCTTGTCGTACTGGGCGGCTTCATCGCCGAGCAGCTCGGCGGCGTCGAGCTTGAACCAGGCCTCGATGCCTTCCTGCTCGACGCGCTGCGCCACCTGCTCCATCAGTTCGACGGTGCGCGGGTGCAACTCGCCGGTCTGCTTGTGCAGGAAGAACGGGATCGGCACGCCCCAGTTGCGCTGGCGCGAGATGCACCAGTCGGGCCGGCCGGCGATCATCGCGTGCAGCCGCGCCTTGCCCCAGTCGGGCACGAAGGTGGTTTGCTCGATGGCCGCCAGCGAACGCTCGCGCAGGGTGCCACCGGCCACCGGCGGGGTGTCCATGCCCACGAACCACTGCGCGGTGGCGCGGTAGATCAGCGGGGTTTTGTGGCGCCAGCAGTGCATGTAGCTGTGGCTGATGGTTTCGGTGTGCAGCAGCGCGCCCACTTCGTCGAGCTTGGCGAGGATCGCCGGCGCGGCCTTCCAGATGAACTGGCCACCGAAGAATTCGAGGTTGTCGACATACACGCCGTTGCTCTGCACCGGGGTGAGGATGTCGTCGTTGCTCATGCCGTAGCGCTTGCACGAGACGAAGTCGTCTTCGCCATAGGCCGGGGCGGAGTGAACGATGCCGGTGCCGGCGCCCAGTTCGACGTAGTCAGCCAGGTACACCGGCGCCAGGCGGTCGTAGAACGGGTGGCGGAAGTTGAGGTTCTCCAGCGCCGCGCCGGCGGCGGTGGCGATCACCTGGCCTTCGCGGCCGTAGCGTTTCAGGCAGCCTTCGACCAGCTCTTCGGCCAGCAGCAGCAGGCGGTCGCCTACGTCGACCAGCGCGTAGGTGAATTCCGGGTTGACGTTCAGCGCCTGGTTGGCCGGGATCGTCCAGGGGGTGGTGGTCCAGATCACGATGCCGGCCGGCTTGGCCAGGCTCGGCAGGTTGAACGCCGCGGCCAGGGCGGCGGGGTCCGCCGCCGGGAAGGCGACGTCCAGGGCCGTGGACTTCTTGTCGGCGTATTCCACTTCGGCCTCGGCCAGCGCCGAACCGCAGTCGAAGCACCAGTTCACGGGCTTGAGGCCCTTGAACACGAAGCCCGCGCGGACCATTTCGGCGAGCGCGCGGATTTCTCCGGCTTCGTTGCTGAAGCTCATGGTCTTGTAGGGGTTGGCCCAATCGCCCAGCACGCCCAGGCGGATGAATCCGGCCTTTTGCTCTTCGATCTGCTCGGCGGCGTAGGCGCGGCACAGCTCGCGGGTTTTATCCGCCGGCAAGCCCTTGCCGTGGGTGACCTCGACCTTGTGCTCGATCGGCAGGCCGTGGCAGTCCCAGCCCGGTACGTAGGGGGCGTCGAAGCCGGCCAGGGTTTTCGAGCGGACGATCATGTCCTTGAGGATCTTGTTGACCGCGTGGCCCAGGTGGATGCTGCCGTTGGCATAGGGAGGGCCATCGTGCAGCACGAAAGTGGGCCGGCCCTGGCCGATTTCACGCAGCTTCTGGTACAGGCCAATGCTGTCCCAACGCGCCAAGGTCTGCGGCTCGCGCTGGGGCAGGCCGGCCTTCATCGGGAAGGCGGTGTCCGGAAGATTAAGCGTGGCTTTGTAATCGGTCATTTCAGGCTCTTTGAATGGGCTTGCCATAGGGCTTGGGCGGCGGCGACGTCTGCATCAACAGCCGCCTTAAGCGCCTCCAACGAGGCAAAACGCTGCTCATCACGCAGCTTTTGATGAAACTGTACCGCCAGGCGCTGGCCGTAAAGGTCGCCCTGGAACCCCAGCAGGTGGATTTCCAGGTGCGGGCGGCCATCGCCGGCAACGGTGGGGCGCACGCCGATGTTGGCGGCGCCACCATAACGTACGCCGCCCACCTCGGTGCTGACCAGGTACACCCCGGCCAGCGGTACGCGGCGGCGCTTGAGCTGCACGTTGGCGGTCGGCCAGCCGAGCTGGCGCGCCAGCTTCTGGCCATGCAGCACACGCCCGGCGATGCTGAACGGCCGCCCCAGCAGGCGCGCGGCCAGCGGGAAATCGGCCGTGGCCAGGGCCAGCCGCACCTGGGTGCTGCTCACCCGCACGGCGTCGATCTCGACGGTGTGCGCGGCTTCTACACTGAAGCCCAGGCGCGCGCCGGCCTCGCTGAGGAAGGCGAAATCACCCAGGCGGTCACAGCCGAAGCGGAAGTCGTCGCCCACCTCGAGGTGCTGCACGCCCAGGCCGTCGACCAGCAGGGTGCGCACGAACTCGGCGGCGCTCAGCTGGCTGAGGCGCTGGTTGAACGCCAGGCACAACACCCGGTCGATGCCTTCAGCCTGCAGCAGTTCGATTTTGTCGCGCAGGCGGGCCAGGCGCGCCGGGGCGGTGTCGGGGGCGAAGTATTCACGCGGCTGCGGCTCGAACAGCACCACGCAGCTGGGCACGCCCAACTCACGCGCGCGCTCGCGCAGCCGCGCCAGAATGGCCTGGTGACCACGGTGCACGCCATCGAAGTTGCCAATGGTGGCAACGCAGCCCCGATGCTGAGGGCGCAGGTTGTGGAGGCCTCGAACCAGCTGCATAACGCGCTTCTTGCTCATAAAGTGGGCGATTATAACCACACCTGAGGCCGCATGACAGGCAACTGCGGCCCGGTGGATAAAACAGATGTCAGGGCACCGCCGGGGGATTTCAATGCAGCCCACGGCGGGCGAAATCCCGCAGGCGGAAGCCCAGGGCCAGCAACACGCCGAAATACACCGCCACGCCCGCGCCCACCAGCACGCCCAGGCGCAGGAAGCGCTGCCACATCACCCCGTCGGCCCAGGCCGGCATGCACTGCATCACCCCGTAGAGCGCGGCGGCCATGGCCAGCACCGCCAGCAGCAGCTTGCCGATGAACCGCGCCCAGCCCGGCTGCGGCTGGAACAGCCCTTGGCGGCGCAACTGCCAGTAGAGCATGCCGGCGTTAAGGGTGGCGCCGCCGCTGATCGCCAACGCCAGGCCGGCATGCTTGAGCGGCACGATGAACGCCAGGTTGAGCAACTGGGTGACCACCAGGGTGAAGATCGCGATTTTCACCGGGGTGCGGATGTTCTGCTGGGCATAGAAGCCCGGCGCCAGCACTTTGATCAGGATGATCCCCAGCAAGCCCACCGAGTAGGCCACCAGCGCGCGCTGGGTCATCGCGGCGTCGAAGGCATCGAACTTGCCGTACTGGAACAGCGCCACGGTCAGCGGCTCGGCCAGCAGCGCCAGCGCCACCGAGCACGGCAGCACCAGCACGAAACACAGCCGCAGGCCCCAGTCGAGGATGCGCGAATACTCGTGGCGGTCTTTGTTGGCATAGGTGCGCGAGAGCGTCGGCAGCAAAATGGTGCCCAGCGCCACCCCCAGCACCCCGGAGGGCAGTTCCATCAGGCGGTCGGCGTAGTACATCCACGACACCGAGCCGGCCGCCAGGAACGAGGCGAAGATGGTGTTGATGATCAACGACACCTGGCTCACCGACACCCCGAGAATCGCCGGCAGCATTTTGCGCATCACCCGCCGCGCGCCGCTGTGGCGCCAGTCGATGCGCGGCAGCACCAGCATGCCGACCTTCTTCAGGTGCGGCAGTTGGTAAAGAATCTGCAGCACGCCGCCGGCCAGCACGCCCCAGGCCAGCACCATTACCGGCGGGTCGAAGTACGGCGTAAGGAACAACGCGAAGGCGATCTGGCTCACGTTGAGCAATGTGGGGGTGAACGCTGGCACTGAAAAACGGTTCCAGGTGTTGAGCACCGCGCCGGCCAGCGAACTCAGGGAAATCAGCAATATATAAGGAAAGGTGACCCGCAACAGCGAACTGGTGAGCTCGAATTTTTCCGGTGTGTCAGCGAACCCGGGGGCAGTGAGCCAGATCACCCAGGGCGCGGCCAGCACGCCGAGCACGGTGACCAGCGCCAGTGCCAGGGTCAGCAGGCCGGCCACGTACGCCACGAAGGTGCGCGCGGCTTCCTCGCCCTGCTGGTGCTTGTATTCCGCCAGGATCGGCACGAAGGCCTGGGAGAACGCCCCCTCGGCGAAGATCCGCCGCAGCAGGTTGGGCAGCTTGAAGGCGATGAAGAAGGCATCGGTGGCCATGCCGGCGCCGAAAATCCTGGCGATCAAGGTGTCGCGCACGAAACCCAGCACGCGCGAGATCATGGTGATGGAGCTGACCGCGGCCAGGGACTTGAGCAGATTCATGTAGAATGCGCGCACCAGGAAGAAGGCCGCAGAGTTTACCCCGCCACGCCGGGAAATAAAGCCGCTTCGATGCAGCGACCATTCGGCGGAACCCACCCAGTACCCTTGACATTGGCGCGCGGCGTCGGCATGATTCGCGGCCTTATTTGCTTGCTTAACACTAAGTCTTTCCAAGGAGCTCGACGGTGGCCAACTCACCTTCCGCCAAAAAACGTGCAAAACAGGCTGAGAAGCGTCGCAGCCACAACGCCAGCCTGCGGTCCATGGTCCGTACCTACATCAAAAACGTAGTCAAGGCCATCGCCACCAAAGACGCCGACAAAGCGCAAACTGCCTACACCCTGGCTGTGCCTGTCATCGACCGTATGGCCGACAAAGGCATCATCCACAAGAACAAGGCCGCTCGCCACAAGAGCCGCCTGAACGCACACGTCAAGGCACTGAAAGCTGCCTGATCCGCGTTCCGTTCTTGAAAAAACCGGCCCTTGAGGCCGGTTTTTTTATGGGCTTGATTTGAACGCCCTGCGCCCAAAACACTGCAAACCCCGCGGCAGGCGCGCCACTAGGGCGGTGGTGCCGCCGCCCAAGGCAAGATCGGGATCGCCGTGACCGCATTCTGAGGGCTGCCCTCGATCATCCGGTCGCTGTACACCAAGTACACCAGAGTATTGCGCTTGGTGTCGAAGAAGCGCACCACCTGCATGGTCTTGAACACCAGCGACGTGCGCTCCTTGAACACCACCTCGCCATCCTGCAGCGGCTTGGCGAAGCGGATCGGCCCCACCTGGCGGCAGGCGATGGAGGCCTCGGCGCGGTCTTCAGCCAAGCCCAGGCCACCCTTCACGCCGCCGGTCTTGGCGCGCGACAGGTAGCAGGTCACACCTTCTACCTTCGGGTCGTCAAAGGCCTCGACCACGATCTTGTCGTTCGGGCCGAGGAACTTGAACACCGTAGACACCTCGCCCACCTGCTCGGCCTGGGCCACCCACGGCAGCAGGCACAGCGCCAGCAGCGCGCGCCTCATACCAGCACCAGGTTGTCGCGGTGCACCAGCTCCGGCTCGGCCATGTAGCCCAGCGAGGCTTCGATGGCGTCGGAGGTCAAGCCGATGATCTTCTGCGCCTCCACGGCGCTGTAGTTACTCAGGCCGCGGGCAACCTCGCGACCATCCGGCGCCAGGCACACGACCATTTCGCCACGGCGGAACCCGCCCTGGACCTTTTTAACGCCCACCGGCAACAGGCTTTTATGGCCCGCCAGCAGCGCCTGCACGGCGCCCTCGTCGAGCTGCAGCGAACCGCGGGTTTGCAGATGGCCAGCCAGCCATTGCTTGCGCGCGGCGACCATGCCGCGCTCAGGCGACAGCAGCGTACCAATACGGTCACCGGCCTTGAGGCGGTCGAGCACACGCTCGATACGCCCGCCAACGATCATCGTATGGGCCCCGGAACGGGCCGCCAGGCGCGCCGCGCGCAGCTTGGTCTGCATGCCGCCACGGCCCAGCGCGCCGCCGGTACCGCCAGCGACGGCGTCCAGGCTCGGGTCATCGGCGCGGGCTTCGTAGATGATCTGCGCTTCGGGGTTGTGGCGCGGGTCGGCGTCGAACATGCCGTCGCGGTCGGTGAGAATCACCAGCAGGTCGGCCTCGACCAGGTTGGCCACCAGCGCGGCGAGGGTGTCGTTGTCACCAAAACGGATTTCGTCGGTGACCACCGTGTCGTTCTCGTTGATCACCGGGATCACCCCCAGGCCAACCAAGGTGCGCAGGGTGCTGCGCGCATTGAGGTAACGCTTGCGATCGGAGAGGTCGTCGTGGGTGAGCAGAATTTGCGCGGTGTGCCGGCCATGCTGGCCGAAGCTCGACTCCCAGGCCTGCACCAGGCCCATCTGGCCGATCGCCGCGGCCGCTTGCAGCTCGTGCATGGCGCTAGGGCGAGAAGTCCAGCCCAGCCGGCTCATGCCCGCCGCCACCGCGCCCGACGACACCAGCACCAGCTCCACGCCTGCCTCGTGCAGCGCGACCATCTGCTGCACCCACACCGCCATGGCCGCCCGGTCGAGGCCCTTGCCATCGGCGGTCAGCAATGCGCTGCCGATTTTCACGACCCAGCGCCGCGCACCCGTCACCTTGCTCCGCATCATCATCAACCTGATCAAATCGTGGAATCAAAAACGCCGCTCTGTTGAGCGGCGTCAAGTGTACTGCGTCAGTCGCGTACGTAAATGATTTCCGGGCCGTCTTCATCATCCTCGTCGTCCCAGTCATCGTCGTCGCCGATGTCGTGCACGCTTTTCACGCCGGTGCGGCGCAGCGCGCGGGCATCGTCGAGGGCTTGCAACTGGGCACGGGCTTCGTCTTCGATCTGCTGGTCGAGGTCGGCCAGTTCTTCGGCGTAGGCCGGGTCTTTGGCGAGGCGGTCAGCGCGGTCTTCGAGGTAACGCATGATGTCGAAGCTCAGGCGCTCGGTGCCCTGCTTGGCCAACGCGGAGATCACGTACACCGGGCCTTCCCACTGCAGGCGGTCGACCACGGCCTTGACCTGGGCGTCGTGCTCTTCCTCGAGCATCTGGTCACACTTGTTCAGCACCAGCCAGCGGTCACGGTCGGCCAGGGCCGGGCTGAACTTCACCAGCTCGTTGACGATCACCTCGGCGGCGTCGGCCGGGTCGGTGCCGTCCATCGGCGCCATGTCGACCAGGTGCAACAGCAGGCGGGTGCGCGCCAAGTGCTTGAGGAAGCGAATACCCAGGCCAGCGCCGTCGGAGGCGCCTTCGATCAAGCCGGGGATGTCTGCGATGACGAAGCTCTTCCAGCGGTCGACGCTGACCACGCCCAGGTTCGGCACCAGGGTGGTGAACGGGTAGTCGGCGACTTTCGGCTTGGCGGCCGACACCGAGCGAATGAAAGTGCTCTTGCCAGCATTGGGCAAGCCCAGCAGGCCGACGTCGGCCAGCACCTTCATTTCAAGCTTGAGGTCACGCTGGTCGCCCGGCTTGCCCGGGGTGGTCTGGCGTGGCGCGCGGTTGGTACTGGACTTGAACCGGGTGTTACCCAGCCCGTGCCAGCCGCCCTGGGCGACCATGATGCGCTGCCCGGCCTTGACCAGGTCACCGATCACTTCCTGGGTGCTGGCGTCGATGATGGTAGTGCCCACCGGCACCCGCAACTCGAGGTCTTCGCCCTTGGCGCCGGTGCAGTCGGTGCTGCCGCCGTTCTGCCCACGCTGGGCGTCGAAGTGGCGGGTGTAACGGTAGTCGACCAGGGTGTTGAGGTTTTCGTCGGCCACCATGAACACCGAACCACCGTCACCACCGTCGCCGCCGTTGGGGCCGCCGTTCTCGATGAATTTTTCGCGGCGGAAGCTCATGCAACCGTTACCGCCATCACCCGCCTTTACGCGGATGGATACCTCGTCTACAAACTTCATGATTCACGCCTCTCGCCAGTGAGCGAGCTTTAAAGCATAGAAAATATAAGGCTCTTGCGAAAATGGGCAGCGCCGGTAGCGCACGGGCTGGCATCGGGTGGGGCACACAGGGCACCCAGCATGGCTGCCAACCTTTGCAAGAGTCTCACCACAAACAAAAAAGCCCCGTCGCGAGACAGGGCTTTTGCAGCGAAGGCGCGATTAAGCGGCGACGACGCTGACGTAACGGCGGTTGAATTCGCCTTTGACTTCGAACTTGACAACGCCCTCGATCTTGGCGAACAGGGTGTGGTCTTTGCCGATGCCAACGCCGTAGCCGGCGTGGAACTGGGTGCCGCGCTGGCGAACGATGATGTTGCCTGCTTTGACAGCCTGGCTACCGTAAATTTTCACGCCAAGGCGTTTACTTTCGGAATCGCGGCCGTTACGGGTACTACCACCAGCTTTTTTGTGTGCCATGAGTTCAATACTCCTGTTGGGGCTTCAGGCTGAAATTCAGGCCTGAATACCGGTGATTTTGATCTCGGTGAACCACTGGCGGTGGCCCATACGCTTCATGTGGTGCTTGCGGCGACGGAACTTGATGATGCGCACTTTATCGTGGCGGCCTTGCGACACGACTTCAGCGACAACGGTAGCGCCGGCAACGACAGGCGCGCCGATGTTCACGTCGTCACCATTGGCGACCAGCAGAACGCGATCGAAGGTCACGGATTCGCCGGTGGCGACTTCCAGTTTTTCGATCTTCAGGTATTCACCTTCGGCGACTTTGTATTGTTTGCCACCGGTAACGATTACAGCGTACATGGATATTTCTCCGATAATCCTGCTCACCCAGCGCTTTAGAGTAGGTATGTTGGCTGGCATGGCTGCAGCGGGCTGGAAACCCTTGGCTGCAATTGCGTAAGGCAGGTGATGCCCAGGAAGTTCAGGGTGCGCGATTGTACGCAACGCCGCTGGCCCGCGCAAGGCCGAAGGACAAGCGGCACGCCCGGGTGCGCTGGCATGGCGCGGGGCCGCGCCTTGACAGCCCCCCACGTGGCACCTAGCATGCCGCGCAACCCTAATGGAGCCTTAGCCGCTGATGCAACCCCAAGCTTTCTACCGCGTGGTGGCGGACGATTTTAGCGCCGTCGATGAGATCATCAAGCAGCAACTCACCTCGCGCGTACCGCTGGTGTCGAAAATCGGCGACTACATCACCTCCGCCGGCGGCAAACGCCTGCGCCCGCTACTCGTGCTGCTGTGCGGCAAGGCCCTTGGCCACGGCGGCGACAACCTGCGCCTGCTGGCCGCCACCATCGAGTTCCTGCACACCGCCACCCTGCTCCACGACGACGTGGTAGACATGTCTGGCATGCGCCGCGGCCGCTCTACCGCCAACGCCATGTGGGGCAACGCGCCGAGCGTGCTGGTGGGTGACTTCCTTTATTCGCGCTCGTTCGAAATGATGGTGCAGCTCGGCTCGATGCCGGTGATGCAAATCCTTTCCCACGCTACCCGGGTGATCGCCGAGGGCGAAGTGCTGCAGCTGACCAAGGTCCGCGACGCCAGCACCACCGAAGCCATCTATATGGAAGTGATCCGCGGCAAAACCGCGATGCTGTTCGAGGCCTCGACCCACGCCGCCGCGGCCCTGGCCGGCGCCAGCGATGAGCAGCGCGAGGCGCTGCGCCAGTTCGGCGACCACCTCGGGGTAGCCTTCCAACTGGTCGACGACCTGCTCGACTACAAGGGCGACGCCCAAGACCTGGGCAAGAACGTCGGCGACGACCTTGCCGAGGGCAAGCCCACCCTGCCGTTGATCTACACCATGCGCGAAGGCACTGCCGAGCAGGCCGCGCTGGTGCGCCAAGCCATCCAGAAGGGCGGCCTCGACGACCTCGAGCCCATCCGCCAGGCCGTCGAAGCGTCCGGCGCGCTGGAGTACACCGCCAGCCAGGCGCGCGCCTTCGCCGCCAAGGCAATCGCCTGCCTTGACGTGCTACCGGCCGGCGAGGTGCGCGACGCACTGGTCGAACTCACCGAGTTCTCCGTCGCCCGCACCTACTGAGCCACCCGCGCCCAACGCGCCGCGGCCTGCCGCGGCGTTTTCATTTTCAGCCACCGAGAACGCGCCATGAGCACCCTGCCGCCCTGCCCCGCCTGCAACAGCGAATACACCTACGAAGACGGCACCTCGCTGGTGTGCCCGGAATGCGCCCACGAGTGGCAACCCGGCGCTGAAGCCGCCAGCGACGACAGCGCCCAGGTGCGCGACGCGGTGGGCAACCTGCTGCAGGACGGCGACAGCGTAACGGTGATCAAAGACCTGAAGGTCAAGGGCACCTCGCTGGTGGTGAAGGTCGGCACCAAGGTGAAGAACATACGCCTGTGCGACGGCGATCACGACATCGATTGCAAGATCGACGGCATCGGCGCGATGAAACTGAAATCAGAGTTCGTGCGAAAGGTTTGACCGGCGTCACTTGCAATTCTGCAAATAGTAATTATTCTCATTGGGTAAACGCTCTCAAGGAGAATGCCATGACTTACCTCGTCGACGCCTGGCTCGACCGCCCACACCCCTACCTGCGCATCCTCCACCGGGAAACCGGTGCGGTGTGCGCTGTGCTCGAAGAAGAAGCACTGGATGAACTGCGTGATCAGGGCGACCTGGACTTCACCGGGCTCAATTCCAACGAGCCGGTGGTGCTCAAGGAGCTGGTGCGCAATTTGTTTCTTTTTTGCTATGGGCGGGCCTTACGGCCCGAGGGGAATGCGAGCCGCTAAGGGCAAGGGGCAAGTGAGAAGGGGCAAGCGGCAAGCCAAAAGCCCCGCCCCCCCACTTGCAGCTTGCCGCTTACCCTCTTGCAACTCTTCTAACCATCCTTAAAGGATGGCGAGAAGCTCCACCTCAAACACCAACGCACTGTGCGGCGGGATGCTGCCCACGCCTTGAGCGCCGTAGGCCAGTTCGCTCGGCACGAACAGGCGCCATTTGCTGCCGGTGTTCATCAGTTGCAGGGCTTCGGTCCAGCCGGCGATCACGCCGCCGACCGGGAATTCAGCCGGCTGGCCACGATCGTACGAGCTGTCGAACACGCTGCCGTCGATCAGGGTACCGTGGTAGTGGGTGCGCACCGAGCTTTCGCGGGTTGGCTTGGCGCCGTCACCGGCGGTGATCACCTCGAATTGCAGGCCGGAAGCCAGGGTAGTTACGCCTTCGCGCTTGGCGTTTTCGGCCAGGAAGGCGCGGCCTTCGCCCGCGGCGGCTTCGGCCTGGGCCTGTTGCTCGGCCTGCATGCGCTCACGGATCACGCGGAAGCTGGCGTTCAGCTCTTCGGCGCCAACACGGCTTGGCTCACCGCCAAAGGCGTCACGCAGGCCAGCCACGATGGCGTCCAGGCTCACACCCGGCGGCGGGTTGTCACGGATCTGGTCGCCAAGCTGGCGGCCGATCCCGTAGCTGACACGGGCTTCGTCGGTGGAGAGATTGAGTTCGGACATCAGGAGGCTCCGTTGCGCGGGCCGCGACATTGCAGCCCGGAAAAAAGCCAGCAGCCTAGCACATCAGTGCTTGGTGATCTTGTCGAGATAACCCATGGCAAAGGCGGAAATCACGAAGGTCATGTGGATGATCACGTACCACATCAGCTTCTCGGCCTCGATGTTGGCGGCGTCCATGAACATGCGCAGCAGGTGGATCGAAGAGATCGCCACGATCGAGGCCGCGACCTTCATCTTCAGCGAGCTGGAGTCCATCTTGCCGAGCCAGCTGAGTTTTTCAGCGCCTTCGTCGATGTCGAGTTGCGAGACGAAGTTTTCGTAGCCGGAGATCATCACCATCACCAGCAGGCCGCCAACCAGGGCCATGTCGATCAGCGACAACAGCACCAGAATCAGGTCGGACTCCGCCGACTGGAACACCATCGGCAGGATGTGGAAGATTTCCTGGAAGAACTTCAGCCCCAGGGCAAGCAGGCCCAGCGACAGCCCCAGGTAGATGGGCGCCAGCAGCCAGCGGGAGGCGTACATGGTTTTTTCGAGCAGACGTTCCATTGCAACTCACGGGAGGCCAGTAAAAGGCCGCTAGTATACCCGGCTGCACGTGAAGGGAACGCTGCTGCAAAACGTCACAGATCGGGGGTGCACACCTGCTCGCCCAAGTGGCGGCCACGCTCGGCGTTTACCTTGCGCAGCTCGCTGTGCAGGTGCACGTTCCAGATTTGCGGGTCTTCATCCACCTGGTAGCCGTGTAGGGTCAGGCTGTCGATGATCGCGCCAAGCACCGATTCGGCCACCTTAGGCCCACGGAACGGCCCCTGCGCCTTGACCGCGGAAGGCTGTTCACCGGCCATGCCGGCGGCGAACAGCAGCGTCCAGATACCCTGGTCACCCGCTACCGGGCGGATCATGCATTCAATCCGTGTTTGCAGCCCCAGGCACTGCCGGGTCAAGCTCATCGCGTGTTCCATGCGCTCGCGTCCTCATGCTCGTCTATGCAAGTGATAGCCTGAGGATAGACCACCGCGGGCGAAGGGAATCCGCCCGCGGCCCAACACCGCCGACAGGCGGTCAGCCCACCGCCAGCGCTTACCACTTACCGCTTGCCGCTTGCCGCTTGCCACTTGCCACTTGCCACTTAATCACTGGCACGGCTTCACCTCGGCCAGCGCCTCGACCTGGTGCTCCTTCTCCGCCTCTTTCAGTTCTTCGTCGCTGACCACCTCGGCGATCGCCCGCAGGCGCTCGACCACCAGGGCATTGACGCTGCCGTCGGGGAACTGCCCGTCGGCGTCCGGGGTACCGGCCGGCTCGCCCACCAGCAGGCTCAGCGCCTCGTCGGCCTGGCTCACGGCGTACACGTGGAACTTGCCCTCGCGCACGGCGCTGAGCACCCGCTCATCGAGCATCAGCGTGGCGACGTTGGCCTTGGGGATGATCGCGCCCTGCTCGCCGGTCAGGCCACGGGCCTCGCACAGGCGGAAGAAGCCCTCGATCTTCTCGTTCACCCCGCCCACGGCTTGCACTTCGCCGAACTGGTTGATCGAGCCGGTGATCGCGAAACACTGCTTCAGCGGTTTTTTCGACAAGGCGGAGATGAGTGTGCAAGCCTCGCCGAGCGAGGCGCTGTCGCCGTCTACATAGCCGTAGGATTGCTCCAGGGCGATACTGGCGCTGATCGCCAGGGGGAATTCCTGGGCGTAGCGGCTACCGAGGTAGCCGGTGAGGATCATCACGCCCTTGGAGTGGATCGGCTGGCCGAGGTTGACCTCGCGCTCGATGTCGACGATGCCACTGCCCCCCGGGTACACCGTGGCGGAGATCCGCGCCGGCACGCCGAAGGCGGAGTCGCCCACCTCCAGCACCGTCAGCCCGTTGCACTTGCCCACCGCCGCGCCTTCGGTGTCGATCAGGATGATCCCGGCGAGCATGTCGTCGAGGATCCGCCCCGACACCCGCCCGGTACGGGTGGCCTTGGCCTTGAGCGCACGCTCGATATGGCCGGCGTCGGTGTGCGGCGCGCCGGCCACCTGGCGGATGAAATCCGCCTCGCTGACCAACTGGAACAGGTCGCCGATTTTCGCCGACAGCCGCCCCTGGTGCTCGGCCAGGCGCGCGCTGTAGGTGGCCAAACGCGCGACGGCGTCGGCGGTGAGCGGCGCCATGCCTTCTTCGGAGGTGCGAGTTTTCAGCAACTGGGCGAACTGCTCCAGGCTGTCGTCGGCCATGCGGATGTCTTCGTCGAAGTCCACCAGCACGCGGAACATCTCCTGGAAGTCTGGATCGTGGTCCTGCAGCGCATAGTAGATCTGCCGCGAGCCGATGATCACCACCTTGACCTGCAGCGGGATCAACTGCGGCGCCAGGGTGACGGTGGCCAGGCGGCCATATTCGCCGACCGGGGACTCCATCTTCAGCTTGCGCGACTGCAGGGCGCGCTTGAGCGCATCCCACACGAACGGCTCGCTGAGCATTTTCTCGGCCTCGAGAATCAGGAAGCCGCCGTTGGCTTGGTGCAGCGCGCCCGGGCGCAGCTGGCGGTAGGAGGTGTACAGCGCGCCCTGGTCGGTGCTGTATTCGATGCGCCCGAAGAGGTTGTCGTAGGTGGGGTGCGGCTCGAACACCACCGGCGCGCCACCGCCGGTGGAATGGCCGACCACCAGGCTGGGGGCGTACTGCTCTTCGAGCATCTTGCGCGCCACCGCGTCGTTTTTCGGCTCATCGACGAACTGCTCGACCACCGTGCGCAGCAGGTTGACCTGCATCGCCTGCAGGTAGGCGCACACGCCGGCGTTCTCGGCGTACTGCTCGGACAACGGCGCCAGCAGCGGCTGCAGCGCCAGGGTGATGGTTTCTTCGTTGAGCTGGCGCAGTTGGTTGCTCGACTCGCGCTTCCACTGCGGCAGGCTGGCGAGCTCTTCGTTCAGGCGTTCTTCAAGGCCGGCGATGTCTTCATGGAAGCGCTCGCGCTCGGCGTCGCCCAACTGGGAGAACTCGGCTTCGTCCAACGCCTTGCCCTCGAGCATCGGGGTGAAGGCGATGTTGCTCGAGTCGCGGTACAGGGCGATGCTTTTTTCCAGGGCCAGGCGCTCGATCACATCCAGCGCGCGGTCGTAGCGGTGGTTGAAGGCGCGGTCGATGGCGCTTTTTTTCTGCTGGTACGACGGGTGCTCGAACACCGCCGGGAAGGTGGCCAGCAGGTTGTCGATCAGCCCGCCGATGTCACTGATGAAGGCGCTCGCGCTGCCCGGCGGCAACTCCAGCGCCTTGGGGTTGCGTGGCTCGTCGAAGTTGTTCACGTACACCCAGTCGCTGGGGGTGTTCAGGCGCTTGGCTTCGGTTTTCAGGTAGCGCTTGGCGAACGAGAAGCGCCCGGTGCCGGGCTCACCCATCACGAACACGTTGTAACCCGGGCGCGGCATCGCCACGCCGAACTGCAGCGCCTCGACGGCGCGCTCCTGGCCCAGCACGCCGCGAAACGGCTCCAGGTCTTCGGTGCTTTCGAAGCTGAACTGTTCAGCGGTATAGGGGCGGGTCAGCGCTTCAGGGGCGAGACGCAGGCTGGCGGCAACAGAATCAGGCATCGGGTTTCCTTACTTCGGGGCAGGCTACTGCAAGCATTCTGGCGCTCCCCGCCGCCGCCGTGCAAGGCACTTATGCCGCCAGCGCGCCAGGGCAAGTTTTTTACAATAAAACGACAGAAAGCAGCGGAACCGGTTTTGCCGCCCTAGACTCAAACCTGCGCGGCCGACACCGAAGCGGCCACTACCTGCACAGCCACTCCACTGAGAACAACACTATGAAACGGATTCTGCTCGGCACCCTGTTCACCGTCGCCTCCCTCAACGCCATGGCCCAGGCCCCCGGTGGCCCGGATTGCGGCTGGGGCAACATGCTGTTCGAAGGCCAGCGCGGCACCCCGGCGCACTTTCTGGCCTCGACCACCAACGGCACCTCGGGTAACGCCACCTTCGGCATGACCAGCGGCACCAACGGCTGTAACACCAGTGGCGCATTGACCTACGGCGGCAAGTCGTGGATCGCCATGAACGGCATGATGGACGAGCTTTCCGAAGACATGGCCAAGGGCCAAGGCGAAGCGCTGACCACCTACGCGGTGGTGCTGGGCGTCAAGCCGGAAGACCGTGCCTACTTCGAGTCGGTCACCCATGAGCACTTCACGCAGATCTTCAGCCGCCCTGACGTGACCGCCGAAGACGTGCACAGCAATACCCTGGGCGTGATGAAAGGCGACGCCCGCCTGGCCAAGTACGCCGAAGCGGCCTGAAACGCCTGACCGGGCCCGCCTGCTAGCAGGCGGGCCTTCTCGTTCAATTGCGTGGAACCCCCTGGATGTTCAAGCGCCTGGCATGGCTGGCGATGATGGCCTGTGCGCCGCTGTACGGCGCTGACGATGCAACCCTGGCGCGGCTGGCCCAGGCCCCTTACTGGCTTGCCCTTGGCCATTACGTGCCGGCCAAGGCCGGCGGCTGGCGCAGCTACGTAGACGACCGCCGCTTCTTCATCGCCGCGGATGGCGCCCACCAGCCCGGCGACGAGCTACGCGCCACCCTCGCCGCCCTGTACGCCCCGGCCAGCCTGGGCGACCAGCATGCCCAGTGCCGCTACCCAGCGCGCAGCCGCTGGCTGAAGGCCGAGCTTGGGCTGAACGACCTGCCCCGCGTGCACTGCGCCGAATTCGACCAGTGGTACCAGGCGATCTCGCCACACAGCACCGTGCTGGTGTTCCCGGCCGCCTATCTCAACAGCCCGTCGTCGATGTTCGGCCACACCCTGCTGCGCATCGACCAGGCCGACACCCGCGCCGATGGCACAGCGCTGCTCAGCTACGCGATCAACTTCGGCGCCTACGTAGAAGGCTCCGACAACAGCATCCTGTACGCCTGGAAGGGCCTGGCCGGCGGCTACCCTGGGCTGTTCTCGCTGGTGCCCTACCAGCAGAAGCTTGCCGAATACCGCAGCCTGGAAAACCGCGACCTGTGGGAGTACCACTTAAACCTCAGCGAGGCGGAAACCGCGCGCATGGTCGAGCATGTGTGGGAACTGCGCCAGGTACGCTTCGATTACTACTTCTTCGACGAAAACTGCTCGTACCGCCTGCTCGAACTGCTGCAAATCGCCCGCCCCGGGCTTGCGCTGACCGGGCAGTTCCCGATTACCGCGATCCCCACCGACACGGTGAAGGCGGTCAAGGCCGCCGGGCTGGTCGACAGCATCGACTACCGCCCCTCGCGCGAGCGCGAGCTGCTGGCGCGGGCCGAGCCCTTGAGCGCGGGTGAACAACAGCTGGCACTGCGCCTGGCGGCCAACACCGGCGTGCTGCAAGGCCCGGCCTTCCGCGCGCTACCCGCCCCGCGCCAGGCACTGGTGGCCGACACCGCCTACCGCTTGGAGCGCTACCGCGCCACCGGCCAGGAGCGCGACCCAGCGCGCGCCCAGCGCAGCTTCGAGCTGCTGCGGGCGATGAACGCCAACCCGCCGCCTGCCCTCGCCCTGCCCCGCCCCGGCTTGCCGGAAGACGGCCACCCGTCGCGCACCTGGAGCGCCGCGGGCGGCAGCCGCGACGGCCACGGCTTTGCCGAATACGGCCTGCGCATGGCCTACCACGACGTGCTCGACAACGCCGAGAGCTTCCCCCTTGGCGCACAGATCGAAATCCTTGGCCTGCGCGTGCGCCAATACGCCGATAACCACTGGCAGCTGCAACGGCTCGACCTCGCCAACATCCGCTCGCTGACGCCCCGTAACGCGCTGCTGCAGCCGTTGTCGTGGCAGGTGGGCGGCGGCCTTGAGCGGGTGCCCGGCCGCCATGGCGATGCCACCCTGGTCAGCCAGCTTGGCGGCGGCGCCGGGGGCACCTGGGCTTTGGGTGACGGTGTGCTGGCCTATGCGCTGGGTACCACCCGGGTGGAGCACAACCCGGATTTCGGCGCCTTCGCCAGCCCGGCGGTGGGCTTTGACAGCGGCCTGCTGTGGCAGAACCCGCTGGGCAACGTGCAACTGGAGGCCAAGGGCGATTATTTTGCCAATGGCGAAGTGCGCCGGCGCCTGGCGCTGGGCCAGCAGTGGGCAATCAGCCGCGCCTTCGGCCTGCGCCTGAGCGCCGCGCGGGACTTCAGCCACCTCGGCAGCCCCACCAACGAGGTGATGCTTGAGGCCCGCTGGTACCACTATTGAGGCCGTACATCCCCCGTTCACGGCAAATTGACGAAATCCGCACCGGCGGCTGTCTAACGTTTCATCAAGCCGGGCACTTTAGCCCCGGTATTGCGTGAGGTATCGCAAAATGAAGCGGTATGGGTGCGTACTGGCACTGATGGCGGCGCTTGCCGGTTGCCAGACGGCGCACGATCAGATGGTCCAGCAAGGCTATCCGCCAGCCTTCGCTGATGGTTATCACGACGGCTGCAGCAGTGGCCGGGCCGCCGCGGCCTCTTTCAGCGGCAACTACAGCAAGGACGTGAACCGCTACATGGGCGATAAGCTCTACAGCGGCGGCTGGGACGACGGCTTCCGACAGTGCCAGGCACAGGCGGTCAGCCGCGACCAGCAAGAGGTGCATGACCGGGTGCTGAACGATCGCGACCGCGATTGGGAAACCCAGAAAACCCGCATGACCTACCGCGCGTATCACGGCGATTAGCGTCGCCGGCAGGCATGGGCGAGAACTTACCCCCTGCGATGATGGCCTAATGGGCTATTGCGGGAGAACAGTGATGAGCCGAGCCTTCGTCAACGAAGACCATGCCGCCGCCCAAGCCACCGCCCCGGTGGAGCGGCAAATCAGCAGCCAGCCCAACTACGTGACCGAAAGCGGGCTGGCCCTGCTGCAGGCACGGGTGGCCGAGCTCAAGGCCCTGCGCGCCGAACAGGTGGCGCTGGGTGAGCGCGGTGACAAGCAATCGATGGCCGACCTGGAGCGCGACCTGCGCTACTTCCAGGCGCGGGTCGGCAGCGCGCGCCTGGTGCCCCCGGTCACCTCCACCGAACAGGTGCAGATCGGCAGTTGGGTGAGTTTCGCCGACGAACACGACGCCCACAGCCAAGTGTGCCTGGTCGGTGAGGACCAAGCCGATGCCGGCGTGGGGTTGGTCAACTGGGCGTCGCCACTGGGCAGCGCGCTGTTGGGCAAAGCGGTGGGCGATGAGGTGCTGTGGGCCAGGCCCGCGGGGGATGTGCTGATCGAGGTGTTGGCGATCAGCGCTACGCCATTGCCTTGAAGGGCCTTTCGCCCGGCACAGCCAGGCGAAAGGCCTTGGCGTCAGGCCAGGCTCTTGTAACGCACACGCTTGGGCTGCGCGGCGGCATCGCCCAGGCGTTTTTTCCGGTCGGCTTCGTACTCGGTGTAGTTACCCTCGAAGAACTCGATGTGCGAGTTGTCTTCGTAGGCCAGGATGTGCGTCGCCACGCGGTCGAGGAACCACCGATCGTGGGAAATCACAATGGCCGCGCCCGGGAAGTCGAGCAGGGCTTCTTCCAGCGAACGCAGGGTTTCGACGTCAAGGTCGTTGGACGGTTCGTCGAGCAGCAGCACGTTGCCGCCCTCTTTCAGCGTCAGCGCCAGGTGCAGGCGGCCACGCTCACCCCCGGAGAGGTCCTTGACGAACTTCTGCTGGTCACCGCCCTTGAAGTTGAAGCGGCCCACGTAGGTACGCGAGGGAATTTCATAACCACCGATGCGGATCACGTCAGAGCCGTCAGACACCTGCTCGAATACGGTCTTGCCGCCTTCGAGGTCTTCACGGCTCTGGTCGACGCAGGCCAGTTGCACGGTGTCGCCGATGTCGATGGTGCCCGAATCCGGCTGTTCTTTGCCCATCAGCATGCGGAACAAGGTGGATTTACCCGCGCCGTTACCGCCGATCACACCGACGATTGCGCCCTTGGGAATGGAGAACGACAGGTTGTCGATCAACACGCGGTCGCCATAGCCCTTGGTGACGTTGTTGAACTCGATGACCTTGTCGCCCAGGCGCGCGCCCGCCGGGATGTAGATCTCGTTGGTTTCGGCGCGTTTCTGGAATTCCTGCGACTGCATCTCTTCGAAGCGCGCCAGGCGGGCCTTGGACTTGGCCTGGCGTGCCTTGGCGCCCTTGCGCACCCACTCCAGCTCTTCCTTCATGGCCTTTTCATGGGCGCTTTGCTGCTTGCTCTCTTGCGCCAGGCGGTCGGACTTGGCTTCGAGCCAGCCAGAATAGTTGCCCTCGTAAGGGATGCCAGCGCCGCGGTCGAGCTCGAGGATCCAGCCGGCGACGTTGTCGAGGAAGTAACGGTCGTGGGTAATCGCCACCACGGTGCCAGGGAAGTTGTGCAGGAACTGCTCGAGCCAGGCCACCGAATCGGCATCCAGGTGGTTGGTCGGTTCGTCGAGCAGCAGCATGTCGGGGGCCGACAGCAGCAGGCGGCACAGCGCCACGCGGCGTTTTTCACCGCCGGAGAGGTGCTCGACCTTGGCGTCCCAGGCCGGCAGGCGCAGGGCGTCGGCGGCGACTTCCAGTTGGCGCTCGAGGTTGTGGCCGTCGCTGGCCTGCAAAATGGCTTCGAGCTTGGCCTGTTCGGCGGCCAGTTTGTCGAAGTCGGCGTCGGGCTCGGCGTAGGCGGCGTACACCTCGTCGAGGCGGGCCTGGGCGTCCTTGACCACCGAAACCGCCTCTTCGACCACCTCGCGCACGGTCTTGGAAGGATCAAGTTGCGGCTCTTGAGGCAGATAACCTACGTTGAGCTCGGGCATCGCCCGGGCTTCGCCGTCGAACTCTTTATCGACGCCCGCCATGATCCGCAGCAAAGTAGACTTACCCGCACCGTTGAGGCCGAGCACGCCGATCTTGGCGCCGGGGAAGAACGACAGGGAAATGTTCTTGAGGATTTCACGTTTCGGCGGAACGACTTTGCTCAGCCGATGCATGGTATAGACGTATTGGGCCATGGTTAACCTGATGGTTGCGAAAATGAAGATGACCGTAGAGAAGAAGTGGCGCCAGCGCGGGCGTGCCAAGACCGCCAAAGCTACCGTAATGCGACGCGGTCGGCAAACCAGCGACAAACAGGGCTGGCACTTTGCCACGGCGCAAGGCATGCTAATCCGTCGCCAGCCACAGGCCCATTTTGCGCCTTTTTTCGCGCCACGGCCCCATGTCATGCCCAGCCCAAACGCAGGTATTACAGTTTGAGCACTCCGCCATCGGCCTCGCTGCGCCGTAAGCCTTCAACACAGGGTAGTTTCCGGCTCAGTTCGCTGCGCACCGCGCTGGCACTGCTGGTGCTGACGCTGATCGGCCTGCTGTTCTGGCAGCTGTTCGACCAATACCAGCGTAGCGAACGGGGCGAGCGCGACGCGGCGGTCAGCTACAACACCAGCCTGGCCGACCACCTGGGCATGAACCTGGCGTTGTTCGCCCAGACCACCCTGAGCCGGCTGGCCACTGCCAGCCCCGACCCCGCCGCCCTGACCCAACCCGATGCCCTGCAGAAGCTGCGCAAAACCCTGCCCGCGCTAGACAGCGTGAGCTGGCTGGGGGCCAACGGCCAATGGGTGGGCCACCCGACGATCGGCCAGGATTACCTCAACGACCTGCTGGTGCGCAGCGCCGAGCAAGCCTTCCATTACACCGACAGCGACGGCGGCCGGCGCCTGCAATTGCTGCTGCGCGACCCGGCCCAGCCCAGCCGCGGCCATTGGTTGCTGACCTTCAACCACACCTTGCTCGGCAGCCTCAGCCAGGCGGTTGAGCCAGCCCGCGAGCAAGACTGGCTGCTGGAGAACGCCGCCACCGGCCTGGTGCTGTACCGCGACGACCGCCTGCCCGAGGGTAACGAGCAACTCGCCAGCCAAGAGCGCGAACGCAGCGTGGTGCTGGTGCCGCTGGCCAGCAGCGACTGGCAACTGCGTGGCCTGTTCGACGCCGCCGGCACGCGCCAGGCGCTGGCCAAGGGCATGCTCGGCAAGCTGCTGCTCGGCGCGCTGTGCGCGGTGCTGCCGCTGCTGGTGCTGCTCGACATCCGCCGCCGCCAACGTGCCCTGCAGGCCGGCCGGCGGCGCTACCAGGATATTTTCGAGGGCGCCGGCGTTGGCCTGTGCGTGCTCAACCTCGGCGAGCTACGCAAGCTGCTGGCCGACTCGTCCGTGCACACCGCGGCCGAGCTCGCCCCCTGGCTGGCCCGCTACCCCGAACAACAGGCGGCGCTGAGCCGCGCGCTGCAGGTGCACGAGGTCAACCAGGTGGCCCTGCAAGTGCTGGGGGTGAGCGAAGGTGACCCTCTCTGGGCACGGCTGTTCAGCCTATCGCCGCTGGACGAAACCGGCATTACCTACCAGTTGCTCAAGCTGGTGCTCGAGGGCGAGCAAACCGTTGAGCTGGAAACGCCCCTGCCGGGCAGCGAAGCCGGCACCCAGTACCTGTGGGTGCTGATGCGCCTGTCGGCCGAAGCCGACCAAGTGGTGCTGAGCCTCGACGACATCACCCAACGCAAACAGGCCGAGCTGTCGCTGGTCGAACGCGAAGCGTTCTGGGCGGAGGTGATCCAGGCGGTGCCGGACCACCTCTACGTGGCCAACGTGCTGACCCGCCAGTTGCTCTACAGCAACGAACACCTGGGCCTGACCCTGGGCTACAGCGAAGCGGAAATCCGCCGCCTGGGCGAGAGCTACTGGGAAACCATGTTGCACCCCGAAGACCTCGCCCACGCCCAGGTGCTGCGCCAGCACCAGCGCGACACCGCCTACGCCAGCCCGCTGCACACCCAACTGCGCTTCCGCCATAAAGACGGCAGCCTGCGCCGCTTCGACATCCGCGAGCAAACCCTGAGCACCGATGCCGAGGGCCGGGTCACCCGCATCATCGGCCTGGCCAAGGACGTATCCGACCAGCTCGAGGCCAGCCAGTCGCTGCGCGAGAGCGAGCGGCGCTACCGCCTGCTGGCCGAGAGCATCAGCGACGTGATCTTCTCCACCGACAGCCGCCTGGCCTTGAACTACGTCAGCCCGTCGGTCAGCACCGTGCTCGGCTACGACGTCGACAGCGTGTTCGAGCAAGGCTGGCAGTCGATCATCGCCAACCCGGCGCAACTGCAAAGCTTGCAGCAGTTGCTCGAACGGGTCGACCGCGCCCTGGGCAACCCGCTGGCCCTGGCCGAGCTGCGGCACAAGGTGAGCACGCAGTTCTTCCTGTTCGACTGCCTGCGCGCCGACGGCCGGCGCATCCCGATCGAGCTGCGGCTGGTGCTGATCTGGGACGAAAACGACAACTTCGAAGGCATCCTCGGCGTAGGCCGCGACGTCAGCCAGCAGCGCCGCGCGGAGAAAGACCTGCGCATGGCCGCCACGGTTTTCGAGCACTCCACGTCGGCGATCCTGATCACCGACCCGGCCGGCTACATCGTGCAGGTCAACGAGGCCTTCACCCGGGTCAGCGGTTACTCCGCCGGGCAGGTCGAAGACCAACTGCCCAAGCTGCTCACCGTGCAGGAGGCGCAACAGGCGCACCTGCAGTACGTGGTCAAGCAGTTGGGCGAACGGGGCAGCTACGAGGGCGAAATCTGGCTCAAGCGCCGCAACGGTGAGCATTACCCGGCCTGGGTGGGCATCACCGCGGTGTTCGACGACGAAGGCGACCTCGCCAGCTATGTGTGCTTCTTTAGCGACATCAGCGAGCGCAAGGCCAGCGAGCAGCGCATCCACCGCCTGGCCTACTACGACGCCCTGACCCACCTGCCCAACCGCACGCTGTTCCAGGACCGCCTGCACAACGCCCTGCAGCAAGCCGAGCGGCAGAAAGCCTGGGTGGTGCTGATGTTCCTCGACCTCGACCGCTTCAAGCCGATCAACGACTCCCTCGGCCACGCCGCCGGCGACCGCATGCTCAAAGACATGGCCACGCGCCTGCTGGCCTGCGTGGATGAAGACGACACCGTGGCGCGCATGGGCGGCGACGAATTCACCCTGCTGCTGCAGCCGCGCGCCAGCCGCGAGCAGGCGCTGAACCGCGCCATCCATGTGGCCGAGCAGATCCTTGGCAGCCTAGTGCGGCCGTTCGTGCTCGAAGGCCGCGAATTCTTCGTGACCGCCAGCATCGGCATCGCCCTGAGCCCACAAGACGGCAACGAGCTCAGCCAACTGATGAAGAACGCCGACACGGCGATGTACCACGCCAAAGAGCGTGGCAAGAACAACTTCCAGTTCTACCAGACCGACATGAACGCCAGCGCCCTGGAGCGCCTGGAGCTCGAAAGCGACCTGCGCCACGCGCTGGAGCAGCAAGAGTTCATCCTTTACTACCAGCCGCAGTTCAGCGGCGACGGCAAGCGCCTGACCGGCGCCGAAGCGCTGCTGCGCTGGAACCACCCGCGCCGCGGGCTGGTGCCGCCAGGGGATTTCATCCCGGTACTCGAAGAGCTCGGCCTAGTGGTGGATGTGGGCGAGTGGGTGCTGCTGGAGGCCTGCCGCCAGCTCAAGGCCTGGCACCAGGCCCGCGTGCGGGTGCCGAAAGTGTCGGTGAACATCTCCGCCCGGCAGTTCTCCGATGGCCAGTTGGGCACGCGCATCGCCGCGATCCTCGAAGAAACCGCCCTGCCCCCGGCCTGCCTGGAGCTGGAACTGACCGAGAGCATCCTGATGCGCGAGGTCAACGAGGCGATGCAGATCCTCGACAGCCTCAAGCGCCTGGGCCTGTCGATCGCGGTGGATGACTTCGGCACCGGCTATTCGTCGCTGAACTACCTCAAGCAGTTCCCGATCGACGTGCTGAAGATCGACCGCTCGTTCGTCGACGGCCTGCCCGACGGCGAACAGGACGCACAGATCGCCCGTGCCATCGTGGCCATGGCCCACAGCCTGAACCTGGCGGTGATTGCCGAAGGCGTCGAAACCCACGACCAACTGGGCTTCTTGCGTGAGCACGGCTGCGACGAGGTGCAGGGCTACCTGTTCGGCCGGCCAATGCCGGCCAGCCGGTTCGCCGCGCAGTTCAGCAACGATGCGCTGTTCATGCTCGACTAGCGGCCCCTGGCCGCTAGTCGAGCAGGGGGAAGTTTTAAGCGGCAAGCTGCAAGTGGGGGGTGGGGGCTTTTAGCTTGGGGCTTGGGGCTTCGTCGGCTTTTTGTTTGCCCCTTGAGGCTTGCCCCTTACCGCTGCTCTTCCCATTACTTCCAGTCCTCACCAACTTGAGCCCCGCTCATATGCCAGCCTCCGGAGGATGGGGTAGAATGCGCGCTTTCACTCTGCCGATCCTCGAGGACCGCCCATGTTCAGCCGTGACTTGACCCTTGCCAAATTTGACGCCGACCTGTTCGCAGCGATGGAACAGGAAGCTCGCCGCCAGGAGGAGCATATCGAGCTGATCGCCTCGGAGAACTACACCAGCCCCGCGGTGATGGAAGCCCAGGGCTCCACGCTGACCAACAAATACGCCGAAGGCTACCCGGGCAAGCGTTACTACGGCGGCTGCGAATACGTCGACGTGGTCGAGCAACTGGCCATCGACCGCGCCAAACAGCTGTTCGGCGCTGACTACGCCAACGTTCAGCCGCATGCCGGCTCCCAGGCCAACGCCGCTGTTTACCTGGCCCTGCTGCAGGCGGGCGACACCATCCTGGGCATGAGCCTGGCCCACGGTGGCCACCTGACCCACGGCGCTTCGGTGTCCTCCTCCGGCAAGCTGTACAACGCCGTGCAGTACGGCATCGACGCCAACGGCCTGATCGACTACGACGAAGTCGAGCGCCTGGCCGTCGAGCACAAGCCGAAAATGATCGTGGCCGGCTTCTCGGCGTACTCGCAAGTGCTGGACTTCCCGCGCTTCCGCGCCATCGCCGACAAAGTGGGCGCCTACCTGTTCGTCGACATGGCCCACGTGGCTGGCCTGGTGGCCGCCGGTGTGTACCCGAACCCGGTGCCGTTCGCCGACGTGGTCACCACCACCACCCACAAAACCCTGCGCGGCCCGCGCGGCGGCCTGATCCTGGCCCGCGCCAACGCCGACATCGAGAAAAAACTCAACTCAGCGGTATTCCCCGGCGCCCAAGGTGGCCCGCTGGAGCACGTGATCGCTGCCAAGGCGGTGTGCTTCAAGGAAGCGCTGCAGCCTGAGTTCAAGGCCTACCAGCAACAAGTGGTGAAAAACGCCCAAGCCATGGCCGAAGTGTTCATCGCCCGCGGTTTCGACGTGGTCTCCGGTGGTACCCAGAACCACCTGTTCCTGCTGTCGCTGATCAAGCAAGACATCTCCGGCAAAGACGCCGACGCCGCCCTGGGCCGCGCGTACATCACCGTGAACAAGAACTCGGTGCCCAACGACCCACGCTCGCCGTTCGTCACCTCCGGCCTGCGCTTCGGCACCCCGGCCGTGACCACCCGTGGCTTCAAGGAAACCGAATGCCGCGAGCTGGCTGGCTGGATCTGCGACATCCTGGCCGACCTGAACAACGAGGCGGTGATCGACGCCGTGCGTGAGAAGGTCAAGGCTATTTGCGCCAAGCTGCCGGTGTATGGCAACTAAGCGGTAACGTTTACGGCCCTGCGCCCGGCACAGCCGAGCAAAGGGCCGTAACCCTCTTCTACAAAGCCTCGAACGCCTCGCGAATCGCCTGCTCCGGCAACTCATCGGCGATGAACACCATCACACTCTCCCGCGCTTCATCGGCCGCCCACTCGCGGTCCCAGTCAAAGCCATACAGCTTGAGCACGCCCTGGAACACCAGCCGGCGTGGATCCCCTTCGATGTTCAGCACACCCTTGTAGCGCAGTAACTGGCGGCCGTGGTCTTCGAGCAGTTGGTTCATGAACGCGCTGAGGGCGTCGATGTTCAGCGCCTTGTTGGTACGCAGCACCATGCTGGTGATGCGGTCGGCGCTGTTGCCCTGGGCCACCGGGCGCAGGCTGAAGCCGGCGCCCAGGTCGGTGTTGAGGTTGAAGCCGCGGATGTCGAGCAACTCCGCCAGGTCGATTTCGCCCTGCTTGACCACCCGCACCGGCGCGCGGCGGTTAATCCGCCGCAGCCGCTCGCCCAAGGCCTCGAATGCCTCGGCGCTGACCAGGTCGGTTTTGCTCACCAGCAAGCGGTCGGCAAACCCCACCTGGGCCTGGGCGATCGTCTGCTTGAGGTGTTCCTCGGCGTGGGCGGCATCGACCAGGGTCACAATGCCATCGAGCAGGTAGCGCTCGCGGATGTCTTCTTCAAGGAAGAAGGTTTGCGCCACCGGGGCGGGGTCGGCCAGGCCGGTGCACTCGATCACCAGCCGGTCGAAGGCGATGGCGCCGCTGTCGCGGCGCTGCAGCAAAAAGCGCAGGCCCTTGGTCAGGTCGCTGTTGATGCTGCAGCACACGCAGCCGTTGGCCAGGGTGAGCACTTGCACGGCGTCATCGCCGAGCAGTTCGGTGTCGATGCCGGTTTCGGCGAATTCGTTTTCGATCACGGCCAGCTTCAGGCCGTGCTCGGCCCTGAGCAGGTAGCGCAGCAGGGTGGTTTTCCCAGCGCCGAGAAAGCCGCTGAGAATGGTCACGGGAATCGGGTTCACACAGCCTCCAGAGACGAAAACGCCGCCCGCGGGGCAACTACCCCTCGGCCGGCGTTGGTCGTTGTGCGCCTCAACAGCAGCGGGGCGAGCCCTTGCCGCCGCCGTAGCGCGCTTCCTGGCGTTCCCGGAAGAACGCCTCGTAGGTCATTACCGGTTGGTCCGGATGCTTGTTGCGCATGTGCTCGACGTAGTTGTCGTAGTCGGGCATCCCGACCATCAGGCGCGCGGCCTGGCCGAGGTACTTGCCCAGGTTGGCCAGGTCATTGAACATCCGCTCGCCCTCCGTTCACTGTTGGCCGCCCAGCGCCTGGTATGGCGCCTCGCGGTCGGTACGCTCTCTGCGGCCCAGCGCCCGGTAGCCGGTGCGCACGGCAAACAGCAGCACACTGAGCACCACGATCAGGAACAGCACCGTCAGCACCGAGTTGGTGTAGGCGTTGAAGATCACCGCCTGCATTTGTTCGACGCTCTTGGCCGGGGCCAGTACCTGGCCGGCGGCCAGCGCGTCGCTGTACTTCTTGGCCAGCGCCAGGAAGCCCACCGCCGGGTTCGGATCGAGCAGCTTGATCAGGCCCGCGGTGGTGGTGCAGATCAACAGCCACAGCGCCGGCACCAGAGTGACCCAGATGTAGCGCTCGCGCTTCATTTTGATCAGCACCACGGTGCCGAGCATCAGGGCGATACCGGCGAGCATCTGGTTGGAGATCCCGAACAGCGGCCACAGGGTGTTGATGCCGCCCAGCGGGTCGACCACGCCCTGGTACAACAGGTAACCCCACAGCGCCACGCAGCCAGCGGTGGCGATGATGTTGGCGGCCCAGGATTCGGTACGTTTGAGCGCCGGCACGAAGTTGCCGAGCAGGTCTTGCAGCATGAAGCGCCCGGCACGGGTACCGGCGTCTACCGCGGTGAGGATGAACAGCGCCTCGAACAGGATCGCGAAGTGGTACCAGAACGCCATGGTGTTCTCACCCGGCAACACCTGGTGGAGGATCTGCGCGATACCCACCGCCAAGGTGGGCGCGCCACCGGCACGGGCGAGGATGGTGTGCTCGCCGATGTCGTTGGCCACTGCTTGCAGGGCGTCGGGGGTGATCATGAAGCCCCAGCTGCTCACCGCGGCGGCGACGGCGTTGACGTCGGTGCCGACCACGGCCGCGGGGCTGTTCATGGCGAAGTACACGCCCGGTTCGATCACCGAGGCCGCGACCATCGCCATGATCGCCACGAACGACTCCATCAGCATGCCGCCGTAACCGATGTAACGGGCGTTGGTTTCGTTATCCAGCAGCTTGGGCGTGGTGCCCGAGGAGATCAGCGCATGGAAGCCCGACACCGCGCCACAGGCAATGGTGATGAACAGGAACGGGAACAACGTGCCCTTCCACACGGGCCCGGTGCCGTTGGTGAACTGGGTCAGCGCGGGCATTTTCAGCTCGGGCATGGTCACCAGGATGCCAATCGCCAAGGCGATGATGGTGCCGATCTTGAGGAAGGTCGACAGGTAGTCCCGCGGCGCCAGCACCAGCCACACCGGCAATACCGCGGCGACGAAACCGTAGCCGATGAGCATCCAGGTGATCTGCACGCCGGTGAAGGTAAAGGCCTTGGCCCAGACTGGGTCCGCGGCCACCTGGCCACCCAGGTAGATCGACAGCAGCAACAGCACCACGCCCACCAGCGAGATTTCACCGATGCGGCCGGGGCGGATGTAGCGCATGTAGATGCCCATGAACATCGCGATCGGGATGGTGGCGATCACCGTGAACACGCCCCAGGGGCTTTCGGCCAGGGCCTTGACCACGATCAGCGCGAGCACCGCGAGGATGATGATCATGATCAGAAAGCAGCCAAACAGCGCGATGGTGCCGGGAATCTGGCCCATTTCCTCGCGGACCATGTCGCCCAGCGAACGGCCATTGCGGCGGGTAGACAGGAACAGCACGACGAAATCCTGCACGGCGCCAGCGAACACCACCCCGGCGATCAGCCAGAGGGTGCCGGGTAAATAGCCCATTTGCGCGGCCAGCACCGGGCCCACCAGCGGCCCCGCGCCAGCGATGGCAGCGAAGTGGTGGCCAAAGAGGATGTGCTTGTTGGTGGGCACGTAGTCCAGGCCGTCGTTGTTCACGACCGCTGGGGTGGCGCGGGTAGGGTCCAGTTGCATCACCTTGTTGGCGATGAACAGGCTGTAATAGCGGTAGGCAACGAGGTACAGCGCGACCGCCGCGACGACGATCCACAAGGCATTGATGGTTTCACCACGGCGCAGGGCGACCACACCCAGCGCACTGGCGCCTATCACGGCCAGCGCGAGCCATGGCAGATGGCGGGCCGGGCTTGTTGTGTTGTTCATATTATTTTTATCCAGCGAATGGGTTTTGGAAGACCACCCACTGAGTCTAGCCAGAGTCCGTGGAAAACTCATCCCCCCCGTTGGTCTAGAGCGGCTGTGCGGCCGGTCACGCCACGCCGCCGCGGGCTGGTCTATAGTCCTGCCATGCCAAGGAGTTTTACATGACTAGCGAACGCCGCCGTTTCATCCGTATTCCCTTCGACGCCAAGACCCTGATCGCACAGGGCGGCGCCACCTGGGATGTGCAGTTGCAGGATGTTTCCCTCAAAGGCCTGCTGATCGCCCGCCCCGACGACTGGGCCGGCGACGCGGCGCAACCGTTCGGCGCGCTGATCACCCTCAGCGACCAGGCCACGGTGAAGATGGAAGTGCGCCTGGTGCATGAAGAGGCCGAGCGGCTGGGCTTTGAGTGCGACCATATCGACATCGACTCGGCCAGCCACCTGAAGCGGCTGGTCGAGCTGAACCTCGGCGACGCGGCAGAACTGGAGCGGGAGCTGGGCGCGTTGTTGCTGCCCTGAACGCCAGGGCCGCCGTTACGGCAGCGCCGGCAACCCCCAATCCTGCGGCTTGAACTGCAGCAAGCTGCCTAACCGGCCATCGGCGTGGGTGTACTTTTCGGGGTCCATGGCTGAATCCGGCACCGCCAGCGCGTACATGCCGGCGGCCTTGGCGGCGGTCACGCCAAAGGGCGAATCCTCGAACACCAGGCAATCGGCCGGGTTGACCCCAAGGCGCCGCGCGGCGGTGAGGAAGATGTCTGGCGCGGGCTTGGCCGCGGTCACTTCCGGGTCGTCAGCGGTGACGATGGTGTCGAACAGCGCGAACCATTCCTTGTGGCCTTCGGTTTTCAGCGCAAAGTAGGTGCTCGACGAACTGGTACCGACCGCCACCGGAATGCCGTGGGCCTTGAGGTGGCGCACCAGCGCTTCGGCGCCAGCCATGCCCAGCGCCTTGGGGAAGCGCTCGACCATCAGCGGCTTGCGCACCTCAAGGAACTCATCCACGCTGATCGGCAACTCGAGCGCCTCGACCACGTAGGTGGCCAGGTCGCGCGCGCCACGGCCGATGATGTGCTGCTTGTGCTCCCAGCCAAAGGTCTTGCCGTAGCGGCCGGCGATGATCTGCGTTACTTCGGTGTAGATGCCCTCGGTATCGAGCAACAACCCGTCCATATCGAAGATAACGGCCTTGATCTGCGGAGTGCTTGGCATACGGCGCCTCTGGTTTTGGTAAAACCCGGTAATAAACGCCCGCGGCCAGCGGGTCAAGCCCGCTTACTCTTCGAACAACGCGTCCAAGGCTTGGTCCAGGCGGGTAACCGCCACCACCTGCAGGCCGGCGGGCGGCTCTTTCGGCGCGTTACCCTGGGGCACGATGGCGCGCTTGAAGCCATGCTTGGCAGCCTCTTTCAGGCGCTCTTGGCCGCTCGGCACCGGGCGCACCTCGCCGCTCAGGCCCACCTCGCCAAACACCAGCAGCCCGTGAGGCAGCGGGCGGTTGCGCAGGCTGCTCATCACCGCCGCCATCAGCGCCAGGTCAGAGGCGGTTTCGAGCACCTTCACCCCGCCGACCACGTTGAGGAACACGTCTTGGTCGTGGGTGGGGATACCGCCATGGCGGTGCAGTACCGCCAGCAGCATGGCCAGGCGGTTCTGGTCCAGGCCGAGGGTGACCCGCCGCGGGTTGGCCAGGTGGCTGTCATCGACCAGCGCCTGCACCTCGACCAGCATCGGCCGGGTGCCTTCCCAGGTGGCCATCACCACGCTGCCGGCGATTTCTTCCTGGGCGCGGCTGAGGAAAATCGCCGAGGGGTTGGAGACTTCTTTCAGGCCGCGGTCGGTCATGCCGAACACGCCCAGTTCATTGACCGCGCCAAAGCGGTTCTTCACCGCCCGCAGCAGGCGCAGGCGGCCGTCGGACTCCCCCTCGAAGTACAGCACCGTGTCGACCATGTGCTCGAGCACCCGCGGGCCGGCCAGCGAGCCTTCCTTGGTCACGTGGCCGACCAGGAACACCGCGGTGCCGGTCTGCTTGGCGAAGCGCACCAGCAACGCGGTGCTCTCGCGCACCTGGGCCACGCCACCGGGGGCCGATTGCAGCTGCTCGGTAAAGATGGTCTGGATCGAGTCGATCACCATCACCTTGGGTTTTTCCACCCGGGCGGTGGCGATGATGGCCTCGATGGAGGTTTCGGTCATCACCTTGAGGCGGTCTTGCGGCAACGCCAGGCGCCGCGCGCGCATGGCCACTTGCTGCTGCGACTCCTCGCCGGTCACGTACAGCGCCGGCATCCGCGCCGCCAGGGCGCAGAGGGTTTGCAGCAGAATGGTCGACTTGCCGATGCCCGGGTCGCCGCCAATCAACACCACCGAGCCCTCAACCAAGCCGCCGCCCAGCACGCGGTCAAGCTCGGTGGAGGCGGTGCTGAAGCGCGGGATTTCTTCTACGCTGACTTCAGCCAGGGTTTTCAGCTGGGCCTGCTCACCGGCCCAGCCGGCGCGGCCGCTGGAGGCGGCGGGGGTGTTCTCCACCACGGTTTCGACCAGGGTATTCCAGGCGCCGCATTCGCCACACTGGCCGGCCCACTTGGGAAAGGTCGCACCGCACTCGGTGCAGCCGTACATGCGCTTGGCCTTGGCCATGGAACCCCCGGTTTTCGCAAAAGGCCGCCATGATAACCTTCTAGCCCGCCGCGCGCCGCCTGCAATCCAAGCAAACTATTGGCCGCTACCCCGGTCATTTCAAGAGACGCAGCGCAGCCGACGAAAGGTTGGCATACACTGTGAGCACCTTAAATTTTGTTACAGGGGGTAAAACTCAATGAGCCTGATCCAAGAGTTCAAGGCCTTCGCGGTCAAGGGCAACGTGGTCGACCTGGCGGTCGGTATCATCATCGGCGCGGCGTTCGGCAAAATCGTTTCGTCGTTCGTCGGCGACATCATCATGCCGCCTCTGGGCTTGCTGATCGGGGGGATCAACTTCACCGACCTTGCCATTACCCTGCGCCCGGCCGAGGGCACCACGCCGGCGGTGGTGCTGGCCTATGGCAAGTTCATCCAGACCATCTTCGACTTCATCATCGTCGCGTTCGCGATCTTCATGGGCGTGAAGGCGATCAATAAGCTCAAGCGCGAAGAAGCCAAGGCCCCGAGCCTGCCGCCAGCGCCAAGCAAGGAAGAACTGCTGCTGACCGATATTCGGGATTTGCTGAAAGAGCAGAATGGGCGCAGTGCGCCGGTAGTGCCGCCTACGGTTGGCTGAGGTAAACGGGCAGCCCTGCTCACCTCCAAGGTGAGCAGGGCACTTTGATTGATGCTGCAACCTGCACAGCTACGCCATCCAAGCGCCCCTATAGGTTGGCAACAAATCGCAAACAATAACAACTCTCACTCTCATTGCATCACTCCCCATCCTCATATAGTTTCCTAACAACGTTGGCCAACGCATTTACATCCTCGCCCTAGGGGCTTGGGTGATCCCAGCCATGTTGTAGGGAAATATCTGAATGCAAGAAAAACACCTCATCGTCAACTGGGGGCAGCCACGTACGCCCTCAAACGTAAACTTAGACGTACCCTTCGCTGATCATCCGCGTACATTTGGCAGAACCCGAACACCTGATAATTGGCCAGGTGCTAGCCGCGAGAAGATCGCAGGCACCCGAGAACCTAGCCAACCACTTCCCTTTCCAAGTGCAACCGAGGATCTTTTCAACGAAGTTGTTAACACCTTCTCCACTCATGAAGCGGACTACGCGACTCGATTCAGCAATATTCAAACCGAGGCGGAGCAGCGCTGGCAGGAGGCGCTCTCTTCGGTACCGCTTGATACAGCAGGCATAACTGTTGCCCGCCAGGCGGTAACCGTAGACTTAATGGCCAAGGTATTTGGGGAATACACGTCCCAATTGCCTATCGCCTACGAAATAGATGGCTACAACCTCTTTTATCTTGCCGAAACTCTAGCAATGCGAAAGGTCAGGGCCCTATTGATGGGAGACCTCACGCACAGCTATGAACAAATCCAGAATTCATTTGCCCGCGCGTACACCGCCACGCTGGAGGTGAAACGGCTGTCGCTCATAATCGATGCCTTGACTGAGAAGCTGGAGTCATTGGCACAGGCGGCTGACGAAGAGGAATACCAACAGCACCACGCAAGCAACGAATGGGCCTTACGGCTTCAGGCACGACTCACACGCCTCGCTGCTGAAAGAGAGATTCACCTGCAACGCTTACCCCATTTTCTTCAAAACGCCCTGAACGGATCTACCGGAGACCTCAGCGCCTACCCTCTCGCCGAGCAACTGGATCGACAAGGCGCCGCGCTATCTCAACTGGCAGAAGTGGAGCGCGCTGCGGTTGGCGCATACACCCGCGCAAATCCACACATAACACCCCCATTGAGCCGCCCAGAAACCGAGGCGCTTAAAAACCTTGTCGACCTTCAAACCCAGCAAAACCCTAGGGCCACGATGGGCAGATTATCACCAAGCCGCGCTTCACACCGAAGCAGCCCGCCAACTGGACATCGCAGCCAAGGCCCTGTCCAGGCTCTCTCAACGGGCCCAAGCAGCGAACGATGCCTTGCGCGCCGCCGCCGAGGCGGCACGTATTGCGGCAGAGCAGGCTGCAATTGATAGCGCTTTAACAGCGCCGCTACACCACACCCTCTCGGCCGATGCAGCAATCGCCAGGCCATTATTCTTCAGTGCAGTAGCGACCTACCCGGTTATAGAAAATGCCGGTGCGTCTATCTCCGCTTCGTTGCGCACAGGCCTAGCGGTTCTCGCCGATTTCGCCCAAGCCACCTCCAAGGGCGCAGCAGTCGGCATCGGCCTGCTGTTGTATTCGCCGAAGTTAGGCAATGCCGAGCGAATGGAGCGCACGGTTACCAGCATACCGCTGTCATTGATAGCACCTGAATTAGCGGCGCAGCTAGCGGCTGCAGCGGCAGCGGTGGATGCACAACACACAGTGAGCATGCCTGTGCGCCTGGCCACTACGCCGGTGCCAACGGAAGAAGCCAAGAGCACCTTGGTCGTCGTAAAAACCGGCGAGGCGGTGCGGGCGAACGTCAAAGCAGTGTATGCCACTCATGACCCCGCCACTAAAACCTATACCGCACAAACCGCCGAACAGCCGCCGCGCACGCTGACGTGGACACCCGCCATCAGCCCGCCCGACTCTTCCACGGCCTTGCCCGGTGAGAGCACGATACCGGAAAACTACGACGGGCCCGTGGTTGAGCCGATTGAAGCGAAGCTGTTGGAGTCACCGCAGCCCGAACCGCTAGACTTCGATGATTTGGTAGTGATTTTCCCAGCGGACAGTGGGTTGCCGCCGATTTATGTGATGTACAAAAGCCCTCGGTATGAGCCGGGGGTGGTGACGGGAAGTGGGCAGGTTGTTGGAGAGGACTGGCTGTCTGCGGCAGCAACTATTGGTGCGCCAATTCCTACGCAAATTGCAGAGCAGTTGATCGGTCTTCGATTTTCAAGTTTTGATGGGCTAAGAAGGGCAGTATGGCGCGCAATAGCACAAGACCCCGTGCTTAATGCTCACTTCAGGTCAACTCAGCTACCCAACATGGAAAAAGGATTATCCCCACTTGTCCCGAAAGCACAATGGCGCGGCAAAAGAAAGGTTATGGAAGTCCACCACAAAAACTTAATCAGTCAGGGAGGCGCAGTTTACGACCTTGACAACTTATTCATCATGACGCCGAATGCTCATGTTAACATCCATTGCAAAGGGGACTGACCGATGAAAGAAAAATTTGAAGATTACACTGAGCAGGAATTTCTTCAATTCGTAGGGGACATCTTGGGCGGCAAGGCTGACAGTGATCTTGAGCTTAACCAGTGGCTAGATCACTTTGACGACATCACTGAACACCCCGACCAAAGCGACGTGATCTTCTTTCCTGCAGAAGGTGAGGACGAATCTCCTCAAGGGGTACTACAGCGTGTCAAAGAATGGCGAGCCGCCAATGGTAAACCAGGCTTCAAGCAAGCTTAGGCAGGCACTCACGCAATAAAAGCGCAGCTTTAGAGTGGTTCGCTCAAGGCAAAGGTTACTAAATCAGGTCGATAATCTTTGGCTTGCCACTGCGCGTACCGTTTCAGGGCCCTTCGCCTAGCAAAGCCGGGTGCAGGACCACGGCCTCCCCTAGGCCGTGCCGGGCGAAGCACCAGCCACCCTACCAGTACGTTTCCACCGCCACCTGCCCCGGCCGCCGGCTGAGGCTCAGCTGCATGTCTCGCCCCTTCAGCAGTTTGCGGGTGTCGTCGATCATCTCCGGGTTGCCGCAAATCATCACCCGCGAATGCTCCGGGGTCAGCGGAGTGCCGGCGGCCGCTTCCAACGCGCCGTTCTCGATCAAGCTGGTGATCCGCCCGCGCAGGGCGTTGGGGTAATCCTCGCGGCTCACGCAGGGTATGAAGCGCAGCTTGCCGGCAAACTCGGCCAGGTATTCACGCTGCTCCAGCCCGGCGATCAGCTCACGGTAGGCCAGTTCCTGGCCATGGCGGGCGCTGTACACCAGGAAGATCCGCTCGAAGCGCTCCCAGGCTTCGAAGTCCTGCAGGATCGACACGAACGGCGCCACCCCGGTGCCGGTGGCGAGCATCCACAGGTCGCGGCCGTCGGCGAAGCGGTCGAGGGTGAGGTAACCGAAGGCCTGGCGGTCGATCAGCAGTTCGTCGCCTGCCTTCAGCCGCGCCAGTTCGCTGGTGAACTCGCCCCCCGGCACCACAATGGAGAAGAAGTCGAGAAACTCATCGTGGGGCGACGACACCATCGAATACGCGCGCCACACCACGCTGCCGTCGGCCTTGGCCACGCCCAGGCGGGCGAACTGCCCGGCACGGAAACGAAAGCCCTGGTCGCGGGTGGTGCGCAGGGTGAACAGGCTGGGCGTCAGGGTTTGCACATCGAGCAAGCGCTGGCGGGTGAATTTCTCGTCGCTCATGGGGCCTCCACGTCTAATGGTGCCTAGTGTGGCGCAATCGCCGCCCGACAAACACCGACGCAGAGTGTGTGAACCGGCGTAGAATTCGCTTTTTGCGCACCCTCGAGCCTTACCGATGCCCCGTTTCGACAGCGCCTACGCGCAACTCGACCTGATCCGCCAACCCGAAATGGCCAAACAAGAACCCTTGTTCGCCTTCGACGCCGCCGACGAATACCTGCTCAGCCACCTGGCCGAGCAAGGCCTGCCGGCCGGCGCCCGGGTGCTGGTGCTCAACGACGGCTTCGGCGCCCTGGCCATCAGCCTGCACGGGCACTATGAGGTGGTGAGCAGCGGCGACTCGCACCTGGGCGCCCTGGCGCTGGCGAAGAACCTCACCCGCAACGGCCTGCCGTTCGACGCGGTCACGCTGCTGCCGGCCAGCGAGCCGTTCAGCGGCGAATTCGACCACGTACTGGTGAAGGTGCCGAAAACCCTGGCCCTGCTCGAGGAGCAGTTGATCCGCCTGCAGCGCCACCTCAAGCCGGGGGCGATGGTGGTTGCCGGCGGCATGATCAAGCACCTGCCGCGCGCGGCCGGGGAGCTGATCGACGAGTTGATCGGGCCGATGCAAGCCTCGCTGGCGGTCAAGAAAGCCCGCCTGCTGGCCGCCCGCTATGTGCCGCGCGAACCGATCGCCTCGCCTTACCCCAGCCGCTACCGCCTCGACGCCCCGGCCTTGGAGCTGGTCAACCACGCCAACGTGTTCTGCCGCGAAGGCCTCGACATCGGCACCCGCGCGCTGCTGCCGCACCTGCCACGCAACCTCAACCACGCCCGCGTGGCGGACCTCGGCTGCGGCAACGGCATTCTTGCCATCGCCACGGCGCTGGAGAACCCCTGGGCCGAGTTCACCTTGGTGGATGAGTCTTACATGGCCGTGCAGTCGGCCCGAGAAAACTGGCACGCGGCGCTCGGCAACCGTGCGGTGACCCTGCGCGCCGGCGACGGCCTGGCCGAGCAGGCGCCCAACTCGCTCGACCTGGTGCTGTGCAACCCGCCGTTCCACCAGCAGCAGGTGGTGGGCGACTTCCTCGCCTGGCGGATGTTCCAGCAGGCGCACAAGGCGCTGGTGCCGGGCGGCGGGCTGATGATCGTCGGCAACCGCCACCTGGGCTACCACACCAAGCTGGCGCGGTTGTTCCGCGGGGTCGAGCAGGTGGCGGCGAACCCGAAGTTCGTGGTGTTGTTGGCGCTGAAGTGAGGGCAATAGGCGCTTCGAGTTGATTGGCGCCGGGTTGATCGGCGGCCCCATGCCTAGCTGAATAACTCAGCATGGGTGCCCGCCCTTACAAAAACGATCTGCTCATATTTACCGACGCTTGCGACCGTGTAGACGAGCAGGAAATCACCACCCACATGGCATTCCCGATGGCCACTCCAGTCGCCGGTCAGCGCATGGTCGACCCACTCTGGCCCCAATGGCGCGTCATTACCGATCAGCAGGCCCATCACCTCCTTGAGCCGCTTCATGTTGTACCTGCCCGCGCGCGATAGGCGCTCCCAATCTTTCAAGAATGCCCGGGTGTAGTCCGCCGCCCGAGGTAGAACCGCGCGCTTACTCGCCGCTGTTTTTTTCGAGGTCATCTATCAGGTCATCCGCCGTGGAAAATCGAGCGCGGCGGCCCTGAATAATCGCCTGTGCCTCGGCAATGGCCTCCCGGCTCTGCGCATTGGGCGTGCGCAAAGCGAAAGGCAATTCTTGATCGGCAACGACGCGAGTCAAGAACACTCGAATGGCATCTGAAACCGTTAGCCCCATTGCAGCCAGGGTTTGCACAGCCTGGGCCTTGAGCTCTTCGTCAAGGCGAACGTGCACCATAGTTGTGGTAGGCATAAAACCTCCTCAGCGTTTCGTAGGCACATCGTATCTCATTTGAGATACACCGCAATAGCCGACGGATCTCCACCCATAAAAAAGCCCGCTGGAGCGCGGGCAAAAGGATGGGAAGCTCGAATCAGTGGGTACGCATGCCGGCGGCGGCCATCAGCAGGCGGATCAGCCCGGCCACCAGGCCCAGGCTGACCACGCTGGCGGCCCAGATCAGCACCAGCCAGCCCAGGCGTTGCCACAGCGGTTTTTGCGTGTGTGGTGCGTTGGCCATGGGCGTGCCTCCTAGTGGTAGCCGTCTTCAGCGGTGACCTTGCCGCGGAACACGTAGTAACTCCAGAACGTGTAGCCGAGGATGAACGGCAGGATGAACAGCGTGCCCACCAGCATGAAGCCCTGGCTTTGCGGTGGCGACGCGGCGTCCCAGATGGTCACGGCCGGCGGGATGATGTGCGGCCACAGGCTGATGCCCAGGCCGCTGTAGCCGAGGAAAATCATCAGCAGGGTGAGCAGGAACGGCGCGTAGTGGGCGCCGCGGCTCACGGTGACCCACAGCCCCACCACGGTGGCCAGCACCAGCAGCGGCACCGGCAAGAACCAGAACAGGTTCGGCGTGCTGAACCAGCGCTGGGCGATGTCACCGTGGGCGAGTGGGGTCCATACGCTGACCACGGCAATCACCGCCAGCAGCACGCCAATCAGCGGCTTGGTCACCTGGTGCATGCGCGCTTGCAGCTCGCCCTGGGTTTTCATGATCAGCCAGGTGCTGCCCAGCAGCGCGTAGGCCACGATCAGCCCCAGGCCGCAAAACAGCGAGAACGGCGTGAGCCAGTCCAGCGGGCCGCCGGCGTAATGCCGCTCGACCACCGGGATGCCGTCGATGAACGCGCCCAGCGCCACGCCCTGGCTGAAGGTGGCCAGCAGCGAGCCGCCGATGAAGGCTTTGTCCCAGATGTGGCGCTTGTGGTCACGGGCCTTGAAGCGAAACTCGAAGGCCACGCCGCGGAAGATCAACCCGATCAGCATGAAGATCAACGGCAGGTACAGCGCCGAGAGCACCACCGAGTAAGCCAGCGGGAAGGCGCCGAACAGCGCCGCGCCGCCCAGCACCAGCCAGGTTTCGTTGCCGTCCCAGACCGGCGCGACGGTGTTCATCATCACGTCACGGTCCTGCTCGGCCTTGACGAACGGGAAGAGGATCCCGATGCCGAGGTCGAAGCCGTCCATGACCACGTACATCATCACCCCGAAGATGATGATGATGGCCCAGATCAAAGAAGTGTCGATGCCCATGGCTCAAGCCTCCGGGGTTTCATGGCTGGCCGACAGCGGGCGCGCCGGGGTACGTGGCTGGCCGGGGCCGCCATGGGGTTCGCTGTGCTCCACGTGGGGCTGCGGGCCCTTGCGCACCAGGCGCATCATGTAGCTGAAGCCCACGCCGAACAGCGAGAAGTACACCACTACGAACAACGCCAGGGTCACGCTCATCGACACCGCGTCGTGGTTCGACGACGCATTGGCGGTGCGCATCAGGCCGTACACCACCCACGGCTGGCGGCCGATCTCGGTGGTGAACCAGCCCGCCAGCAGGGCGATCAGCCCGGCCGGGCCCATGTACATCGTCAGGTACAGGAACGGTTTGCAGCTGTACAGCTTGCCGCGCCAGCGCAGCCAGGCGCTGAGCAGGCCCACGCCGATCATCAGCATGCCCAGGCCGGCCATGATGCGGAACGACCAGAACACGATGGTGGAGTTGGGGCGGTCTTCCGGCGGGAAGGATTTCAGCGCCGGGATCTGCCGGTCGAGGCTGTGGGTCAGGATCAGGCTGCCCAGGTACGGCACCTCAAGGGCGAAGCGGGTTTTCTCGGCTTTCATGTCTGGCCAGCCGAACAGGATCAGCGGCGTCGGTTCACCGGGCACGTTCTCCCAGTGGCCTTCGATCGCGGCGATCTTCGCCGGCTGGTGCTCCAGGGTGTTCAAGCCATGGGCATCGCCGACCACGGCCTGGATCGGCGCGACGATCAGCGCCATCCACATGGCCATCGAGAACATCTTGCGCACCGCCGGGTTGTCGCGCCCGCGCAGCAGGTGCCAGGCCGCCGAGGCGCCGACGAAGAACGCGGTGGCGACGAACGCGGCGATCGCCATGTGCGCCAGGCGGTAGGGGAACGACGGGTTGAAGATCACCGCCAGCCAGTCCGCCGGGATCACCCGGCCATCGACGATTTCGTAACCCTGAGGGGTTTGCATCCAGCTGTTGGACGACAGGATCCAGAAGGTCGAGATCAGCGTGCCGATCGCCACCATCACCGTCGAGAAGTAGTGCAACCCACGGCCGACGCGGTTCCAGCCGAACAGCATCACGCCCAGGAAGCCCGCTTCGAGGAAGAACGCGGTGAGGACTTCGTAGGTGAGCAGCGGGCCGGTGATAGCCCCGGCGAAGTCCGAGAAGCCACCCCAGTTGGTGCCGAACTCGTAGGCCATGACCAGGCCAGAGACCACGCCCATGCCGAAGTTCACGGCGAAGATTTTCGACCAGAAATGATACAGGTCGCGGTACACGTCGTTCTTGGTCTTCAGCCACAGCCCTTCGAGCACCGCCAGGAAACTGGCCAGGCCGATGGTGATGGCGGGAAACAGAATGTGAAACGACACGGTGAAGGCAAATTGCATTCGGGCGAGATCTAGTGCCTCTAGGCCGAACATGGCAGGTTCCTCTCAGGCAGGGGCATTGATCCAGGTCAATGCGTGTGCAAAAGGGTAGACCCATCGGGCTGCGCAAGTTATGTGGTGGATCGACGCGCGGCACGTTGTCTCACCGGGTTTACATTCCTTAAAATTCGTTAGCCAAGCAACATTTTGATACAGACTGGTGATACGCTGCGGCTCCTCCTTTTCCAAGCTGAGAGTCGCCCGGCGTTCATGGCTTCTTCGACCCCCACGTTGTTGCGTCACCACCGGCCTTTCATGGCGTTCTGGCTGGCCCGCGTTTGCACCGCCAGTGCCTTCCAGATGCTCACCGTGGCCATCGGCTGGCACCTCTACCAACTCACCAACAGCGTGCTGGACCTCGGCCTGGTCGGGCTGGTGGAGTTTGCCCCGCGGGTGCTGTTCATGCTGCACACCGGCCACGTGGCCGACCGCTACGACCGCCGCCGGGTGGCCGCCATTTGCCAGGCACTGCAAGGCCTGGTGGCGCTGACGCTGGTGATCTGCAGCCTGAGCGACAGCGTGTCGCGCAACCTGATCTTCCTCATGGCCTTCTGCCTGGGCGCTGCCCGGGCCTTCGAGATGCCCACCACCCAGGCGTTGCTGCCGAACATCGTGCCGCCGGGGCTGTTTCCGCGGGCGGTGGCGGCCTCGGCCTCGGCAATGCAGACCGCGACCATCGTCGCCCCGGCCGCCGGCGGCTTTCTCTATGCCTTCGGCAGCACCTGGGTGTATGGCCCGTCGGTGCTGCTGTACGTGCTGGCGCTGAGCCTGGTCAGCACCCTGCCGGCGCGCCAGCCGGCCAACCAGGTGGGCAAGGCCACCCTGCAATCGCTGCTGGCGGGGATTCACTTCATCCGCAGCCGGCCAGACATCCTCGGCGCCATCTCGCTGGACTTGTTCGCCGTGCTGCTGGGCGGCGCCACCGCGCTGCTGCCGGTGTTCGCCCGCGACATCCTGCTCACTGGCCCTTGGGGCCTGGGCATGCTGCGCTCGGCGCCGGCGGTGGGCGCGCTGTTGATGTCGTTCTGGCTGGCGCGCTTCCCGATCGAGCGAAAGGTCGGCCGCACCATGTTCGCCGGCGTGGCGGTGTTCGGCGTGGCAACCATCGCCTTTGGCCTGTCCACCTCGTTCTGGTTCTCGCTGGCGGTGCTGGCGGTACTGGGCGCGGCCGACATGATCAGCATGGTGATCCGCGGCGCCTTCGTGCAGTTGGAAACCCCGGATGAAATGCGCGGCCGGGTCAGCGCGGTGAACGGGCTGTTCATCGGTGCCTCGAACCAGCTCGGCGAGTTCGAGTCCGGCGCCACCGCGCACTGGTTCGGCACGGTGCCGGCGGTGGTGCTGGGCGGCCTTGGCACCCTGGTGGTGTGCGGCACCTGGATGAAGCTGTTCCCCACCCTGGCCAAGCGTGACCACATGCATCGCCAGGTTTGAAGGCCCATCGCCCGGCACAGCCGGAGTGCCGGACCACGGCCTCCCACCAGTTTTGTGTAAGCCATTGATTTTGGGCTCAACACAGACCCCGTGGGAGGCCGGCTGTGCCGGGCGATAGGCCCTGAAGCTCATGCACAAATTCAGCAGAGCTCACAGATTGATCCCCACCATGAAGCCCTGAAATCGCTTAAGTGAACAGCACTCCGGCTGTGCCGGGCAATTGGCCCTACACGCCCCCCGGCAATAGCTGCCCCTACCCCCAACTGGTATCATGCGCGGCTTTTTCGCCCCGGCCCCTAGGCTGTGCTTAGCTTGCCGGGCGCGATTCCTCTTTTGATTGCCGGAGAGCCAGGCATGCTGGAAAGGCTGTTCCACCTCAAGGCGCACAACACCAACGTGCGCACCGAAATCCTCGCGGGGGTGACCACCTTCCTCGCCATGGCCTACATCCTCTTCGTCAACCCGAGCATCCTCGGCGCCACCGGCATGGACAAGGGCGCGGTGTTCGTCGCCACCTGCCTGGCCGCCGCCATCGGCTCCGCGGTAATGGGCCTGATCGCCAACTACCCGATCGCCCTCGCCCCCGGCATGGGCCTCAACGCCTTCTTCACCTACACCGTGGTCCTGCACATGGGCCACAGTTGGCAAACCGCCCTGGGCGCGGTGTTCCTCTCCGCCGTGTGCTTCTTTTTATTGTCGGTGTTCAAGATCCGCGAGTGGATCGTCAACAGCATCCCACTGCCCCTGCGCAGCGCCATCGCCGCCGGCATTGGCTTGTTCCTGGCACTGATCGCCCTGCAAAATGCCGGCATCGTGGTGGATAACCCGGCCACCCTGGTCGGCCTCGGCGACCTCAAGCAACCCGGCGCCCTTCTCGCCGTGCTCGGCTTTGTGCTGATCGTCGGCCTCGAGGCGCTGAAGGTGCGCGGCGCGGTGCTGATCGGCATCCTCGCGGTCACCGTGGTGTCGATCCTGCTCGGCGTCAGCGCCTTTGGCGGCCTGGTGTCGATGCCGCCGTCGCTGGCGCCGACCTTCCTGCAGTTGGACATCGCCGGGGCGCTGAACATCGGCCTGGTCAGCGTGATCTTCGCCTTCCTCTTCGTTGACCTGTTCGACAACTCCGGCACCCTCATCGGCGTGGCCAAGCGCGCCGGGCTGATGAGCAAAGACGGCCACATGCCGAAAATGGGCCGTGCGCTGATCGCCGACTCCACCGCCGCCATGGCCGGCTCGCTGCTCGGCACCTCGACCACCACCAGCTACATCGAATCGGCCGCCGGCGTGAGCGCCGGCGGGCGCACCGGGCTGACCGCCATCGTGGTCGCCGTGTTGTTCTTGCTGGCGCTGTTCTTCGCCCCGCTGGCCGGCAGCGTGCCCGCCTTCGCCACCGCCCCGGCGCTGCTGTTCGTGGCCGTGCTGATGACCTCGGGCCTGGCTGAAATCAACTGGGACGACATCACCGAGGCCGCACCGGTGGTGGTCACCGCCCTGGCGATGCCGTTCACCTATTCGATCGCCAACGGCATCGCCTTTGGCTTCATCGCCTGGACCGCGATGAAACTCGCCAGCGGCCGCACCCGCGACCTCAACCCGGCGCTGGTGATCCTCTCGTTGTTGTTCGTGGTCAAGCTGGGGTGGTTCAACGCATGAGTGCTGTAAACCCGGCGGACTACCGCCGCCAACTCGACGAAAAAACCGCGCGCCTGGCCGAGCTGCTGGCGCCGTTCGCTGCGCCTGCCCCGCAGGTGTTCGACTCGCCGCGCGAGCACTACCGCCTGCGCGCCGAGTTCCGCCTGTGGCGCGAGGCCGGCCAACAGCATTACGCGATGTTCGCCCCGGGCGAGAAACGCGTGCCGATCCTGATCGAGCAGTTCCCGATCGCCAGCGAGCAGGTCAACGCGCTGATGCCGCGCCTGAAGGCCGCCTGGCAGGCCGATGCGGCCCTGGGCCATAAGCTGTTCCAGGTGGAGTTCCTCACCACCCTGGCCGGCGATGGCCTGGTGACCCTGTGCTACCACCGCCCGCTCGACGCCGCCTGGGAACAGGCCGCGCAGCAACTGGCGGCCGAGCTGGGGGTGAGCGTGATCGGCCGCTCCAAAGGCAAGCGCCTGGTGGTGGGCCGCGACTACGCGGTCGAAACCCTCGAGGTGGCCGGCCGCCCATTCACCTACCGCCAGCCCGAAGGCGCCTTCACCCAGCCCAACGGCCAGGTGTGCGGCAAAATGCTCAATTGGGCCTTCGAAGCCCTGGGCGAGCGCGACGACGACCTGCTCGAGCTGTACTGCGGCAATGGCAACTTCACCCTGCCGCTGGCCACCCGTGTGCGCCAGGTACTGGCCACCGAGATCAGCAAGACCAGCGTGAACGCCGCCCTGCATAACCTGGCCCACAACGGGGTCGAGAACGTCACCCTGGTGCGCCTCTCGGCCGAGGAACTGACCCAGGCGCTGAACAAGGTGCGGCCGTTCCGCCGCCTTGAAGGCATCGACTTGGACAGCTACGCCTTCGGCACGATCTTCGTCGACCCGCCGCGCGCCGGGATGGACCCAGACACCTGCGAGCTGGCGCGGCGCTTCGAGCGCATTCTGTACATCTCGTGCAACCCGGAAACCCTGGCGGCGAACATCAGCCAACTGCACGACACCCACCGCATCGAGCGCTGTGCATTGTTTGACCAATTTCCCTACACGCACCACATGGAAGCCGGCGTGATGCTGGTCCGCCGCTAACGTTTTTTTCACAAACGCCTCACTAATCCACAACCTGCGGCGCCCCATGCTCCCGGCCACTTTCCGAAGCGGCCAGGAGCCACACCCATGCAGGGCATCGCCATCGCCCACCGTCGTCGCCTACCCCTGGCCATCGCCGCGGTGTTGCTGTTGGCCGCGTTGGCCGGCGCCGGGCTGGCCACCCTGCGCCACCACCCGCATGCCGCCGCCCCAGTGGCCAGCGCCGCGGTGCCGGCGCCGGCCCACCTGCAATGGGCCAAACCGGTCGACGCCTCGTTCAACCTGTTCCAGATGAGCCCCACGCTGTACCGCAGCGCCCTACCCGCCGCACAAAATGCCAGCACGGTCGACGGCCTGGGCGTGCGCACGGTGATTAGCTTCATCAAAGACGACGACCACGACTGGGCGAAGAACCCCCACCTGCAGTTGCTCAGCCAGCCGATGCACGCGGACCGCGTCACCGACGACGAGATCCTCCAAGCGCTGCGCAGCGTGCGCGCAGCCGAGGCCCAGGGCCCGGTGCTGATGCACTGCAAGCACGGCAACAACCGCACCGGCATCGTCGCCGCCCTGTACCGCATCGTGCTGCAGGGCTGGAGCCGCCAGCAGGCGCTCGATGAAATGCTGCAAAACGGCTTTGGCAGCGAAGACGACATGACCGAGGCCATGGCCTACGTGCGCCACGCTGATACCGCCGCCATCAGCCAGGCCCTGGCCAGCGGCGCGCCGTGCGCGCATAACTGGTCGATGTGCAGCGTGAAAAGCCACCTCGGCATGCTGTAGTGGCGGTAATTGCTCTGAGGGGGGCGCCAATGAGATACTGCTGCGATTGTGAACCCCTCTCAAATAGCCATGCCTCATCCGTCCCCCCGCGTGCTGCTGGTCGAAGACGACCCCCAACTGTGCACGGCCCTCGGCGACCATTTGCTGCGCCGCGGCTTTGCCTTGCGCCACTGCAGTGACGGTGCCCAGGGCCTGGCCCTGGCGCTGGCCGGCGGCCACGACCTGGTGTTGCTCGACATCCTTCTGCCAGGCCTCGGCGGCCTCGACGTGTTGCGCCAATTGCGCGCCGCGCGGGCGGTGCCGGTGATTTTGATGTCCGCCCTGGGCGCCGAGCAAGACCGCATCACTGGCTTCACCCAGGGCGCCGACGACTACCTGCCCAAGCCCTTCAGCCTTGCCGAACTGGACGCGCGGATGGACGCCCTGCTGCGCCGCGTGGCCCTGGACCGCGCGCGCCCGGCGCCGCCGGCGCTGGGCCTGGTGTTCGACGAGCAGGCCCAGGACGTAAGCTACCAAGGCCGCGCCGCCGACCTCACCAGCTCCGAATACCGCCTGCTGTGTGTGCTGCGCGACCACCTCGACAGTGCCCTGAGCAAACCGTTTCTGTATCAGCATGTGCTGCACCGGCCCTATACTCGGCTCGACCGTGGCCTGGACGTGCACGTGTGCAACCTGCGGCGCAAACTCACCCACCTGGGCCGCGGCGACATCCAGCTGCAGGCCATCCGCAGCCAGGGTTACCTGTTAAGCCTGAGGCCCACCCCGTGAAATGGCGCCATTCCCTGCTGTGGAAACTCGCATTGCTGCAAGTGGCGTGCTGCCTGTTGCTGGCCTGGCTGCTGTGGAGCTGGGGGCTGGAGGTAGAACGCAGCACCTACTTTTTATCGCGCCCCGACCGCCAATACCTGGCCGACTACGCCGCCGAAGCCGAAGACGTCTGGGACCACCAGGGCGCGCCGGGGCTGGAGCGCTGGCGGCGCGAAGTGCAGGCCCGCGAGCACACCTGGGCGGTGGTGCTCGGCCCGCGCCTGCAAAGCCTCACCGCCACCCCGTTGCGCGACGAGGAAATGGCCCACCTGACCTTCATGCGCAAGCTCGACTGGCCCATGAGCAAACGCCTGCAGGATGAACTGCCGTTCGTGAGCATCGACTTCCCACGCCACCCCGAAGACGGCCGCCTGGTGATGCAACTGCCCGAGCGCCTGCTGCCCAGCGGGGTCACCCTCAACACCTACGCCCTCACCCACGCGGTGGTGCCGGCGCTGCTCGCGCTGCTGCTGGGCATCTTGCTCTATCGCCTATTGGTGGCGCCGCTGGCGGAACTGCGCGAACGCGCCAATGCCCTGCGCGCCGACCACCTCGACGGCCTCGGCGACGGCGGCCTGGCCATGCGCCGCGACGAGTTGGGTGAACTGGCCCGGGCCTTCGACCACATGACGACCCGCGTGCGCCAGGGCCTGGCCCAGCAACGCCAGTTGCTGCGCACCCTTAGCCATGAGATTCGCACCCCACTGGCGCGCCTGCGCATCGCCGGCGACAGCCCGATCGGCGAGCAGGCGCTGCGCGACCGCCTGGGGGTGGAGGTCGACAACATGCAGCGGCTGGTCGACGACTCGCTCAACCTCGCCTGGCTCGATACCGAGCGCCCGCAATTGCTGGCCGAGCCGGTGGTGGTGGCGTCGGTGTGGGAGGCGCTGGTCAGCGACGCCTGCTTCGAACAGGGCTGGAGCGGCGAACGCCTGCCCTGCCTGCTCGATGAACACTGCGTGGTGCAGGTGCACCTTGACAGCTTCGCCCAGGCCCTGGAAAACCTTCTGCGCAATGCCATGCGCCATTCGCCCGCGGCGGGCAAGGTCACCCTGGCCGGTGAGCGCGAGGGCGAGTACTGGCACCTGCGCGTGACCGATCAGGGCCCCGGCGTACCCGAGGCAGACCTGGAGCGGATCTTCGAGCCCTACCTGCGCCTGAGCGGCACCCCAGGGCAAGGTTTTGGCCTGGGCCTGAGCATCGCGCGCAAGGCCATCACCCTGCAGGGCGGAGAACTGTGGGCCAGCGTTGCGGAGCGGGGGCTGTGCATGCACATGCGCTTGCGGGCGGGCGTTGCTGCCTGAGCCCGGGCAAAGGGCCGGCAAGAACGGTTAAGAAAGTTAATGCGCTTTACTCTCAATTAGCATTCATTATCATCCGTGATCGCCATGGCCATGCGCTATCGCAGGCCCGCCGTTCTGGAGATGAACATGCTGCCCCGCTTGCCCGCCCCTGCTCTGCTCTCACTGCTGGTGTCCAGCGCCGCCCTGGCCATGGGCAGTGCCCACGCCGCCGACGACACCGCCGCCAAACCGGCCGCCGCGCCGGTGGTCGAGCTGGACAGCTCGAACATCGTCGCCACCGCCGAGCAAGAGACCAAGCAAGCCCCGGGCGTGTCGATCATCACCGCCGAAGACATTAAGAAGCGCCCGCCGGTGAACGACCTCTCCGAACTGATCCGCACCATGCCCGGGGTGAACCTGACCGGTAACTCCACCAGCGGCCAGCGCGGCAACAACCGGCAGATCGACATCCGCGGCATGGGCCCGGAAAACACCCTGATCCTGATCGACGGCAAGCCGGTCACCAGCCGCAGCTCGGTGCGTTACGGCTGGCGCGGCGAGCGCGACAGCCGCGGTGACACCAACTGGGTGCCGGCCGACATGATCGAGCGCATCGAGGTGATCCGCGGCCCGGCCGCGGCGCGCTATGGCAACGGCGCGGCCGGTGGGGTGGTGAACATCATCACCAAAAAACCCACCCAGGAAACCCATGGCTCGGCCACCGTGTACACCGCGTTCCCCCAGCACAAGGACGAAGGCGCGACCAAGCGCATGGACTTCGGCCTCTCCGGCGCGCTGGCCGAGAACCTCACCTACCGCCTGTACGGCAACGTCGCCAAAACCGATTCCGACGATTGGGACATCAACAGCGGCCATGAGTCGGCCCGCACCGGCACCCAGGCCGGCACCTTGCCCGCCGGCCGGGAAGGGGTGCGCAACAAAGACGTGAACGGCCTGCTGAGCTGGAAGCTCAGCCCCGAGCAAACCCTTGAGCTCGAAGCCGGCTTCAGCCGCCAGGGCAACATCTACACCGGCGACACCCAGAACACCAACTCCAACACCTACGTGAAGAGCATGCTGGGCCACGAAACCAACATCCTTTATCGCAACACCTGGGCGCTGACCCACCGCGGCGAGTGGGACTGGGGCAACTCGCTGGCCTACCTGCAATACGAAAAAACCCGCAACCGCCGCCTCAACGAAGGCCTGGCTGGCGGCACCGAAGGGATTTTCAGCAACACCGACTTCTACACCACCGAGCTGCGCAGCCTGACCGCCCACGGCGAAGTGAACGTGCCGCTGCGCTGGGGCGGCCTGGACCAGACCATGACCCTGGGCACCGAGTGGGTGGAGCAGAAGGTCACCGACCCGCTCGCCGTGACCCAGGCCACCACCGCCGGCGGCACGGTCGGCGGCATCGCCGCCAGCGGCCGCAGTGACTCCACCGAGGCGCACATTGCCTCGCTGTTCGCCGAAGACAACATCGAACTGCGCGAGGGCACCATGCTCACCCCCGCGCTGCGCTTCGACCACCATGACATCGTCGGCGACAACTGGAGCCCGGGGCTTAACCTGTCGCAGGTACTGACCAGCACCCTCACCCTGAAAGCCGGCATCGCCCGCGCCTACAAAGCGCCGAACCTGTACCAGCTCAACCCCAACTACCTGCTGTATTCCAATGGCCAGGGCTGCTACGGGCAAACCACCTCCTGCTACCTGCAGGGTAACGCCGACCTCCAGGCCGAAACCTCGGTCAACAAAGAGCTGGGCATCGAGTACAAGCATGACGATGTGGTCGCCGGCCTGACCTACTTCCGCAACGACTACAAGAACAAGATCGAGTCCGGCATGGAGCCGGTCGGCACCGCCAGCGGTGGCAGCGGCACCACCGCCAACGCCTCGGTGTTCAAATGGGAAAACGTACCCAAGGCACTGGTCGAGGGGCTGGAAGGCAACTTCAGCATGGACCTGGCGCACAACCTGAAGTGGAGCAACAACCTCACCTACATGCTGCAGTCGAAAAACAAGGAAACCGGCGACGTGTTGTCGGTCACGCCCAAATACACCGTCAACTCCATGCTCGACTGGCAAACCACCGACAAGCTCTCGCTGCAGCTCACGGTGGCTTACTACGGCAAGCAGAAGCCGAAGAAATACGACTACCACGGCAACCGCGTGACCGGCACCGCCAACCAGGAAGTCGCGCCCTATGCGCTGGTCGGCACCAGCGGCACCTACCAGTTGACCAAAAACCTCAGCCTCACGGCCGGCATCGACAACCTGTTCGACAAGCGCCATTGGCGTGAAGGCAACGCCCAGGGTGTGAATGGCATCGAAGGCGCGGGCGCGGCCACCTACAACGAGTCGGGCCGGACCTTCTTCACCAGCGTGAGCGCGTCGTTCTGATGGGCGCCCTGCACACCCTGATGGCCGCCGCCGGGCTCGCGCTCGCCGGTGCCTGCCTGGCCGCGCCGCCAGCCGGCCAGGCGATGGACACCGCGCTGCTGCAGCGCCACGACCTTGCCTACCGCTTTGAAAGCTTTACCCTCGACTCGGCCGATGCCCAGCGCCATTACCAGGTGTGGGTTGGCGTGCCGGAGCAGGCGCCGCCAAAAGCCGGCTACCCGGTGCTGTACATGCTCGACGGCAATGCCGCCTTCGACGGCCTCAGCCCAGAGCTGCTCAACAGCCTTGACCACGGCCAGGCGCCGCTGCTGGTGGCGCTGGGGTACGCCGGCGGGCAGCGCATCGACCGCGCCGCGCGCACCTTCGACTACACCCCGGCGCGCCCCAGCGGGGCCCAGCAAGACCCCATGACCGGCGAGCGCAGCGGCGGCGCCGAGGCGTTTTTGGCGCTGCTGCAACAGCAGGTGGCCCCGGCGGTGGCCGCCATCGCCCCGGCCGACCCACAGCGCCAGGCCTTGTGGGGGCACTCCTACGGCGGGCTGTTCACGCTGTACGTATTGCTCAACCACCCGCAAGCGTTCGCGGTGTACGCCGCGGCCAGCCCGTCGCTGTGGTGGGCGCCCGGGCTGGTCAACACGCAAAGCCAGGGCCTGGCCGAGCGGCTCGGTGGCCCGCGCCAACTGTGGCTGATGAAGGGCGAGGCGGAGCCGGCACGGCCGCGGCCGAACCTGCCGCCGCCGGTGGAAGCCGCCGACAGCCTGGCCAAGCAACTGGCCAGCGTGCCCGGGTTGGCGGTGCGCTACCAAAGCTTCCCGGGGTTGAACCACGGGCCCATGCTGCCGGCCTCCTTGCGGCAAACCTTGCAGTGGCTGAACACACCCGGCCAATGGTGACAAACGGGCTATCCTTTTTTTACATATTTTTGACCATTGGGTCATTAGCGTGCGGGCCGTCGCCTGCGGCCCCGCCCTATGTAATAGAAGGTCCCACCGTTAATGCTCCAGCGCCTTCCCCCGCTTAGCCCCAACCGTATGGTCATGCTGTTCGCCGCCCTGCTGGTAGCGTTCTACAACGTTGCCGCCTGGGGGGCGCTGGCCTCGTTGGTCGAACTGGCCGGCGCCAAGCGCGTGCTATTCGAAGCCTCGTTCGCGGTGCTGCTGTGGGCGGCGTTCTGTTTGATCCTGCTGCCGTTCTCGTTCCGCCCGCTGCTGCGCCCGGCGATCAGCCTGGTGGCGATCACCGCCGCGCTGGCGGCGTACTTCATGAACGATTACGGCGTGGCCATCGACCGGGTGATGATGCAGAACGTGATGGAAACCGACCCCGGTGAAGTCAGCGCCCTGCTCAGCGGAAAAATGCTCGCCTATGTGCTAGTGCTCGGCGTGTTGCCGGCCGTGCTGGCGTGGGTCTGGCCAGTGCGTTACCGGCGCTTTTTGCACGGGCTGCTGACCAAGCTGGCGCTGGCCTTCACCGCGCTGGTGCTGTTGCTGGCCGCGGTGGGCAGCTTTTACTCCACTTACGCGCCGATCTTCCGCCAGGAAGATAAACTCACCCACTTCATCAACCCCACCAACTACCTCTACGCCAGCGCCAAGACCGCCTCGGAAAAACTCGCGATCAAGCGCGACACGGTGGTGCAGCCGATCGGCCAGGACGCCCAGCGCGTGGCCCATGGCGAACGCAAAAAGCTGATGATCTTCGTGGTCGGCGAAACCGCCCGCGCCGACCACTTCGCGCTCAATGGCTACGACCGCCCGACCAACCCCGAACTCAGCCAACTGGATGTACTGAACTTCACCCAGGTGCACTCGTGCGGCACCTCTACGGCGGTGTCGGTGCCGTGCATGTTCTCGATGTTCGGCCGCCACGACTACAGCGACAAAAAGGGCAAAACCTACCAGAACGTGCTCGATGTGCTGCAACGTACCGGCATGAAAGTGCTGTGGCTGGAGAACAACAGCGACTGCAAGGGCGTGTGCCTGCGCGTGCCCAACCAGGACATCCCGAAAACCCAGCCCAGCCCGTTCTGCGACGGCAAGCGCTGCCTCGATGAATCGCTGCTGGTGGGCCTGGGCAACTACATCGACACCCTCGATGACGACAGCATCATCGTGCTGCACTCCGACGGCAGCCACGGCCCGGAATACTACGACCGCTACCCGCCGGACCAAGCAGCCTTCACCCCGGTTTGCCACACCAACCAACTGGGCAGTTGCAGCCAGCAGGCGCTGGTGAACGTGTACGACAACACCCTTCACTACACTGACCACTTCCTGGCCCAGGTGGTGGCGCTGCTCAAGCAGAAGCAACAGCGCTTCGACACGGCGATGTGGTACGTGTCCGATCACGGCGAGTCGCTGGGCGAAAACGGCGTGTACCTGCATGCCGCGCCCTACTCCATCGCCCCCGAAGCGCAAACCCATGTGCCGATGGTGCTGTGGTTCGGCCAGGGCAGCCTGAGCGATGCCGGGGTCAACCGTACCTGCCTGCAGGGCGAACAAAGCCAGGCTGGGCTGAGCCACGACAACGTGTTCCACTCGCTGCTGGGTTGGTTCGCTGTTCGCACCGATCTTTACCAGCAGGGGCTGGATATTTTCAACGGCTGCCGCCAGGGAGGCTAAGCTAGGCGGGTTCCCCCTTGGTTGTACCCGCAAGGACTGCCCATGCCCGCCACGCTTTCCCCGCAACGCTCGCGCCTGATGGCGCTGTTGGTCGCTGCTGCCTTCTTCATGGAAAACCTCGACGCCACGGTCATCGTCACGGCCCTGCCAGACATGGCCGCCAGCTTTGGCGTGGCTGCCGTCGACCTCAACGTGGGCATTACCGCCTATGTGCTGACGCTGGCGGTGTTCATCCCCGCCAGCGGCTGGATCGCCGAGCGCTTTGGCCACCGCCGAGTGTTCATGGCCGCGTTGCTGACCTTCACCGTGGCCTCGATGCTCTGCGGCGTGGCCCAGTCACTGCCGCAGTTCGTCGCCGCGCGGGTGTTGCAAGGCATCGGCGGGGCAATGATGGTGCCGGTGGGGCGCCTGGCGGTGCTGCAGAACACCGAGAAAAAAGACCTGCTCACCGCCATCGCCTTCATCACCTGGCCGGGGCTGGTGGCACCGGTGCTCGGGCCGCCGCTGGGCGGGCTGATCACCAGCATGGCGTCGTGGCACTGGATTTTCCTGCTCAATGTGCCGCTGGGGCTGGCGGCCATGGCGCTCACGCTGAAGCTGATGCCGGCCGGGCTGGGCAGCGGCCAGGCGCGGCCGTTCGACTGGCTGGGCTTTGTGCTGTGCGCCGCCACCTGCGCCGGCCTGCTGCACGCCCTCGACGAACTCGGCCAGGCGCCGGGGCGCTGGCAGCCCTATGCGCTGCTGGTGGCCAGCGCGCTGCTGGGCGGCTGGATGACCTGGCACCTGCTGCGCCACCCCACCCCGCTGCTGCGGCTGGAAGCGATCAAGGTCAAAACCTACCAGGTGGTGTTCAACGGCGGCTCGCTGTTCCGCGCAATGGTCAGCGCCCACCCGTTCGTGCTGCCGTTGATGTTCCAACTGGGCTTTGGCTGGAGCCCGGTCAACTCGGGGCTGCTGGTACTCTGCCTGTTCGCCGGCAACATCGGCATGAAACCCATGACCAACTGGGTGCTGCGCACCCAGGGCTTCCGCCGCACGCTGATCGGCAGCAGCCTGGTACTCACGGCCATGACCTTCGCCTGCGCGGCGATGACGCCCGCCACCCCCTGGTGGCTGATGGCGCCGGTGCTGGTGGTGTCGGGCATGGCCCGCTCGATGGGCTTTACCGCCTACAGCAGCCTGGCCTTCGCCGACATGCCAGCGCCGCTGATGAGCTCGGCCAATACCCTGTTCAGCATGACCCAACAGCTGGCCTTCGGCCTCGGCGTGGCGCTGGCGGTGATCTTCCTGCGCGGCGCCCAGGCAGCCTTGGGCGTAGACGAACACGCCCTGGCCGGCTACCACCTGGCCTTCGTGCTGATCGCGGTAATGACCCTGGCGTCGATGCTCGACCTGCTGCGCTTGCCGAGCGATGCCGGGGCGCAGGTGTCTGGGCATGCGGTCAAGCGGCCTTGAGGGCCCTTCGCCCGGCACAGCCGGCCTCCCACCGGATTTGTGTAAGTAATTGATTTACGGGGCAACACAGAACCCGTGGGAGGCCGGCTGTGCCGGGCGATAGGCCCTGAAGTGAGGTACGCTCAGCGCCTTTCACACAAAACCGTTTGACCTATGTAACCGGCTGGTACATTTTAGGCAGGTGCCCGGGCCTCTATTCCCCCGGAGCACCGCCAAGAATAACAACCACGCTTTTGATGAGTGAATCGCATGTCGCGCAGAACCATCCTGGCCGGCCTTATCGGCGCCGGCATCCAGCAGTCCAAGACCCCCGCCATGCATGAACGCGAGGGCGCCGAACAAGGCCTGGGCTACGTCTACCGGTTGATCGACCTCGATACCCTGAAGCTGAACAACGACCACCTCGAAGAACTGCTGGTGGCCACTCAGCGGACCGGCTTCACCGGCCTGAACATCACCTTCCCCGCCAAGCAGGCGATCATCCCGCTGCTCGATGAGCTGTCGCCCGAAGCCCGTGGCATCGGCGCGGTCAACACCGTGGTGCTCAAGGACGGCCGCCGCGTGGGCCACAACACCGATTGCCTGGGCTTCGGCGAAGGCTTTCGCCGTGGCCTGGCCGGCGCCGCCCGTGGCCGGGTGGTGCAGATGGGCGCCGGTGGCGCCGGTGCCGCGGTGGCCCACGCGCTGCTGCTCGAAGGCGTTGAGCAACTGACCATCTTCGACGTTGAGCCGCAGCGCGCCCGCGCCTTGGCCGACAACCTCAACACCCATTTCAGCGGTGCCCGCGCCCAGGCCGGCAGCGACCTGCCCGCCGCCATGGCGGCGGCCGACGGCCTGGTCAACACCACACCGATGGGCATGGCCAAGCTGCCGGGCATGCCGGTGCCGGCCGAGCTGCTGCGCGCGCAGCTGTGGGTGGCGGAGATCGTGTACTTCCCACTGGAAACCGAACTGCTGCGCACGGCCCGCGCCTTGGGCTGCCGTACGCTGGACGGCGGCACCATGGCGGTGTTCCAGGCGGTGAAGGCGTTCGAGCTGTTCACCGGGGTCGAGGCAGACGCCGAGCGGATGAGCCGGCATTTCGCCAGTTTGATCTGAGCCGGCGCCGCCCGCGTGCGGGCTCAGGCCCGCACGAAGCGCAGCAAGGTGTCGACGAACATTTCCCGGTGGTGGGCCTTCAGTGCCGGGTCATCGAAGTCGACTTCGAACAGCGCGCCGAAGGTGTGCCGGTTCGACACCCGGTAGAAACAGAACGCACTGATCATCATGTGCACGTCAATGGCCTTCAGGCCCTGGCGAAACAGGCCCTGCTCGGCGCCCCGGCGCAAAATGCCATCCAACGCCGTCAGCACCGTGTTGTTCATCGAGCGGATCGCCGCCGACTGCTTCACGAACTGGCCGTGGTTGATGTTCTCGTTGCACACGATACGCACGAAATCCACGTTGCGATCGTGGTGGTCGAAGGTGAATTCCACCAAGCGGCGAATCCCCTCTTCCGGGGCGATTTCGTCGAGGTGCATGTTGCTTTCAGTGTTGCGGATGTCGCCGTAGAGCTTCTCCAGCACTTCGATGTACAGCTGCTCCTTGCTGTTGAAGTAGTAGTAGATCATCCGTTTGCTGGTTTGGGTGCGCTCGGCGATGGCGTCTACGCGCGCGCCGGCCAACCCCCCGGACACGAACTCTGCGATCGCGGCCTGGAGGATGTTTTCACGGGTTTTTTCCGGGTTGTTCTTGCGCCCCTTGCGCGTCGGCGCCGCGGCAGGGGCTTCATTCATTGTTGTCATGGGGGGCTCACGGCCATTTGTGTCAGCGCCGATTATGATCCGCCCTGCCCCCCGAATGAAAGGCCGCCAGTCAGAGCTTGGCGTGCCGCGCCGCGCCGCTGCGTGCCTTGGCCATGGCCGCCAGGCGCACTGCCACGTTCGCCGCGCCGTAACCGGCATAGCCGCCACGGCGCTGCAGCACTTCGAAGAAGAAGCGTTCTTCGAACGGCTCGGTGTACACGTGGAACAGCTCGCCGCCCTGAGCATCGCGGTCGTACAGCACGTTGTAGTAGGCCAGTTCGCTGAGGAACTCATCGTCGAAGTCGAAGCGCGCGGCGAGGTCGTCGTAGTAGTTAAGTGGGATGTCGAGCAGCGCCAACCCGGCTTCCTTGGCCTTGGTCACGGCGGCAAAGATGTCGTCGCAATCGAAGGCGATGTGGTGCACGCCCGAGCCACGGTAGCTGCTCAGCGCGTGGGAAATCGCCGTGCCGCGGTTCTCCGAGATGTTCAGCGGCAGCCGCACGGTGCTGCAACGGCTGCGGATGGCGCGGCTTTTGACCAGGCCGTAAGGGTCTGGCAGCACCACTTCGTCGTCGGCCTTGAAATCGAGAATGCTTTTGTAGAACAGCACCCAGTTGTCCAGCGCATCTGGCGGCAGCGCCATGGCCATGTGGTCGATGCGCCCGAGCAGGCCGCTGCTGTTCACCTCGGGCTTGAGGGTGAAGTCGGTCTCGTAGATGGTGCGGCCCTGGTCATCGGCGTCGACCAGGTAGATCAGGCTGCCGTCTGGGGCACGCACCGCCGCCAGTTCACGCTCGTTCGGGCCGACCAGGCCACGGTACGGCTGGGCGCGGTAGGCCACCGCGCGCTGCAGCGCCTCGCTGCTGCTTTGCACCCGCACCGCGGTGGCGCACAGCGACGGGCCGTGGGCTTCGAAGAAGTTGTGCGCGAAGGAATACGGCTCGGAGTTGAGGATCAGGTTGATGTCGTTCTGGCGCAGCAGGCGCACGCTCTTGGAGCGGTGTTTGCCCACTTCGGCGAAGCCCAATTGGCCCAGCCAGTGGCCGAGCTTGGCGCCGGTGGCGTCGTCTACCGCGAACTCGAGAAACTCAACGCCACCATAGGGCTTGGCCGGCGGCGGGCTGAACAGGATGCTCGGCTCTTCGGCCTTGGCCGGCTGGGCCTGCAGGCGCTCACGGGTTTTTTCTTCGAGGTACAGCAGCGAGCGCAGGCCGTCTGCGGCGTTGGCCCGCGGCGGCGCGGCGCGGAAGCCATCGTTGAAGATTTCCAGCGACAACGGGCCCTGGTAGCCGGTTTGCAGGATCGGCGCGAGGAAGCCCGGCAGGTCGAAATCGCCTTGCCCGGGGAAGTTACGGAAGTGCCGGCTCCACTCGAGTACGTCCATCGCCAGGATCGGCGCGTCGGCCATCTGCACGAAGAAGATCTTATCGCCGGGGATCTGCGCGATACCGGCCGGGTCGTCTTTGAGCGACAAGGTGTGGAAGCTGTCGAGGATGATGCCCAGCGCCGGGTGGTCGGCCTGGCGCACGATGTTCCACACCTGGCTGTACTTGTTCACGTGGCGGCCCCAGGCCAGGGCCTCGTAGCCGATGCGCAGGCCACGGGCGCCGGCGCGCTCGCCGAGCAGGCGCATGTCGTTCACCAGCAGTTGCTCATCGCCGAGGGCGTCGGCGGCGACGTTGCTGCACACCAGCACCAGGTCGGTGCCCAGTTCTTGCATCAGGTCGAATTTGCGCTCGGCGCGGTCGAGGTTGCGCTGCAGGCGCTCACGGGGCACGCCCTCGAAATCGCGAAACGGCTGGAACAAGGTGATGGCGATGCCGAGGTCGGCGCACATCTGGCGGATTTCCCGCGGGCTGCCGTCGTAATACAGCAGGTCGTTCTCGAAGATCTCGACGCCGTCGAAGCCGGCGGCGGCAATCGCCTCGAGCTTTTCCGGCAGGGTACCGCTGAGCGATACGGTGGCAATGGAACGATGCATGTCGGACTCCATGAGGCAGCGGGCGCGGGCCTATTCACATGCCTGTTGAACGCCGTGAGCGGCGCGTTTTTCTTGGTGTGTTTTATACCAAAATTGGCCGATCCGCTCGCGTACCAAGCGGTTACTTTCCGTTCGATTATCGACCATCTTAGCCTTGCGTCAATTGACGCACCGGGCAGGCGGCGGCAACACTGAACCCACTCCGTGCCCGTTGTAGAGCCTTCGGCCTCAACGGCAGCCATACGCCAGGGCAAACCAGCACTGGCGTTACACGATAAAAATTTCAAGAGTGGGTATCCGGCTATGCGTGCATCCTTCAACACTCCCCGCCTATTTGCAAACCACCCTGTGTGCGAGGCCGCCCCGGCGTCCTAGCGTATTCGACCGCGTTTTTTCCGTACCGTGCCGCCATTTCGGTGGCGCGCCTGGCCGCACTTTGGCGCACAATGCGCGCCGTTGCGCTGGCCGCTACGCTCGATGACACAGGTGGTACCCTTCATGCCTCACAGCCAAACTTCACGCCTGGCCGCCGCGCCGGGCTCACGCCCCGGGATCGGCAACGCCATGCGCACCGCCATGGCCGTGGGTAAAACCCGCTGGGCGATGCTCGCCCTGGTGTTCTTCGCCACCACCCTGAACTACATCGACCGCGCCGCCCTCGGGGTGATGCAGCCCATCCTCGCCAAAGAGATGAGCTGGACGGCGATGGACTACGCCAACATCAACTTCTGGTTCCAGGTCGGCTACGCGGTGGGCTTTTTGCTGCAAGGCCAGTTGATCGACAAACTCGGCGTCAAGCGGGTGTTCTTCTGCGCGGTGCTGTGCTGGAGCCTGGCCACCGGCGCCCATGGCCTGGCCACCTCGGCGGCGGGCTTCATGGTGTGCCGGTTCATCCTCGGCCTGACCGAGGCCGCCAACTACCCGGCCTGCGTGAAAACCACCCGGCTGTGGTTCCCCGCCGGCGAGCGCGCGGTGGCCACCGGCATCTTCAACGCCGGCACCAACGTTGGCGCGATGATCACCCCGGTGATGCTGCCGATCATCCTTACCGTGTGGGGCTGGCAGGCGGCGTTCATCGCCATGAGCTGCCTGGGCCTGAGCTGGGCGGTGATGTGGGCGCTGACCTACTACAACCCGGAAAACCACCCACGGGTCAAAGCCAGCGAGCTGGAATACGTGCAGGCCGAGCGTGAGCCCGAGCCACAGAAGGTGCCGTTCCACCGCATCCTGCGCATGCGCGGCACCTGGGCCTTCGCCGTGGCCTTTACCCTCACCGCGCCGGTGTTCTGGTTCTACCTATACTGGCTGCCGCCGTTTCTCAACCAGCAGTACTCGCTGGGCATCAGCGTGACGCAAATGGGCATCCCGCTGATGGTGATCTACCTCTGCGCGGACCTCGGCAGCATCGGCGGCGGGCTGGTGTCTTCCTGGCTGATCGGCCGGGGCATGGCGCCGGTCAAGGCGCGGCTGTTGTCGATGGCGCTGTTCGCCGTGGCGATCGTTGGGGTGGTCGCCGCGGCGGGGGCCAGCCACCTGTGGCTGGCGGTGGCGGCGATTTCCCTGGCGATCGCCGCGCACCAGGCCTGGACGGCGAACATCTGGAGCGTGGTGATGGACTACACGCCCAAGCACATGATGAGCACCGTGTTTGGCTTTGGCGGCATGTGCGCGGCGGTGGGCGGGATGTTCATGACCCAGATCGTCGGCTACATCCTCACCGTGACCCACAACAACTACCACTTGCTGTTCATGATCATCCCGGTGATGTACTTCCTGGCGCTGGGTTGGCTGTACCTGATGGCGCCGCGCAAGGTGCCTGAACAGGTGTGATCCGCCCTTCGCAGGCCGGCTGCGCCGTAATGCTGTTCACTTAAGCAATCAGAGCGCTGAATTGAGAATAGAAATCCCTGGTTTCTTCAAATGGTTTTACTGAGCGCATGACCTGACTGGCCCTTCGCCCGGCACAGCCGGCCTCCCACCGGATTTGTGTAAGCAATTGATTTACGAGGCAACACAGAACCCGTGGGAGGCCGTGGTCCGGCACTCCGGCTGTGCCGGGCGAGGGGCCTGCAAGCCCTACCCCGCGGCCCGCTGCTGCGCCCGCCGCTGCAACAGCGCCGCGGCAATCCCCGAGCAGCAGATCACGCAGATCCCCACCACCGCCAGCAGCGAAGGCGTGTGGTTGAAGATCAGGAACCCGTACAGCCCGGCGAACACGATCTGGCAGTAGCCGAACGGCGCCAGCAAGGCCGGCGCCGCGTGGCGGAAGGCTTGGGTCAGCAACAGGTGCGCGCTCATCCCGCAGCCGCCGAGAAACAACATCAGCACCCCGTGCCAGAAGGTCGGCCATTCCCAGAAGAACACCACCACCACGCTCATGATAAGCGTGTTGAGGATGCCGGCGAAAAAGTTGCTGGTGGTCGGGCTGTCGACCTTGGCCACCAACCGGGTCAGCACCTGGTAGAAGCAAAAGCACAGCGCCGAGCCGAACGGCAGCAGCACCGCCGGGGTGAACAGCTCACCGCCCGGGTGCACGATGATCATCACCCCGCAAAAGCCCACCAGCACCGCGACCCACTGGCCGCGGGTAACCCGCTCGCCCAGCAGTGGCACCGACAGCGCGGTGACCAGCAGCGGCGAGAGAAAGTTGACCGCCGTGGCCTCGGCCAGCGGGATGTACTGCAGCCCGGAAATGAACAACAGGCTGGTGCCGAGCAGGCACAGCGCGCGCAGCACCTGCAGCAACGGGCGCTTGGTGCGCAGGATGCGCAGGCCCGATTGCGGCAGGAAGATGCCCATCATCAGCGCCATGTGCACGAAGTAGCGCACCCAGATCACCAGCATCACCGGGTAGATGCCCGAGAGGTATTTGGACAGCACGTCATGGCTGGCGAACAGCAGCGTCGCCACCACCATCAACAGCATGCCTTTGAGGGGTTGTTGCGTGGCGGTCAGCGCGGTGTTCGGTGCGGTCATCGGCTCACAAGCGTTCCAGTACGCGATACGTCTTTTCAAGGGCCATGCGGGCCCGGTCCAGGGCACTGACGCCCCGCTCCAGCAAGGCCCGGGTGGGGATCTCCAGGCTTAGCGGTATCTCTGCGGGCAGCGCCCGCAACAGCCCCAGCAGGTCACAATCACCCTCCCCTGGGAAACACCGTTCGTTACGCGCCTCGAACAAAATGCGCTCCATGCTCTGCGGCCGTGGCCCGGCCACGTCGCACAGCTGAGCGTAGCGCATGCGCTCGGCCGGCCACTGCTTCAACGCCTCCAGCTGCGAGCCGGAGCGGTTGAAGTGGAAGGCGTCGACCAGCACGCAACCGTTCGGCCGGCCAGCGGCGAGCACGATCCGCTGGGCTTGGGCCAGGTCGCGGGCGTCGGTCCACGGCATGAACTCCAGATGCGGGTAGATGCCGTAGCCGGCGGCCAGGTCACACAGGGCGGCAAAGCGCTCGGCGGTGCGGGCCTCGTCGGGGTCGTTGCCGGCCACCAGCAACTCGCTGGCGCCGAACTCGGCGCCCAGCGCCAGGTGCGGCTCGAAGCTGGCCACCTCGGTGTCGGGCTTGAGCCGCAGGATCTCGATGTCGAGCACCTTGAGGCCGGTGTCGCGCAGGCGCTCGGCGGTTTGCCGGCGCAGCGCGGCGTCACGCAGCAGCGGGAAGTGGTGTTCTTCAGCGGTGGCCGGCTCGCTGCGCAGGCCCACGTGGGTGTAACCGGCGCGGGCGGCCACCTCGACCATCTCGGGCGGTGGCAGCTCCAGAACGGTGAGGGCGGCGAGGGAGAACGAACGCTGGTGCATGGTGAGGGCCTGTGGTTTTTATGTATTTATTTAGAACCGAGTTCCACAAATAGCGCAAGGCCTCAGTTGAACCATTCCGAGGCCAGCGCCGCCTCACCCAGTTCCAGCCCCGCGGCGAGCATCAGCGGCGCCAGCGCCTGCATACGCTCACGCGGCAGGCGCGCACTCGGCCCGGCCACGCTGAGCACCCCGACCGCCTCGCCCTCGCGCGGGCGGCGCACCGCCACGGCCATCGCCGCCATGCCCACCGCCGAGCTTTCTGCCACCCAGGCGTAGCCTAACGCCCGCGCCTGGCGCAGCCGCTCGAGCAGCTCGGCGTTGTTCGCCGGCGCCCCGGGGCCCACCCCGGGCGGGGTGCACGGGCCCTGGCGCTCGACCAGCGCCAGGGCCTGGGCGTCGCTCAGGGTGGCCAGCCAGGCGTGCCCGGAGGCGGTGTAGAACAGCGGCGCCTCGCGGCCCATGTCGGGGTCGTAACGCAGGCCGTGGCGGGCCCCTTGGCTTTTGGCGATCCAGGTCAGGCGCTGGCCTTCGATCACCCCCAGGCGCACCAGTTCGCCGCTGTCCGCGGCCAGCCGCTCGAGCACCGGCTGGACGATGTCCACGCCACTGCCCGAGAGATAACGAAAGCCCATTGCCACCAGCCGGGTAGACAGCAAATAGCGCGCGCTGTCAGGGTTTTGCCGCACATAGCCTAACCTTGTGAGCTCAGCCAGCAGGCGGTGCGCGGCGCTTTTCGGCATGCCATAGGCGTCGGCCAGGGTTTGCAGAGGCACGCCCCCGGGCGCTTCGGCGAGGTGTTCGAGCAGTTGAATGGCGCGTTCGATCTGGCTACCAGCCATAGAGGTTCCCATCACAGTTTGGGCGATCATCGCCCAGCTTTGGCCGCTGGGCCTTGAGATCACCAAGGCCAGCATAGAATATGGAACCCGGTTCTGATTTTCCACAATTCCAACAGTTCGAGAGCCTTTACATGGGTGGCGCTGCCTCTTCGTCCCAAATCATAGACTGCGATGTGCTGGTGGTTGGCTCTGGCGCGGCCGGCCTGGCCGCCGCGGTGACCGCCGCCTGGCATGGCCAGCGGGTGATCCTCGCGGAAAAAGCCCCGGTGTTCGGCGGCGCCACGGCGTGGTCCGGCGGCTGGATGTGGGTGCCGCGCAACCCACTGGCGGTGCGCGCGGGCATCCACGAGCCAGCGCAGGCGCCGCGCACTTACCTGGAGCATGAACTGGGCGAGCGCTTCAGCGCCCCGCACATCGACGCCTTCCTGGAGGCGGCGCCACACATGGTGGGGTTCTTCGAGCAACACACCCGCCTGCAGTTCGCCGACGGCAACGGCATCGCCGACATCCACGGCGACACCCCCGGCGCCGGCAGCGGCGGCCGTTCGGTGATCGCCGCGCCGTACAGCGCCTATCGGCTGCCACGCCCGCTGCTGCGGCGGCTGCGCCGGACGATGAAGGAAACCTCGTTCCTCGGCATGCCGATCATGGCCGGGGCGGACCTGGCGGCGTTCCTCAGCCTGACCCGCTCCTGGCGCTCGGCCTGGCACGTGACCAAGCGGGTCAGCCGCCACCTGCTCGGCTTGGCCCACCTGGGCCGCGCCGAGCACTTGGTCAATGGCGTGGCCCTGGTGGCACGGCTGGCGCAGTCGGCCGAGGAGCTGGGGGTGTTGCTGTGGGAGTCAGCCCCGGTGACCGCGCTGCACACCGAAGCGGGCCGGGTGAACGGCGCGACCCTGAGCACCCCGCGTGGCGAGGTACAAGTGCGGGCCAAGGCGGTGGTGCTGGCCGCCGGCGGTTTTGCCCACGACAGCGCCCGCCGCCGCGAACTGTTCCCGCGCACACCCACTGGCGCCGAGCACCGCGCGCTGCCGCCAGCAGAGTGCAACGGCGACGGCCTGCGCCTGGGTGAGCAGGTGGGCGCGGTGGTCAACACCGACGTGGCCAGCGCCGCGGCCTGGTGCCCGGTGTCGGTGGTGCCCTATGGCAATGGCCAGCACGGGCACTTTCCACACATCATCGACCGCGGCAAGCCCGGCGTGATCGGCGTGCTGGCAACCGGCGAGCGCTTCGTCAACGAGGCTGGCGGCTATTACGACTACACCGCGGCCATGGTGGCGCAGGCACCGGGCACTGAAGTGTGCTCCTGGCTGGTCTGCGACCAGCGCTTTTTGCGCCGCTATGGCCTGGGCATGGCCCGGCCGTTCCCGGTGCCGGTCGAACCTTTGCTGCGCAGCGGTTATCTGAAAAAAGGCCAGACCCTCGCCGAACTGGCGCAGGCCTGCGGCATCGACGCCGAGGGGCTGGCGCGCACCGTGCAGCAGTACAACCACGATGCCGAACGCGGCGTGGACAGCGCCTTTGGCCGCGGCAGCACGCCGTACAACCGCAAGCAGGGCGACCCGCTGCACGGCCCCAACCCGTGCATGGCGCCACTGGCCAAGGCGCCGTTCTACGCGGTGAAGGTCGAACCTGGCAGCTTCGGCACTTTTGCCGGGCTCAGCACCAACGAACACGCCCAAGTGCTAAACGCCCAGGGCCACGCCATCGCCGGCCTGTATGCGGCCGGCACCGACATGGCGAGTATTTTCGCCGGGCATTACCCGGCCGGGGGCATCAACCTCGGCCCGGCCATGACCTTCGGCTACATCGCCGCGCGGCACATCGCCGGCGCTACCGGTTACGAGTAAAAGGAAGCCAACCATGGAAGCGATTCAAAACACGCTGCAGTTGAACATGCCCAAGCTGGGCCTGGGCACCTGGCCGATGCTCGGCGAGGACTGCACCCGCGCGGTGCGCCTAGCGCTGGACCTGGGCTACCGCCACGTAGACACCGCCGCCGGCTACAACAACGAAGCCGCCGTGGGCGATGCCCTGGCCAGCACCTCGGTGCCGCGCGAGCAGATCCACGTGACCAGCAAGGTGTGGTGGGACCAACTCGAACCCGCCGCCCTGCAGGCCTCGTTCGAGCGCAGCCTGAAGGCGCTGAAAAGCGATTACATCGACCTGTTCCTGATCCACTGGCCGGGCCCGCAGGGCTGGAGCCTGGAGCACAGCATCGAGGCGCTGGTGAAGGTCCGTGAGTCGGGGCTGGCGAAGAACATCGGCGTGGCCAACTTCCCACTGCCGCTGTTGCGCCGCACGGTCGAGGAACTGGGCGCGCCGCTGGCGGCGATCCAGGTGGAATACCACGTGTGCCTGGCCCAGGACGCCCTGCTGGCGTTCGCCCGCGAGCACGGCATGGCACTGACCGCCTACAGCCCGCTATTGCGCAACAAGGTGTCGGAGATCCCGGCGCTGCAGCGCATCGCCCAGAAGCACGGCGTGCTGCCGACCCAGGTGGCGCTGAAGTGGCTGGTTGACCAGCCCAACGTGGCGGCAATCCCCAAGGCCGCCAGCCAGAAGAACCAGCAAAGCAACCTCGACGCGCTCAAGTTGGTGCTCGATGACGAAGACCGCGCGCTGATCCAGGGCTTGCCCAAGGACCAGCGGCTGGTCAGCCCGGACTTCGCGCCCGAGTGGGATTGAGGTTCAGCGCCTCTCGCCTGGCACCGCCGGGCGGGAGGCCCTGAAGCCGACCTTAAAAGTCGAAGAACACCGTTTCACCCTCACCCTGAATGCGGATGTCAAAACGGTACGCCGTTTTGCCGTCCACTTCGCAGCGCGTGGCGACCAGGGTTTCCCGGCGCTGTGGCTGCTCGATCAGGTTGAGGATCGGGCACTTGGCGTTGGCCGCGGCTTCATCGTCGAAGTAAATGCGCGTTTGCAGCTGGATGTTGATCCCGCGGGCAAACAGGCTGACGTTGATATGCGGCGCCATCGGCGCGCCCGCGCGGGTGTGCACCACGCCCGGTTTGATCGTGTGCAGCACCCACTCGCCGGCGTCGAAGGTGGTGGCGGTGCGGCCAAAGCTGTTGAAGGGTTTTTCCAGGTCGTACTCGGTGTGGTAAAGGCCGGCGGCATCCGCCTGCCAGAACTCCAGGAACGAGTCGCGCACCAGGTGGCCGTTGCCGTCGTACACGTTACCCAGCAACAGGATATGCTCGCCCGGCGCGCCGGGTTTGGCCATCTGGTTCCAGATTTCCTGTTCGCGCGGCGGGTTGCCGGCCGCGGCCAGGGCCAGGCCGATGTGCACGTAGGGGCCGGCCGTTTGCGAAGGGGTTTCCTTGAGCAGTTCGATAGGCATGGGCGGCTCCTCAGATGTTTTCGAAGTGGGTTTTGCGTTGGCCACGCAGCACGATGTCGAAGCGGTAGGCCAGGCAGTCCATGGGGTTGGCATTGGCCATGTCCAGGCGCGCGATCAGGCTTTGCACCGCTTCAGGGTTGGCGATCGACTTGACGATCGGGCACATCGGGATCAGCGGGTCGCCTTCGAAATACAACTGGGTGATCAGCTTGGTCGAAATCGACGGGCCGCTGATCGAGAAGTGAATGTGCGCCGGGCGCCAGTCGTTCGGGCCGTTGCGCCACGGGTACGGGCCGGGCTTGATGGTGCGGAACTCGTAGTTGCCGTCGGCATCGGTCAGGGTGCGGCCAACGCCGCCGAAGTTCGGGTCGAGCGGGGCCAGGTAGCGGTCGTTCTTGTGGCGGTAACGGCCACCGGCGTTGGCTTGCCACATTTCCACCAGGGTATGCGGGATCGGCTTGCCGTACTGGTCGAGTACACGCCCGGCGATGATCACCCGCTCACCCACCGGCAGGCCGCCGTTGTTGAAGTTCAGCAGCAGGTCGTTGTCGTGCTGGCCGAATCTCAGATGGGAAAAGTTCGGGCCGGTGCTTTCGCTGGCGGTTTGCGGGATGCTCACCAGCGCCTGGCGCGGGGAACGGGGCACGGAGGTCTTGTAGTCGGGGGTCAAGGCCTTGGGGTGCCAGTTACGGTCACGGGTGATGAAGCGACTGGTGTCCTGATCAGACATGTCGGGCTCCTGTTGTTTGAATTGTCTGGGCAGCGCCCACGGTGGCGCATGCCTACAGTTTCAAACAAACAGGGCCCGGGCGACACTGAAAAGCACGCCGCTATACATAACCAAATGGTTATGGATCAGAAGGTCACCTTCAACTGCACGCCGGCCAGCCAGGTATTCGCCGTTTGCTCACCGTAAAACGCCCCCGGCTCGGCGATGTACTGCACATCCGGGCGCACCAGCAACCAGTCGGTCAGCTGCGCGCCGTAGCTCAGTTCAGCCACTTGCTCGCCGCCGGCCAGGTTATCGATGGCCTCGGCGTTCTCGGCGCTGGCCGCAGCTTCCTGGTTGGCGCGGGTGCGCGGGTTGACCACCGCGCGGCCCCAGGCGAAGCCGAGGTTGTCACGCGGGCGGCTGGCGAACGGCGCGTTGAGTACCAGGCCGGCCGAGTACCAATGGCGGAACGGCGAGGTGGCGGCGTCGGCGCTGGTGGCCTGGCCGAACACATGCAGGTTCTGCAGGTCGTTGCTGGGGTTGCGCCAGACCATCTGGTCGGCGAGCAGGTAGGCACCGTGGCGGTTGCTGGCCTTGCCGCTGCCGTCGATGCGCGCGGTGTTGGAAGTGTCGTAGTACCAGCCGGCTTTGTACTGGCCTGGCAGGCTGGCGTGCAGGTCGTACACCAGCTCCACCGGCAGGATCGCCCCGGTGGTGCCAGTGGTGCTCAACCGCAGGGCGTAACGCGAGCGGCTGTTGGTCACCGGGTTGACCTGGAACACCGCGGTTTGCACCCGCCAATCGGCATTGATGCGGTACTTGAATTCGCTGCCCCAATGGGCGCTGGGGTAGTTGGTCCAGCCGCTGCCACCCGACAACGACAACGGGTGCGCGCAGAACGCGGCGTTGACGAAGTCGGTGAGGATCGCCATGCCGCCAAAATCATTGCCCATGGCCATGTACCCAGCTTTTACATCGAACGCCGGGCTGAACAGCGTGCGCTCGTAGCTCAGCTCGGAGATGCGCGTGTACAGCCCGCCGTAGACCTCCTGGGCGGGCAGGCGGTTGCCGACGAGGTCTGCCGAGGTGCTGCGCCCACGGCGGTCGTTGACGGTGAACTGCACCACGCCGGCGTCGGGGCTGCCAAGCAGCTTGGCCAGGTCAAAGCGCGCGCCCAGCCGCACCTGCTGCGCGTAGCGCGTGCCGCGCTCCTGGCCGCCGTGCACGTTGCTCATGGTTTCAGACACATAGTCGGCGGTCAGGTGAATGCCCTCGGCGTCCAGCTTCGAGCGCTCCCCGCCCCAGTCCCCGGTCAGGGTATTGGCAGCGAAGGCGGGGCTGGCAAGCAGCAGGGCGGCGGCGGGCAGGCGGCTGAGGATGGACACGGGAGCGCTCTATGACGGGGAAAAGGCCGGCATGATAGTGCGGTGGTGGCGGCGGATTAAGCGGCCGGCGTGCAAGGAAGCGTTACCGGGAGTGAAGAAATGTTCCGGATGGTTAAGAATTTTTTCAATGGCTTGCTCGCAAACATATGGAACACACTAGGCCTGCGGCCAGCATTGACTTGGCTTAGCTCGCCCACTAGCATCCCGTCCAACGCATGGTTAACCCTATGCCCACCCTCCGAGGCCTGCACGATGTGCAGGCTTTCGTGTTTTTGGAGGGTTAACCCATGCATTACGTCCTGTATCTGGACGAGTTCGGCCATATCGGCCCATTCATTTCCCGCGCCCACCCTACCTTTAAAACCAGCCCGGTTTTTGGCTTGGGCGGTTTTTTGCTACCCGTTACCTCGGTGCGCGAATTCGCTATCTACTTCTATCGGCTTAAATGCCATTTGCTTGCTTGGGACCTGGAGCACCGTAACCCAGAGCGATTTGCGCCGTACCGCTGGGAGAAAAAGGGGGCGGCGCTTTATACCCTGGCGAACGTTACGCGCTACTCGAACCTGCGCCGAGCAACTTTTCGCCTGATAAACCAGATCAATCTGGCCGGCGGTTACGTGTTCTACACCGCGCAAACCAAGCCCCCACCGGCAGCCGCGCCCGCACCGGGCGAATTGTTCAAAGCCCAGTTACTCAGTGCCATACAGCGCGTAGACCGCTATTGCCTGGCCAACGGAGATACCTTCATCGCCCTGTTGGATGAACAGCAGGCCGGAAACGCGTGGCGCGAGCGAAACGTCGCAGCCTGCACGCTCGCAATGTTCGAGAGCAGTGACAGAAAATGCAGAACGCTGATCGAACCTCCTCTTCAGGGAGAAAGCCACCTGTTCCAGACCCTTCAATGTGCAGATTGGCTCTGCGGCCTATTTGGCAGGTTGGCGGCATTCCAGGCTGCGCCTACTGATTATCAAGACTGGCACATCTTTGATCGCTACTTTGCCACTCGCGTTACGGCTTCTGCATTACCGGGAAGTACCTGGAATAGCGCTATCGCGCTCACACTTCAAGAGGAGCCGGTAGGTGCTGAGAACTAAAGGCGCCCCGCCAACGCCCAACAATCCACCGCATGCCAGTCGGCCAACTCCGGCCAGGGGTTTTCCGGCAGGTTCACCAGCACCGTGCGCGCGCCGGCGGCGCGGCCGCAGGCGAGGTCGAAGCGGTAGTCGCCAACCATCACCATTTCGCTCGGCGCCACCTGCCAGCTGGCGGCGATGCGCAGCAGGCCTTCGGGGTCGGGCTTGGGCGCCGCCTCGTCACGGCCGTAGATGTCGGCCACGGCGAAGCAATCGTCGAGGCCGATGGCCGCCAGGGTGATGTGCGCCAGTTCGCGGGCGTTGCGGGTGAGGATCGCCAGGCGGCAACCCTGGGCGGCGAGTTGCCGCACCAGCTCCACCGCGCCCGGCGCGGCCTGGGCGCCGACCGCCAGTTCGCGTTCGTGCTCCAGCAGCCAGGCGTGCTTGGCGGCGGCTTCAGCGGCCGGCAGCGCGGCCAGGTGGGTGAGGATGTCGTCCTCGGGCGGGATCCCCAGCGCCACGCGGATCGCCGCGAAGTCGTGCACGGCCAGGGTCAGGGTGCCGTCCATGTCGAACACCCAGTGGCGAATGGCAGCGAGGCTCATGCCCAGTCCTCGCGGTGGCGGATCAAGCCTTCCTGGGCCGAGGAGGCGACCAGCTCGCCGGCGCGGTTGTACACCGCGCCACGGCTGAAGCCGCGGGCGTTGCCGGCCCAGGGGCTGTCGAGGGCGTACAGCAGCCAGTCATCGGCCACCAGGTTGCCGTGGAACCACAGCGCGTGGTCGAGGCTGGCCAGTTGCATGTCGCGGTGCCACACGGATTTGGCGTGGGGCAGCAGCGAGGTGGTCAGCAGGTTGAAGTCCGAGGCGTAGGCCATGATCCAGCGGTGCAACTGCGGGTTGTTGGCCAACTGGCCGTCGGCGCGAAACCACACGTACTTGACCGGGTCGCTGGGCTGCGGGTTATAGGGGTCGCGCTCGGTCACCGGGCGGATCTCGATCGGCTTGGCGCAGAGCAGTTTTTCCCGCAGCGGCGGCGGGATCAAGCGTTCGTGCATGGTCAGCAGCTCGAGCTCGGTGGGCAGGTTTTCCGGGCCCACCACCGCCGGCATCGGCGCCTGGTGGCTGAAGCCTGGCTCATCGCCCTGAAACGACATCGACGCGGTGAAAATCTGCTGGCCCTTTTGCACCGCGGTCACCCGGCGGGTGCTGAAGCTGCCGCCATCGCGCACGCGGTCGACCATGTACACCACCGGCTGGGTGGCATCGCCCGGGCGCAGGAAATAACCGTGCAGCGAATGCACATGGCGCTCGGGCTCAACGGTTTGGCTGGCCGCCGAGAGCGACTGGCCAAGCACCTGGCCACCGAACAGCTGGCGAAAGCCCAGGTCCTGGCTGCGCCCGCGAAAGAGGTTTTCTTCGATGGCTTCCAGGCTCAACAGGTCGACCAGGTCGTCCAGCACATGGCTCATGGTGGCAGGCTCCTCAGGTAAAAATTCAAACGCTTGTATCATATTCCGGACCATTGCGCGCGCCTGGCCCGGTAAAGCCAGTGCCGGCGCAAGGCATGGCCCTCGGCCAACTGCGGGTGGTCGAAGTCACCGTGCGGGTCACGCTGCATGCCCACTGCGAGCATGACCTTCTGCGACGGCACGTTGGGTTCGGCGGTAAAGGCCACCACTTCGTCCAGCGCCATCTGCCCGAATGCGCAGGCCAGGCAGGCGTAGGCGGCCTCGCTGGCGTAGCCCAACCCCCAATGCTCGCGGGCCAGGCGCCAGCCGATCTCCACCGCCGGGGTGAAGGCGGCGTCGAAGCTGACGTTGAGCAACCCGGTCAGGCCAAGAAACGCGCCGCTGGCGCGGTGTTCCAGTGCCCACAGGCCAAAGCCGTACTCGTTGAAATGCCCGCGCACGCGGCCGATCAGCGCCGCGCTTTGCAGGCGCGACAAGGGCTGGGGGAAGTAACGCATCACCTGCGGGTCGGCGCACATCGCCGCAAACGGCTCCAGGTCGGCGTCGCGCCACTGGCGCAAGCGCAGGCGTGGGGTGTGCAGTTCCAGGATGGGCGTCATCGATCACTCCTTGTTCATGAAGGCCGGCCACTGGCAAGATCGAACCCCCTGCCCATGCCGAAAAACCATGCATCTGCCGCTGATCTACCACGAAGACTACAGTCCAGACTTCCCGCCCGAGCACCGGTTCCCGATGGACAAGTTCCGCCTGCTGCACGAGCACCTGCTGGCCACCGGCGTGGTGCAACCGCAGGCGCTGCTGCGCCCGGCCATCTGCCCGCCAGAGATCCTCGCCCTGGCCCACGCCCCGGAGTATATCGAGCGTTACCTGGCCGGCGAACTGGCCCGTGAAGACCAACGCCGGCTGGGCCTGCCGTGGAGCGAGGCGATCGCCCGGCGCACCGTGCGCGCCGTGGGCGGTTCGCTGCTGGCCGCCGAGCAAGCGCTGCAGCACGGCCTGGCCTGCCACCTGGCCGGTGGCACCCACCACGCCCACTACGACTACCCCGCCGGCTTTTGCATCTTCAACGACCTGGCGGTGATCAGCCGCTACTTCCTCGCGTGCGGCAAGGTCGGCCGGGTGCTGATCTTCGACTGCGACGTGCACCAGGGCGACGGCACCGCGCGCATCCTCGAAGACACCCCCGACGCCATTACTGTGTCGTTGCACTGTGAAAAGAACTTCCCGGCGCGCAAGGCCCACAGCGACTGGGACATCCCCTTGCCGATGGGCATGGGCGATGCCGCCTACCTGCGGGTGGTCGAAGAGGCCCTGGACTACCTGCTGCCGCTGTACCAGCCAGACCTGGTGCTGTACGACGCCGGCGTGGATGTGCACCAAGACGACGCCCTGGGCTATCTGAAGCTCACCGACCAGGGCGTGGCCGCGCGCGACGAATGCGTGCTGCGGCGCTGCCTGGGGCGGGATATTCCAGTGATGGCGGTGATCGGCGGCGGCTACAGCAAAGACCGCCAGGCCCTGGCGCGGCGCCACGGCATCCTTCATCACGTGGCGAAAAAAGTATGGGAAAACCAATGAGTTACCCCCATCCACTGTGGAACCGCCTGTGGATAACCTCTGTGAAACCCCGCCCGGGCCTTTATCCACAGGCCCGCGCCGGTGCTGGTTGTTTTTTCACCAATGCCCTGGGGCCAGTGCTCGGGTAGAATGCCGGCTTTTGCCCCAATGGCCCTTACCATGCCCGATACCCCCGCCCTCCCCGTCGCGATCATTGGCGCTGGCCCCGCTGGCCTGATGGCCGCCGAGGTGCTGAGCCAGGCCGGCGTGCCGGTGGCGGTGTTCGACGCCATGCCGTCGGTGGGGCGCAAGTTCCTGCTGGCCGGCGTAGGTGGGATGAACATCACCCATTCCGAGCCTTTCGAGGCCTTCGTTGGCCGCTATTACGAGCAGGCCGAGTGGGCCAGGCCCTGGCTGCGGGGGTTCGACGCCAGCGCGCTGCGCCAGTGGGTGGCCGGGCTGGGGTTGGATACCTTTATCGGCACCTCCGGCCGGGTGTTCCCGACAGACATGAAAGCCGCGCCGCTGCTGCGCGCCTGGGTCGCGCGGCTGCGTGAGCAAGGGGTGGTTATCCACACCCGCCAGCGCTGGCTGGGCTGGAACGCGCAAGGCCAACTGCGCCTGGCCGGCGCCCAGGGCGAACAACAGCTAGCGGTGCGTGCCACCCTGCTGGCACTAGGCGGTGGCAGTTGGCCGCGGCTTGGCTCCGATGGCAGCTGGCAAGCGCTGCTGGCCGAACGCGGGGTGCCGTTGGCGCCACTGCGGGCGGCCAACTGCGGCTTTGAGGTCGAGGGTTGGAGCGCGCTGCTGCGGGAAAAATTCGCCGGCAGCCCGTTGAAGAACATTGCCCTGGCGCTGGTGGGCGACACGCCACGGCCGGGCGAGGCGATCCTCACCGAAACCGGGCTGGAAGGCAGCGTGGTCTATGCCTGTTCGGCGGCGATCCGCCAGCGTATCGAGCAGCAAGGCGAGGCCTGGGTGCAGCTTGACCTGCTGCCGCAGCGCAGCCTGGTGAGCATCGAGGCCGCGCTGGCCAAGCCGCGCGGCACCCGCACCATGGCCAAGCACCTGCACAGCCAACTCAAGCTCGACGGCGCCAAAGCCGCGCTGCTGCGCGAACTGGCCGGCAAGGATGCCTTCGAGCAGCCAACCCGCCTCGCCCAGGCGATCAAGGCCCTGCCCTGCCGGCTGTTGCGCACCCGGCCGCTGGCCGAAGCCATCAGCAGTGCCGGCGGGGTGCGCCGCGAGGGCCTGACCGAAGGGTTGATGCTCAAGGCGCTGCCCGGGGTGTTCTGCGCCGGCGAAATGCTCGACTGGGAAGCCCCCACCGGCGGCTACCTGCTCACCGCCTGCTTCGCCAGCGGGCGGGCCGCCGCCCACGGCCTGCTGGCCTACCTCAACGGCTAGCCCGGCTCAGGGCTTGCGCTTGCGCGGCCCGGTGTTGAAGGCCGGCACCTTGCGCACAGCCTTGACCGGCTCTGGCACGTCGGCGCTTTCGGTCCAACGGCCAAGGGCGCCCTTGGTGCCGCCGGCCTTGGGCTTTTTCGGTTTTTTCGGCTTTTTGATCACTTCGCCGCTGGCGTTGGTTTCCGGCACCCGGTGGTCGGGCACAAAGCCGGGTTCGTCTACCCGCTTGAGGGTGATGCGGGTCAGCCGCTCGATGGCCGCCAATTGCTCGACTTCGTCGGCGCACACCAGTGAAACCGCTTCGCCGGTGTTGCCGGCGCGGCCGGTGCGGCCAATGCGGTGGATGTAATCCTCGGGGTTGATCGGCAGGTCGAGGTTGACCACCTGGGGCAGGTCTTCGATGTCGAGGCCACGGGCCGCCACGTCGGTGGCCACCAGGATGGCCACTTCCCCGGCCTTGAATTGGTCCAGCGCGCGCTGGCGGGTGGCCTGCGGCCGGTCGCCATGGATGCCGTCGGCGGCATAGCCCTGGGCCTGCAGGCGCTCGACCAGTTGGTCCACACCATTGCGGGTTTTGGCGAACACCAGCACTTGCTTCCAGCGCTTGGCCTTGAGCAGGTGGCAGAAGAGGTCGGCCTTGCGTTTTTTATCCACAGGCACCACCCACTGCTTGACCGTGCTGGCGGCCACGTTGCGCGGGCTGGCTTCGACCGACAGCGGCTCGTTGAGCATCTGCCCGGCGAGCAAACGGATGTTGTCGCTGAAGGTGGCGGAGAACAACAGCGTTTGCCGGCGCTTGGGCAGGGCAGCGTAGACCGCGCGCAGCTCTTCGGCAAAGCCGAGGTCGAGCATGCGGTCGGCTTCGTCGAGCACCAGCACCTGCACCGCGTTGAACTTGATCGCGTTCTGCCGGTGCAGGTCGAGCAGCCGCCCGGGGGTGGCCACCAGTACGTCTACGCCGCGGCGCAGGCGCATCATCTGCGGGTTGATGCTCACCCCGCCGTACACCGCGTAGGTCGACAACGGCAGGTTCACCGCGTACTCGCGCACGCTGTTGTGCACCTGCTCGGCCAGCTCGCGGGTGGGCACCAGCACCAGCGCGCGCACCGAGTTGGCCGCCACCTTGGCGCCTTCCAGCGTTAAGCGTTGCAACAGCGGCAGGGCGAAGCCGGCGGTTTTGCCGGTGCCGGTTTGGGCGGCGGCCATCAGGTCGCGGCCGGCCAGCACCGCGGGTATGGCCTTTTGCTGCACCGCCGTGGGCTCGGTGTAGCCCAGGGTGGCCAAAGCGCGCAGCAGGGGGTCGATCAGGCCGAGGGAGGCGAACGTCATAACGGGTACCGTAAGGGGAGCAGTAGCAGCCGCGCAGTTTACCCGTTTGCCGGCGCTTATGCCTTACGCCATTGCGGCAAGCCGATCAGCACCACCGCGCCGACGATCACCCCCATCGCCGCCGCCTCCCACACCCCAATGTGCTCACCGGCGAAGGCGATGCCCAGCAGCACCGCCACCACCGGGTTGACATAGGCATAGCTGGTGGCGGCAGCCGGGCGCACGTGGCGCAGCAGGTAGGTGTAGGCGCTGAACGCAACGATCGAGCCGAGCACGGTGAGGTAGGCCAGCGCCAGCCAGCCGCTGGCCCCCGGCGGCTGGGTCATGCGCTCGCCACTGAGCAAGCTGCCGAGCAGGCAAATGGCGCCGCCCACCAGCATTTGCACGGCACTGGCCATGGCCCCCGGCGGCAGCGGCAGGGCGCGGCTCCACACCGAGCCAAAGGCCCAGGCGGCCGCGGCGAACAGCACCACCAGCGCGCCCCACGGGCTGGCCTGCAGGTTGCTGCCGAGGTTGAGCAGCACGATGCCGCCCATGCCCATGGCGATCCCGGCCCACTCCACCGGCGAGGTGCGCTGGCCACGCAGCATCACGAAAATCAGCGTGAACAACGGCACCGTGGCTACGGTGAGCGCCGCCACCCCTGAAGACACCCCGGCGTGCTCGGCCAGCGACACCCCGCCGTTGCCACAACTGAGCAACAAAAAGCCAATGGCGCCGCCGGCCAGCCATTGTTGCCGGGTCGGCCTGGGCGCGCCGCGCCAGCGCAGAAAGCCATACAGCAACCCGCCGGCCAGCATGAAGCGCACCCCGGCCAGCAGCAGCGGCGGCCAGGTTTGTACACCGATGCGGATGAACAGGTAGGTCGAACCCCAAATGAAGTACAACGCGAAGAAACACGCGGCGAGCAGGAGCGTGGAGCGGGCGGCAGGCATGGCAGGCAATCTCTGATCGTTCAGTCGATTAACGCGCGAAGCGCGGCGGCCGTCGTGGCCTTTTTCTAGTATTGAAGAGCTTGCGCGGCCCGGCTCAGTTGCGCAATAGCAACGGGCCGTCGATCGGCACATAGCGGCTGGCGGCGCGGATCAACGCCCCCGCGGTCAGCCCCGGCACGCCGTAGGCCACCGCCTCGACTTTGTCGCGCTCGATGATGCGCTGCAGCAGCAGGTCGAAGTCGCCATCGCCGGAGGCCAGCACCACTTCGTCGACCCGCGGCGCGGCGTCGAGGATGTCGATGGTGATGCCCACGTCCCAGTCGCCCTTAGCCGAGCCGTCGGCGCGCTGGATGTACGGTTTGAGCTTCACGGTGAAGCCCAGGTTGCGCAGGATTTGCTGAAACTGCTGCTGGCGCGCGTCGCCGCGCTCGATGGCGTAGGCGTAGGCTTCAACGATCTCGCCGTCGCGGGCGATGCTGTTCCAGAACGCTGAATAGTTGAAATGGCAGCCGTAGGCCTGGCGCACGGTGTAGTAGAGGTTCTGCACATCGGCGAATACGGCGATTTTTTTCACGGGCAGCCCCTGTTTTGTGTGCCGGAAACGACAGCGCCGCCTGAAGGCGGCGCTGCGTCAAGGCTTCAGTATGCCAGCCTCAGACGTAATCATCATCGTCAAAGAAGCCGCCATCGGCGCCATCGCTGCCCCAGTCGGTGTTCGAGAAGCCACCGGCGTCCTGGTTCCAGTTGTCGCCGCCGTTGCCATTGTCGGCGTAGGCATCCGGCGCCATGGGCTCTTCGCGGATCACCTCGACAATCTCTTGCGGGGCATTGTTGTGGTGGAACAGGCTGCTGATGCCCTCGGCGAGCATCACGCCCCCGGCCACCCCGGCCGCGGTTTGCAGCGCGCCGCGCATAAACCCACCCGCCGCTGGCGCGGCCTGGGGTTGTGGCGGTGGCGCATAGCCCTGCTGTGGCGCTGGCGAAGGCTGGCCCCAGCCGCTGTTGGGCTCGCGCCAGCCGCCGGCGGGGTTGCCGCGCGGGGCGGCGGCGGGCTGTTCACGGTTGCCACCGCCGAACAGGCTGGACAAAAAACCACCGCTTTGCTGGGCCGGCGCCTGGCTGCGCGCGCGGGCTTCGTCGAGTTCGGCCTGCAGTTGGCGTTTTTGCTCGTCCAGGCGCTTGAGCGCGGCTTCCTGCACCAGGATGGCCTGGGCCATGTAGTAGGCTGCCGCCGGCTGCCCGGCCAGATGCTCCTTGATCCGTTGGTCGGCCTGCGCATCGCGCGCGCCGCCTTCTGCCTCGGCCTTTTTCAGGCGGGCAAACAAGCCATCGATCAAGGTTTGCTCTTCGCTGTTCATGGCGACCTCGTAACGTTGCCAAATTAGGCTGGCCCCACGGGCCAGTCACAAAATGATGGGGCCCCGGCAGGCGGCTTTCAATCGTTCACATGGATGAAAGTTAATTTATCCACCCCCCTCGATCAGCTACAGTGTGGGCCTGCTTTGCCAACCGATAGCCGCCCGATGAATCCGCTGACCATCCTGCAAGACGCTTTTTACTTCTTTCGCCGCCACCTGTTTTCCATCGCCCAACTGTGCTTGCCACTGGTGGTGCTGGAAGCCCTGGCCGAACAACTGGTGGCGCGCAGCCAAGGGCCATCGGGCTCACCTGTGTTCGACATCCTCGTGGGCCTGCTGTTCTATCCGCTGTACACCGGCGCCCTGATCTACTTCCTCGACGCCCGCAGCAATGGCGACGCACCCAACGCCCAGGCGCTGTGGTCGATGGCCCTGCGGCTGTGGCCGAAGTTCGCCCTGCTGGCGGCGATCAGCACGCTGTTCATCATGCTCGGCATGTCGCTGTTCGTGCTGCCGGGGCTGTGGATCATGACCAAGCTGGTGTTTGCCGAGTACCTGCTGGTATTGCGCGGCCTGACGCCGCTGGCGGCAATCAAGCAAAGCTTCGAGCTCAGCCGCGGTTGGTTCTGGCAAATCCTCGCCTGCTTGCTGCTGGTGCTGGTGCCGCTGTGGGTGATCGACTGGGCCAGCAGCGAGGTGTACCCGGCCGATGGCCACTGGGCGGTGTCGCTGTTGATCGACAGCCTCAATAGCTTCCTGCAACTGTTTACCACCGTGGTGCTGTTCCGCCTGTTCATGCTGATCAGCGACCCGACCCAGCGGCAAAACGCCTAGCCGTTGCGCTATGCTCGCAGCGTCTGCCCTGTGAACGGTGTGCCGATGCGGCGTGTACGCAATGCCTTGCTGCTGTTGTTGCTGCTGGCCATCGTGGCCGGCGTGCTGCTGTACCGCAGTGCCTGGCACCCGCCGCGGCAAATGGCGATCGCGCCGCTATGCCGTGGCAGCGCGCCTTCGCTGGTGCCCGGCCAGGCACTGAAGGTGATGACCTGGAACGTGCAAGCCCTGGCCGGCAACGACGGCGGCAGCGGCACCCCGACCCCGGCAGACCTCGCCCACGGCCTGGACGAAGTCGCCCGGGTGGTGCGCGAAGAACACCCCGACGTACTGCTGTTGCAGGAAGTCGACAACGGCGCCCAGGCCACCGCTGGGCAAGACCAACTGGCCCTGCTGCGCGAACGCCTGGCCGACCTCTACCCCTGCAGCGCCCAGGCCTACGACTTCAAAGCCAGCTTCGTGCCCAGTTGGCACGGCTTCGGCGCCGCGGGCCGCACGCTCGCCACCCTCAGCCGTTACCGCCTGGAAAAAGCCGAACGCCTGCAATTGCCACTGCCGGGCAACGCCCTGAGCCAGCTGTTCGCCCCCCAGCCGGCGCTGCTGTCGAGCTACCTGAACATGGCCGACGGCAGCCTGCTGGCGGTGCTCAATACGCACTTGGCCAGCTACCAGGCGGGCAACGACGGCCAGCGCAACCAACTGATTACCCTGCGCCGGCGCCTTGACCGCCTCGAAGGCCAGGGCACCCCATGGCTGCTCGGCGGCACCCTCAACGCCTTGCCCCTGGGCCAGTACCGCCGCCTGGAGCCTGCCCTGCAGCCACAATACGCCCCCAACAGCGACCTGCACCTGCTCTGGGACGCCTACCCAATGGTCCCCAGCAACGCCCAGGCGGGCGGCCAGCAACGGGCGCAATGGCTCACCTACCTGGGTGGCGCCGCCCCCGACGGCGGCCCGGACCGCACCCTGGATTACCTGTTCCTGAGCCCGGGGCTGGGCAAGCTGGAGGCGCGGGTGCGGCAGGCGGATACACAGGGGATTTCCGGGCATTTGCCGGTGTGGGTGCGGGTGATGCTGCCGGCTCAAGCTACACAATAGCTACACAGCGTTGTATGCTATTCCATAGCCGCACACTTTAGAGGCCACCCATGAACGACATACCCCGTGAAAAGCCCGTCTCGCTGAACATGCGAGTGGATGCAAAAAAACGCAGCCTGATTGATGCTGCGGTGCAAATTCTAGGTGTCGATCGCACTAGTTTCATTCTGGACGCTGCGTGCCGAAAAGCGGAAGACGTGCTTTTGGATCGCCGCCTCTTTGTTCTGGACGATGAAGCCTTCGAGCGCTTCGAGCAGGCGCTCGATGCCAACCCGCTGCGTACCAACGAGAAACTTCAAGCATTGCTCCAGCGCCCAAAACCATGGAAGTGAGTGCACCGCAACGCCTGGACGATACTCACCAATGGGCCAGCTTCGATTGTGGCGTTGAGTCGATCAACGATTATCTGCATCGGCGCGCGCTCAAGGCGCAGCAACTGAAACACGCTGCGGTTTATGTCGTGTGTTTCGCCAACAGCCGCGAAGTGGCGGGTTTCTACACATTGAGCAATGGCTCCATTGCACGGGCACATGTGGCACCCCGGCGGTTACAACGGAACTCACCCGACCAGCACCCAGTGACCATCCTTGGCCGTATGGGAGTCACACGCCAAGCTCAGGGAGCGGGGCTCGCGGTAGCGTTGCTGCAAGATGCTATCGAGCGAAGCCTGATCGCCTCTGAAGTAATAGGCTCAACCGCATTGGTCGTGCACCCGTTGGATGATCGCTTAGCAGGCTTTTATGCGAAATACGCAGGTTTTCAATACTGCCTTGACCTATCCCCGACAACGATGATGCTGGCCTTGCGGTAGCTCTTCCATCACCGTAGAAAAATCTAGTAACACTACCCCACAAGATTTCACCCCCGCCGCCTCGTTAGCCTATGGCGTTCCCTAATCACGAGGCTGCAATGAACTCCACCCCTTTGCGTTTACTGGCTGTCGCCACCCTGCCCCTGCTCATCGCCGCCCAGGCTTCGGCCCATGGCCTGTGGACCGAACAGCGCCGCGGCCATGTCGAGGTCGTGTTCGGCGAAGGCGCTGAAGACGACGCCTTCAACCCCGCCCAAGTCAAAGCTGCCCAGGCCTATGGCGCCGATGGCAAGCCGCTGACCATCGCCATCGAACGGCTCGACAATCACGCCCGCCTGCTGCCTGCCAGCGGCGCCGCGGTAGTGGCGGTAGAACTCGATGCCGGGGTCTGGACCAAGAACGCCGCGGGCGAATGGGCAGAAAAACCCAAAGCCGAGGTGAAGGACGCCGTGCAGGCGATCAAGGGCGTGAAATACAGCGTGGCTGTGCATGACCACTACCAGGCGCTGCCAGCCTTCGACCAACTGGGGCTGGTAATCGTCCCGCAGGCAGACCCGACCCGCGTGGGCACCGGCAAGCCGCTGAAGGTGAAGGTGCTGCATAACGGCAAACCCATGGCCGACGTGAAGGTATACGGCGACTACCGCGGCATGCCCAGCCAGGCCAGCGCGACCACCGATGCCAATGGCGTGGCGGAAATCACCGTGCGCAACGAGGGCCTGAACGTGGTGGCCGCGTACGCCTCGGTGCCGGTGAAGGGCGACAAAGCGGTGGATGAACTGGGGTATTTCACCTCGCTCACCTTTGTCGGCGAAGAGCATCAGGAGTGAGGGTGGGCTGAGGGGCCCTTCGCCCGGCACAGCCGGCCTCCCACCAGCTTTGTGTAAGCACTTGATTTACAAGGTAACATAAAACCTGTGGGAGGCCGGCTGTGCCGGGCGAGGGGCCAGCCAGGTCATGCGCTCGGTAAAACCGCCTAGAAAAATCAGGGCTTTTTGCCCTCAATTACCGCTTTGATTGCTTAAGTGAACAGCATTACGGCACAGCCGGAGTGCCGGGAGAAGGACCCTCGAACCCAAGTATCATCCCGGCTGATTTTTACAATCGCCTCTATCAAGTTCTCCGAAGGCGGCTGCGGCGAGAGACTAACCCCGTAGCCAGATACCTACCCCCTACGGAGAACACACATCATGAAACGCCAAGCCATCGCCCTCGCCCTTTCGCTCATCGCCGCCGGCAGCTTCGGCTTCCAGGCCGCCCACGCCGCGCCCCTGGCCGCCCAACCTCAGGTACAGGTTGCTCAGGACGGCGCTGACCGTAACCTGAACAGCGTTGCCCAGGACGGCGCCGACCGCAGCCTGCAAACGGTTGCCCAGGACGCCAGCGAGTACAACCAGAACGGTGTG